>JAYUNL010000127.1:0-2702 GCA_043761745.1 Rhodocyclaceae bacterium
CCATCGAGCGGTCGCCGAGAAATGGCCTGAAACCCGCTCACTGGCTTGCGATGGCGGTCGGCAGCTAATGTCATCATTACGCCTCACTAAATGAGCCAATAATAATGAACAGGCTCTAAGGGTGCACCATGATTGGTTTGACGCTGAGTGAAGAACAACGCCTGCTGCAAAAAACAGCAAGGGATTTTGCCGACAAAGAAATACGTCCGCTAGCCGGGCGCATCGCGCGTGACGAGAGTTTGCAGCGGGATTCCTGGCAGCACTGTAAAGGGATCTTTGATAAGGGCGCGGAACTGGGATTCACAAGCCTGTTGTTGCCCGAATGCTATGGTGGTCTGGGTCTCGCCTGCATCGACAACGTCATCGTTTTGGAAGAATTGGGCGCCGCCGATGTGGGCATTGCGGCGGATTTCTTTAATCTGAACGCCACGATTCCCTTGCTAATAAACGTCGGCGGCAGTGAAGTGCAGAAAGAAAAGTGGTTACGCGGCTTCTGCGAGCGTCCAGCCATGTTGTCTGGTGCGCTTTCCGAACCCAATGTCGCGGGCTCAGAGCTTTTTTGCCCGTCACCGGATCCTGCTCTGGGCATCAAGACGCAGGCGCGGCGGGATGGCGAAGACTATGTGCTCTCCGGGTCCAAATCCGCTTTCATCACCAACGCCGGTGTGGCCGAGTGGTATTTCATCATGGCGCGCACCGATCTGTCCAAGCCGGTGATGGAGAGTACTTCGATATTTCTGGTGTCGGCAAACAACCCCGGTTTGACGGTTGGTTTGAAGACCGAACTGATCGGCCTGAAAACAACCCACCATGCTGAGCTGTTTCTCGACGGCGTGCGAGTGCCGGCGGAGAATCGGATCGGCGGCGAGGGGCAAGCCATGCCTATCTTTATGCAGGTACCGCAAATGGCAATCGGCTTGGCCGCGTGTTATGTCGGCTTGGCGCGCGCCGCTTACGATTACGCGCTGGCTTATGCGCTGGAGCGCAAGAGTTGGGGTCAGCCCATTGTGAACCACCAGGCCGTCGCGTTGAAACTAGCCGACATGTATGCGGACGTCCAGGCGGCACGGCTGATGGTCTGGGACGCCGCGTTGGCGGCAGACAGCAATCCCATGGAAGCGTCATTACTGAAAGGGCCCGCCGCCAAAACTCAAGCGGTGGACGCGGCCATCCGCAATGCTCAACGCACCGTGGAAATTCTAGGAGGCTACGGCGTAACACGTGAATACGAGGCCGGGCGTTATCTCAATGATGCCTGGGTGGGGTATGCCTGCGACTTCACTCGGGACATGCTGCGCATGGGAATGACCCGAGCTTTGCACACAACTAAATAAGATAAAAGTGTTGTTCTTGTAGCCGAGTGACGCGATACATCCAGTTTCACTTGGTGTGGCTCCTTGCAGAAGTCGATTGCCATTGTCCACTGCATTTGAATCGCTGGGCTTCCTCGCGGCCTACTCCTAGGTAATACGCCGCGTGCAGTTGCAGATCGAGTTTACATTCAAGACAGGATTAGTCGGCGAGGTACACCTTCGTGCAATCGTGACTAGCATCGATTGCATGCGCCTCGTACAGCGGTAAAGTGCAGCAGTTCGTGGAGATATCGTCATGTCCGTAGTTACGCCGGCCTCGTCGGCTTCGTCCGTCCCTTTGCGCTCGTGGTCGCCTCGCGACGCCTTCCGTGTCCGCCTGGGTGCCGCTTGCCTGATCGGCGCAAGCATCGCCGAACTGTTGGGTGTTTTATTCCGCGGCCCGCTCGCGAGCCCCGGGGGCGCGCCGCTCTGGTTCGTGGCCGTTTCCAACTCGCCCACACTGCATTTGGGCTGGGGCCTGCTGCTCTCAAGCGCGATGGCCCAATGCTTCGCGTGGGTAGCCCTGTATCGGTGGCGTCGAGACACGGTGGATGAAGGGTGGGCGTTTTGGGGCACGATCCTGGCGGTCGGCTCCATCATCGTGTTCCTGCCGGTCGCCGGCGCGCTTGGGTTCACCTCACATGAGGCGGCCATCGCGCAAGAGGCAGGCCAAAACGGCGCCGTGGCGCTGGTGGCTGCGACCGCCGAAGGCCCTTTCGCGCGCATCTTCCTGCTGGTTTCGGTGCTCACCGGCATCGCCGCAACCATAACTTGGTCGCGAGTCCTGTGGCGTGTACCGCAGCTGGCGAGCTGGGTTGTGCCGCTGTACGTACTACATACGGTGACGCAAAGCATTACCTCACCAATGTTCGCGCCATGGGGTTATCGACTGGAACGATTGGGTGCGGTCGCCATGCTGCTGGTTGCCGTGTCAATAGCGACGCGAATTTGGCGGGACACGGCAAGCGGACCCGCCGGCACATCGCGAACGGACCTCACTCAGAGCTAGTCGCTGCCCTAACTCGCCTGAGCGCGCCTTGTGCTCTCAAAGCTGTGAATCGCTCGCGTTAAATGCTGGACACTTAAAGTATTTATCGCACACCTGATCCGCCAGCCTGCCAAGGGGGAATTGGATGTCAATGTGGAGACCGCCCGAGCGGGTGCGACACGATGCAATACCAGGGTGTTGACGCTGACCGAATTTTGACCCATCTGTAAGGGGTATGCTGATTTAAAACTGCCCCAGGTGTTCCACTAGTATCGTTACCTATTAATTACGAAACATAATGCCGCGCCATTTTTGCATCTGCGTCCTGTCGAGTGAACATCCACTCGATGCCACGCTGCTCG
>JAYUNL010000128.1:0-63516 GCA_043761745.1 Rhodocyclaceae bacterium
CGACGCCACCTTGTTCAGTTTCTTCATGATTCTCCTCTCGAGGGAAGGCGCAGTAGTGTTCTGCAAAACGTCCGAACCGGAATCGGAAAGTACTGGTAAGTCCCCGTGAGTACGAGACGTACCCGGGTGCTGACCACCGACCAAACTATTGTGCCATCGAACTTTCGCGCAACCTGTTTTTGGGCCCCCGCGGCTCGCTCCGGCGGGCGGTTGTTGCATCAGCGCTACAGGCAACGACAACTAGAATGACGGGTTGTGCGGCGCCCACGCGCTCCCGCTGTGCACGCCCGGCCTTCGAGAAAAATCAAGCATGACCCAGTTCGCCAAGGAAACCCTTCCCATCAGCCTCGAAGAGGAGATGCGCCGCTCGTATCTCGACTATGCGATGAGCGTGATCGTCGGGCGCGCACTCCCCGACGCGCGCGACGGCCTCAAACCGGTGCATCGGCGCGCGCTGTTCGCGATGCACGAACTGAACAACGACTGGAACCGGCCGTACAAGAAGTCGGCCCGCATCGTCGGCGACGTGATCGGCAAGTACCACCCGCACGGCGATCAGTCGGTCTACGACACGATCGTGCGCATGGCGCAAGACTTCTCGATGCGCCACATGCTGGTCGACGGCCAGGGCAACTTCGGCTCGGTCGACGGCGACAACGCGGCGGCCATGCGTTATACGGAAATTCGCATGGCGCGCATCGGCCACGAATTACTCGCCGATCTCGACAAGGAAACGGTGAATTTCGGGCCGAACTACGACGGTTCGGAGCGCGAGCCGCTGGTCATGCCGGCGCGGATCCCCAATCTGCTCATCAATGGCAGCTCCGGCATCGCGGTGGGCATGGCCACCAATATTCCGCCGCACAATCTGGGCGAAGTGGTAGCGGCCTGTTTGGCCCTGCTGAAGAATCCCGAAATGACCATCGAGGAATTGATCGAGATAGTGCCGGCCCCGGATTTCCCGACCGCTGGCCTGATTTACGGCGTCTCGGGCGTGCGCGAAGGCTATCTCACTGGCCGCGGGCGTGTCGTGATGCGCGGTCGTACGCACTTCGAAGACCTCGACAAAGGCAATCGCCAAGCCATCATCATCGATGAGCTGCCGTATCAGGTGAACAAGAAGGTGCTGCTGGAACGCGTCGCCGAACTGGTGAACGATAAGAAGATCGAGGGTATCTCGCACATCCAGGACGAATCCGACAAGTCCGGCATGCGCGTCGTCATCGAATTGAAGCGCAGCGAAGTGCCGGAGATTGTGCTGAACAATCTCTACAAGATGACGCAGTTGCAGGACACCTTCGGCATGAACATGGTGGCCCTGGTCGACGGCCGGCCGCGCCTCTTGAACCTCAAGCAGATGCTTGATGCTTTCCTCTCGCATCGTCGCGAGGTGGTGACGCGCCGCACCGCTTTCGAACTGCGCAAGGCGCGCGATCGCGGCCACACCCTCGAAGGTTTGGCGGTGGCGCTGTCGAACGTCGACGAGATCATTGCGCTCATCAAGGCCGCGCCGGCGCCGTCGGACGCCAAACGCGAATTGATGGCGCGCACCTGGCGTTCTGCTCTAGTGGAACAAATGCTGGAACGTGCCGGCGCCCAGGCCTCGCGGCCCGAGGGCCTGTTGCCCGAGTATGGTTTCTCCAAAAAGGGCTACAAGCTCTCGGACATCCAGGCCCAGGCGATACTGGAGTTGCGCCTGCAACGCTTGACCGGTCTGGAGCAGGACAAGATTGTTGCCGAGTACAAAGAGGTGATGGATACCATCGCCGACCTGCTCGACATCCTGGCCAAGCCCGAGCGCATCACGGTAATTATTGTTGATGAACTCAAGGCGGTGCGCGATCAGTTCGGCGACAAGCGTCGCTCGGAAATCGTCACTCACACGCAAGATCTCGGTATTGAAGACCTCATCACGCCGCAAGACATGGTGGTGACGCTCTCGCATACCGGCTACATCAAATCGCAGCCGCTGACGGATTATCAGGCGCAGCGGCGCGGCGGGCGCGGCAAGCAGGCCGCGGCGGTGAAGGAAGACGATTTCGTCGACCATCTTTTCGTTGCCCATACCCACGACTACATCCTCTGCTTCTCCAGCCGCGGCCGCGTTTATTGGCTGAAAGTGTATGAAGTGCCGCAGGGCTCACGCACCTCGCGCGGCAAACCCATCGTCAATCTCTTCCCCTTGCAGGATGGCGAGAAAATCACTGCTGTGCTGCCGGTGAAGGAATTCGACGAGAATCATTTCGTTTTCATGGGCACCGCCAAGGGCACCGTGAAGAAGACGCCACTGTCCGACTTCTCCAATCCGCGCAAGGCCGGCATCATCGCCGTGGGTCTGGATGAAGGCGACTTCCTCATTGGGGTAGAAATCACCGATGGCGACTACGACATCATGCTGTTCTCCGACGCCGGCAAGGCCGTGCGCTTCGCCGAAGGTGATGTGCGCGCCATGGGTCGCGGCGCGCGCGGCGTGCGCGGCATGCAGTTGGACAAGAAGCAAAACGTCATCAGCATGCTGGTGGCCAAGGGCGAGAAGCAGACCGTGCTCACCGCCACGGAACACGGCTTCGGCAAGCGCACCTACATCGCCGAATATACGCGCCATGGCCGTGGCACCAAGGGCATGATCGCGATTCAAGCCAGCGCCAGAAACGGCAAGCTGATTGGCGCCGTGCTGGTGGATGATGGCGACGAGGTGATGTTTATTTCGACCGGCGGCGTACTGATCCGCACCAACGTCAAGGACATCCGCGCCATGGGCCGTTCGACGCAGGGCGTGACGCTGATCAATCTGGATCACGGCACCAAGCTGGCGGGCATGGAAAAAATTGTAGAAACCGACGAAGAACAGGAGTAACAATCATGGCACGTGTATTCAATTTCAGCGCCGGACCGGCAGCCTTGCCGGAAGAAGTTCTCAAGCAAGCCGCGGACGAAATGCTCGACTGGCACGGCAGCGGCCAGTCGGTCATGGAAATGAGCCATCGTGGCAAGGAATATATGGGCATCCACGCCCAGGCTGAAGCCGATCTGCGCGAACTGCTGGCCATTCCCGCCAACTACAAGGTGCTGTTCCTGCAAGGCGGCGCCACGCTGCAGTTCGAGATGATTCCCATGAATCTGCTGCGCGGCAAAGCGTCGGCGGATTACGTAAATACCGGCGAGTGGTCGAAGAAGGCCATCAAGGCCGCCAAGCTATTCGGTCAGGTGAATGTCGTCGCCTCGGCCGAAGACAAAAACTTCACTTACGTGCCGTCGCAAAATGGCTGGAAACTCAATAAGGACGCGGCTTACGTACATATCTGTTCCAACGAAACCATCGGTGGCGTGGAGTTTCACTGGTTGCCGGAAACGGGCGACGTGCCGCTGGTGGCGGATATGTCGTCCAACATTTTGTCGCGCCCGGTCGACGTGGCCAAATACGGTTTGATCTATGCCGGCTCGCAGAAAAACATCGGCCCGGCCGGTTTGACCATCGTCATCATTCGCGATGATCTCATCGGCCACGGCGTCCCCGCACCCTCCACTATGCTCGACTACAAGACGCATGCCGAGGCGGACTCCATGTACAACACGCCGCCCACCTATGGCGTTTACATTGCTGGCTTGGTGTTCCAGTTGCTCAAGCGCAAGGGCGGTTTGGCGGCGATGTACAAGCACAATCAGGAAAAGGCCGCGTTGCTTTACGACTACCTCGATCAAAGCAAGTTCTTCGTCAGTCCTGTGGCGAAGGCGGACCGTTCGCTTATGAACGTGCCTTTCACTTTGAAGAATGCCGAGCTGGATGAAGAGTTTCTCAAAGGCGCGAAGGCGCGCGGCATGATCCAGTTGAAGGGTCACCGCTCGGTCGGCGGCATGCGCGCCTCCATCTACAACGCCATGCCCATCGAAGGCGTGCATACCCTGGTCGACTACATGAAAGAGTTTGAGGCCAAGCATGGCTAAGTTCAGTGTTTTGGTACTCAATCAGATTTCCCCGGTGGGCCTCAAGCGCCTGCCGGAGAGTTATGCTGTCGGCAAGGACATCGCCGCACCGGACGGCGTGCTGGTGCGCTCCGGCGACATGCACAAGATGGATATCCCGGCCTCGGTACGCGCCATCGGCCGCGCCGGCGCCGGCACCAACAATATCCCGGTGAAGGCCATGAGCGCGCGTGGCGTGCCGGTGTTCAACGCGCCGGGCGCCAACGCCAATGCGGTGAAGGAACTGGTCATCGCCGGCATGCTCTTGAGTGCGCGCAATCTCGGCGGCGCGCTGGATTTCGTTGCCAAGTTGCAAGCCGACGATCCTGAGATGGAAAAGAAAGTCGAAGACGGTAAAAAGCAGTACGCCGGCTTCGAGCTGGCCGGTCACACCCTGGGCGTGATTGGTCTCGGCAAGATCGGCTGTCTGGTGGCCGACGCCGCCATCAAGCTGGGCATGGAGGTGCTGGGCTATGACCCTGAAATCACCGTGGAGGCCGCCTGGAGCCTGCCTTCCCAGGTGAAGAAAGCCAACAGTGTGGCCGAGATCATGAAAGGCGCCGACTTCATTTCGCTGCATGTGCCGCTGGTGGACGCGACGCGCGATCTCATCAACGCCGCCAGCCTGGATTTGGTGAAACCGGGCACGGTGCTGCTCAACTTCTCGCGCGAAGGCGTGGTGAGCGAAGATGCGGTACTCGCCGCGCTGACCGCCAAGAAGCTGCGCAATTACGTCTGCGATTTCCCCAGCGCCAAAATCAACGGCCAGCCGAATGTCATCGCGCTGCCGCATCTGGGTGCATCCACGGGTGAAGCCGAGGACAACTGCGCCATCATGGTGGCCGACCAGTTGCGCGACTATCTCGAAAACGGCAATGTGCAGAACGCGGTGAATTTCCCCAATGTGAGTATGCCGCGCGAATCGGGCTTTCGCATCGCCATCGCCAACGCCAACGTGCCGAATATGCTGGGGCAGATCTCGACGCAAATGGCCAAGTCCAATCTCAACATCCACAACATGATGAACAAGTCGCGCGGCGACATGGCCTACACGCTGGTGGATGTTGATAGCGCTGTCCCGCAAGCGGCCATTGACGCCATCGCCCAGATCGAAGGCGTGCTCTGCGTGCGTTATCTGCCGGCCAATTGAAAATCGTCGCTAAAGATGGATATGCGTTTGTCATCCTCGCCCCCAATCGGAGTCGAGGGCAGGCTCCAGCGGGGGCCCAGTGGCGTACGCTAACGCCGCTGGATTCCCGCTTGCGTGGGAATGACGGCGTTTCTTTCGGGGCTTGTTGAGATGAGCGATGAACTACAGCGTTTGCGTGCCGAAATCGACCGTCTCGACGAGGAGATGCTCTCGCGCTTGTCGCGCCGCGCTGCAATCGCCCATGAGATCGGCGGTATCAAAAACGGTGAGGGGAAAAACGCTGAAGGAAAAAACACTGAGGGCAGTGGCGCAGCCATCTACCGACCCGAGCGCGAAGCGCAGGTGTTGCGCCGCATCGCCGAACTCAACCAAGGCCCGCTGGATAATGACACCGTAACGCGCTTGTTCCGCGAAATCATGTCGGCCTGTCTGGCGCTGGAACAGCCTTTGCGCATTGCTTACCTCGGTCCGGCTGGCACGTTCTCTGAGAGCGCCGCCAAAAAGCATTTCGGCGCCGCACCGGATTTCAGCCCGCTCGGCACCATCGATGAGGTGTTTCGCGCCGTGGAATCCGGCAATGCCGATTACGGCGTGCTGCCCGTGGAGAACTCCACCGAAGGCGCCGTCGGCCGCACGCTGGATCTGCTCATGCAAATGCCGCTCAGCATTTGCGGCGAAGTCATGTTGCGCATCCATCAGCATGTGCTTTCCAAAGCGGCGCGGCTGGAAGACGTGAAGCGCCTTTATTCGCATGCGCAGTCGCTGGCGCAATGCCACGAGTGGCTCAACCGCAATCTGCCCCACGTCGCCCGCGTGCCGGTCGCCAGCAATGCCGAGGCGGCGCGCATGGCGGCGGAAGATGCCGACTCCTGCGCCATTGCTGGCGAAGCCGCCGCAGCGCGCTACGGCCTCAACATGCTGGCGCAGGATATCGAGGACGAACCCAATAACACCACGCGCTTTCTCGTCGTCGGCGCGCATGATGCCGGCCCGTCCGGCCGCGACAAGACCTCGCTGGCCTGCTCGACACAGAACAAGCCGGGCGCCGTGCATGAATTGCTGGAACCGCTCGCCCGTCATGGCGTGTCGATGAGCAAATTCGAGTCGCGCCCTTCGCGCACCGGCTTGTGGGAATACGTTTTCTATATCGACCTCGAAGGCCATCGCGCCGAGCCGCGCCTGGTCGCGGCGCTGGACGAGCTGCGCGATCGCGCCGCCTTCCTGAAGGTACTTGGGTCGTATCCGAGTGCAGCCGCTTGAAAGCGTGACCATGAGCATCGCCGCACACTCACCCGCCTGGATACGTTCGATTTCGCCCTATCTGCCGGGCAAGCCCATCACCGAGCTGGCGCGCGAAATGGGCATCCCGGTCGACAAGATCGTCAAGCTCGCCTCCAATGAAAACCCGCGTGGCATGAGCCCCAAGGCGCGTGTCGCGGTGGAGCGGGCGCTGGCAGGGGTTGCGCGCTATCCCGACGATTACGATCTGAAGAAGGCCGTCTCCGAGCACACCGGCCTGGGCATGGAGCGCATCGTCCTCGGCAATGGCTCCAACGATCTCATCGACCTGGCTGCCCGCGTTTTCCTGGCGCCCGACCGCTCGACGGTGATCGCCCAGCACGCCTTCGCCATCTACCAGATCGCCAGCATCAGCGCCGGCGCGGAGTGCATCCATGTGCCGGCGAAAGATTACGGCCACGATCTCGACGCCATGCGCGCCGCCATCCGCCCCGACACGCGCCTGCTATGGATCGCCAACCCCAACAATCCCACCGGCACCTTCGTGCCGAAAGCCGCGCTGCACGCCTTTCTGCGCGCTTGTCCGGCTGATGTCGCCGTGGTGCTGGACGAGGCCTACAACGAATACATCGCGCCTGCCGACCGCGCCGATTCCGTCGCCTGGCTGGCCGAATTTCCCAACCTCATCGTGCTGCGCACCTTCTCCAAAGCCTATGGTCTGGCCGGCCTGCGCGTGGGCTATGCGCTCACGGCGGCCGACATCGCTGACCTCATGAACCGCGTGCGCCAGCCTTTCAACTGCAACAACCTCGCGCTCGCCGCCGCCATCGCCGCGCTGGACGACCATACCTTCGTCGCCGACAGCTACGAACTCAATCGCCACGGCATGACGCAAATGGTCGCGGGCTTAAAGCGCCTGGGCCTGGAGCACATCCCCTCGCACGGCAACTTCGTCACCGTCAAAGTCGGCGACGCCGCCCGAGTGAATCAGGCGCTCCTCAAACAAGGCGTCATCGTGCGGCCCATCGCCGGCTATGGGCTGCCTGAGCATGTGCGAGTGACGATAGGGCTGGAAGGGGAGAATGAGCGGTTCTTGGGGGCGTTGGAAAAGGCTTTGGGGTAACCGAGTAGGCGTCGAGAGGAGCGGGGCGATATGGATAAAGTACGTTAGGTATTGCAATGAGCCATCACCACGCAGCTTGGTTCTCTCTGATCGCTCTGCTTGCCTCCGGATGCGTAAGCCAGATCGTGCCTGTTGAAGACCATGCAAAAAGCTGGATCGGTCGCCCCTTGGCTGACTACAAAGCGATGGGCGCTCGCTCCAAGACCTACGCCGCTTCAATCGGGTGGAGCGAGAAATGGACACAATTGGCAAACGGCAATCGAGAGTTCTTGGTCCCAGTGCGCGAGGATTGTCTCATTCGTTGGGAGGTCGATTCGCACGAAACCATAGTTGCCTATCGCACAGAGGGAGCACGATGCTACTGAAACGTAAGGCAGCAATACCTAACCCCTCGCTCAAGCGGAAGTCAAAAGGGCCGCGCCCTTTTGCCTCCGCTTAGCTCAAACGTTATGCGTCTGAGTCACCCAGCCGCAACTTAATAGCACATGCGCGAACTCATTGAATCGCTATCCTGGACGTCTGGTTTCTTTGTGGTGGCTGCAATATCAGCTGTCATCGCCCTTTTCACTGGGCGACTACAACCTACCGCTTTGCGCTGGGGCGCCATCGTCGTTACTCCGAGCACGATCTCGTATTGCCTCTACTGGTCTCCAGTTTGGTTCGGCGCTGACTCCTCCGAGTATTCGGCCTGGTCTGGGGTATTCGTCGTCCCTTGGTCGGCGGTGGGCATCCTGGCGTCCGTGGCAGTCGTTATTGCAGTTCGTCAGCACCTCAAGGCAAAGAATGTCCACCACGCGTAACATGGCGCTCAACCGGGCCGCCTGCAAGCTGCGCTTGCAGGTTCCCTCCGCCTTCGGCTCTGGCGGCCGGTTAGCTCTGCAACCCGCTCTGAGTTTGAGAGTAACAGCGGCAAGCTCGTGGTCTTGTAATCACGCCCAACCATGATCAATAAACTCGTCATCTGCGGTGTCGGCCTCATCGGCGGCTCGTTCGCGTTGGCGTTGCGCGAAGCGCGTGCGGTGGGCGAGGTTGTCGGTATCGGTCGCAGTCGAGCCAATCTCGATCTTGCCCAGCAGCGCGGCATTATTGATCGCATCGGCGCTTGCGATGCGGCGACGCTGAACGATGCTAATCTGGTGCTGCTGGCCACGCCCGTGGGCCAGATGCCGGAACTGATGCGCGCTATGGCGCCGCATCTGGGTGTCCACACGGTGCTGACCGATGCAGGCAGCACCAAGAGCGACGTGACCGCCGCGGTGCGCGAGTGCCTGCCGGCGCAAGCTGCGCGCTTCGTGCCGGCGCATCCTATTGCCGGCACCGAGAATAGCGGGGCGGGCGCGGCGCAGGCTGATCTGTATCGCGGCGCCAAGGTCGTACTCACGCCGTTGCCTGAAAATTCGCCGGAGGCTGTGGCGCGGGTGCGCGCTGCCTGGGCGGCTTGCGGGGCGGTTATCCACGACATGTCGCCGGCGCGGCATGACCAGATTTTTGCGGCGGTGAGCCATTTGCCGCATGTGTTGTCGTTTGCATTGGTGCATGAGCTGGCGCAACGCGAGGACTGCGACGAATTCCTGCGCTTCGCCGCCAGCGGTTTCCGCGACTTCACGCGCATCGCCGCCAGCGATCCGGAAATGTGGCGTGACATTTGTCTGGCCAATCGCGATGCGTTGTTGGCCGAGTTGGAGAGCTATCAGCGCCAGCTCGGCGAATTGCAGCAAGCGCTGCTCGCGGGCGATGCGGCGCGGCTGGAAGCGATATTCGCTGAGGCGCGCACGGTGCGCCGCGCTTGGGCTGAGGGCAAGCTGTCGTAATGCTGCTCGCAAATATTGCTTACGCCGTGCGGGCCAGCGCCGTCATTCCCGCGAACGGGGGAATCCAGTGTCTTTTGACGCACGCAGCTGGATCCCCGCGTTCGCGAGGACGACAAAGCGGTGAGGCGCGGCCGGTGTGGCGTGGCGTGAGGGGCGGTGATGGAATTTCTTGATCTTGCTCCCGCGACGCACGCCGCAGGCACGCTGCGTTTGCCCGGCTCGAAAAGTATTTCCAATCGTTTTCTGTTGCTCGCGGCGCTGGCCGAGGGCGAGACGGAAATCCGCGATCTGCTGCTTTCCGATGATGTCGAGCGCATGCTCGATGCGCTGAAGACGCTGGGCGTGGTGTGGGCGCGTGAGGGCGAGACGCATAACTTTCGCGTGCAAGGTGTCGCGGGCCGCTTTCCGGTAAAGAGTGCCGATCTCTTTTTGGGTAACGCCGGCACCGCCTTCCGTCCGCTCACCGCCGCGCTGGCGCTGGCCGGCGGCGACTACAAGCTCTCGGGCGTGCCGCGCATGCATGAGCGGCCCATCGGTGATCTGGTCGATGCCTTGCGCGGCATAGGCGCCGACATCGCTTATCTCGGCAACGAAGGCTATCCGCCCCTGGCAATCCGTCCAGCGAGCGTGCAGGCGGGCCAGCGTGTGCAGGTGCGCGGCGATGCCTCCAGCCAGTTCCTCACCGCGCTCTTGATGGCGCTGCCGCTGACCGGCGGGCCCGCGACTATCGAAGTCGTTGGCGAGCTGATTTCCCAGCCCTACATCGATATCACCCTCAAGCTCATGGCGCGCTTCGGCGTGGTGGTGGAGCGCACGGATTGGCGCGAATTCCGCATCCCGGCGCGCAGCCGCTATCGCAGCCCCGGCGTGGTGTATGTGGAGGGCGATGCGTCGTCGGCCTCCTATTTTCTTGCGGCGGGCGCTATGGCCGGCGGCCCGGTGCGGGTCGAGGGTGTGGGACGCGACAGCATTCAGGGCGACGTGCGCTTTGCCGAGGCGCTGGCGCAGATGGGCGCGCAGATCGAAATGGGCGACAACTGGATAGCAGCCCAGGCGCCGGAATCCGGCCGGCTGAAAGCGCTGGACCTGGATTGCAACCACATCCCCGATGCCGCCATGGCCCTGGCGGTACTGGCACTGGTCGCCGAGGGTACGACGGTTCTGCACAACATCGCCAGTTGGCGCGTCAAGGAGACTGACCGCATCGCCGCCATGGCGACCGAACTGCGCAAGCTGGGCGCCAAGGTGGAGGAGAGCGCGGACACCTTGCGCATCACGCCGCCGCAGCGTCTCGTCGCTCATGCGGCTATCGACACTTACGACGACCATCGCATGGCCATGTGCTTTTCGCTGGCCTGTCTGGCGGGCGTGGCAGTGCGCATCAACGATCCGGACTGTGTGGCGAAAACTTTCCCAGATTACTTCGAGCAATTCGGCCGTTTGTTGGCGCCAGTGATCGCCATCGACGGCCCTTCGGCCTCGGGCAAGGGTACGGTGGCAGCAGAAGTGGCGAAGCGCCTGGGCTATCACTATCTCGACAGTGGCGCGCTCTATCGCTTGGTGGCGCTGGCAGGCTTGCGTGCAGGCGTCTCCTTGGACAGCGAAGCCGGCCTCGCCCCGCTGGCCGTGTCGTTGCCCGCTCGCTTCGAAGGCGGAGACATTTTTCTGGGCGACGAAGAGGTCGGCACCGCCATCCGTAGCGAGGAATGCTCGGCCGGCGCTTCTCAGGTGGCTGTTTTCCCGGCCGTACGCTCGGCGCTGTTGGCGCGCCAGCGCGCCTACCACAAGGCGCCGGGACTGGTGGCCGACGGGCGCGATATGGGCTCGGTGGTCTTCCCTGAAGCGAGCCTCAAAGTGTTTCTCACCGCAAGTGCCGAGGCGCGCGCGGAGCGGCGCTATAAACAGTTGATGGGCAAAGGTTTGTCTGCTAACATCGCTACCCTTTTGCAGGATCTACGGGACCGCGATGCGCGCGACAGCGCCAGGGCGGTAGCGCCCTTGCAGAAATGCGCAGACGCTGTGCTGCTCGATACCACCGACATGACGATAGAACAAGTTGTCACCACGGTACTGGCTTGGGCGCATGAGCGGCTGATGAAGTAGCAAAGATAGTCGCAAAGGTAGTTAGCAAAGCGCAGTTAGATGATGTAGCAAGTGATCTCGAAAGTGATCTCGTAAGTGATCTCGTAAGTGGTGTCGCTTAAGGACACCGGCAACGCGGCCCCGCCACTCCGGCGCGGGTAATCCAGCCAGAAAGCACGGGTATGGATTTCGAGGCCAGCAGCATCGGCCAGGCGCTGATTTCCGGTTAGTTTCGCGACGATTTTTAACTCTCAACGCGTGCCGCCCGTTTTTGGCGGCGTTAGGTCTTTATGTCCACAGCCATCGCAACACCCACTGAAACCCCCGGTATGGAAAGTTTCGCCGCGCTCTTTGAAGAGAGTCTTGCGCGTCAGGAAATGCGCGCCGGTGAAGTCATCACCGCCGAAGTCGTCCGCCTCGACCAGAATTTTGTGGTCGTCAATGCGGGCCTGAAATCCGAAAGTTTTATCGACATCAACGAATTCCGCAACGATGTGGGTGAAGTTGAAGTCAAGCCCGGCGACTATGTCAGCGTCGCTATCGAAATGCTCGAAGACGGCTACGGCGAAACCCGTTTGTCGCGCGAGAAAGCCAAGCGCATCGCCGCCTGGAACGACCTCGAAAAAGCCCTCAACGAAAGTACCCTGGTAAAGGGTATGGTCAACGGCAAGGTCAAGGGCGGCCTGACTGTCATGGTCAATGGCATCCGCGCCTTCCTGCCCGGCTCGCTGGTGGATACGCGCCCGGTCAAGGACACTGCGCCCTACGAAAACAAAGAATTCGAATTCAAAGTCATCAAGCTCGATCGCAAGCGCAACAACGTGGTGGTCTCGCGTCGCGCCGTGCTGGAAGCCTCGGCCGGTGAAGAGCGCGTCGCCCTGTTGGCCAACCTCAAGGAAGGCAGTGTCGTCAAAGGCATCGTCAAAAACATTACCGATTACGGCGCGTTCGTTGATCTAGGCGGCATCGATGGTCTGCTGCACATTACCGACCTGGCCTGGCGTCGCGTGCGTCATCCTTCCGAAGTGCTTAACGTCGGCGACGAAGTCGAAGCCAAAATCCTCAAGTTCGATCAGGAAAAAAACCGCGTCTCGCTGGGCTTGAAGCAACTCGGCGAAGATCCGTGGGTGGGCATTGCACGCCGCTACCCGCAGAGCACGCGCTTGTTCGGCAAGGTCACCAACCTCACCGACTACGGCGCCTTCGTCGAAGTCGAGCAGGGTATCGAAGGTCTGGTTCACGTTTCCGAAATGGATTGGACCAACAAGAACGTGCATCCTTCCAAGGTCGTTCAGTTGGGCGATGAAGTCGAAGTCATGATTCTCGAAATCGACGAAGACCGCCGCCGCATCTCGCTGGGCATGAAGCAGTGCCAGTCCAATCCCTGGGACGATTTTGCGCTGAACCACAAGAAGGGCGACAAGGTGCGTGGCCAGATCAAGTCCATCACCGACTTCGGTATCTTCATCGGTCTGCCGGGCGGTATCGACGGCCTGGTGCATTTGTCCGATCTGTCCTGGTCCGCCACCCCCGAAGAAGCCGTGCAAAACTTCAAGAAGGGCGACGAACTGGAAGCCATGGTGTTGGCCATCGATGTCGAGCGCGAGCGTATTTCGCTGGGCGTCAAGCAACTCGACGGCGACCCCTTCACCAATTTCATCGCCACCCACGACAAGAACAGCGTTGTGAGCGGCACGGTGAAGAGCGTTGATGCCAAGGGCGCGGTGATTGCCATCGGTGAGGAAATCGAGGGTTACCTGCGCGCTTCCGAAGCCACGCGGGACCGTATCGACGACCTGCGCAGCATCTACAAGGAAGGTGACGCGGTCGAAGCCATGATCATCAACGTTGATCGCAAGACGCGTTCGATCAACCTGTCGATCAAGGCCAAGGATCAAGCCGAGCAGAACGAGGCGATGCACAAGCTGCAAGCAGAAACCTCGTCGGCGTCCAGCGGCACCACCAACCTTGGCGCGCTGCTGAAGGCCAAGCTCGGCAACACGCCGCAGCAATAAGCGGCGGGCGAGCATGACCAAGTCCGAGTTGATAGCCAGGTTGGCGGGGCGTTTTCCGCAACTCGTCGCCAAGGATGCTGATTTCGCCGTGAAGATGATTCTCGATGCGATGACCGCCGCGCTTACCCGCGGCGACCGTATCGAGATTCGCGGCTTCGGCAGCTTTGCGCTGAACTACCGGCCGCCGCGCGTCGGACGCAATCCGAAGTCGGGTGACAAGGTGCATGTGCCGGAAAAGTACGTGCCGCATTTCAAGGCAGGCAAAGAGCTGCGCGAGCGCGTCGACCAGATCGATTGATCGATGCGGTCACGCTGCGAGCGAAGATGAAACAGGCGGCATCGGGTGATGCCGCCTTTTTTACGGGGAAAACGTGCGAATACTGCTGTGGTTGCTGCGCATCTTGTTGTTCGTTGTGCTGCTCGGTTTCGCCGTCAAGAACAGCAGCATCGTCCAGCTGCGTTTCTTCTTTGACGCCAACTGGCAGTTGCCGCTGGTCGCCATCATGTTGATCTTCTTCGCCGTGGGCGCGGCGGTGGGGTTGGTGGCCGCGCTCTCCACCATACTGCGGCAGCGTCGCGAAATCCTGCGCTTGAAGCGCGAGGCGCAGGACGTCATTCGATGATGGAATTCGAACTGTGGTGGCTGCTGGTCCTCCCGCTGTTTTTTGTGCTGGGTTGGCTGGCTGCGCGCATCGACATCAAGCATGTCGTACGCGAATCGCGCGCCTTGCCGAGGTCCTATTTCAAGGGCCTTAATTTTCTGCTCAACGAGCAGCCCGACAAGGCCATCGACGCTTTTCTCGAAGCGGCCAAAGTCGATTCCGAAACCGCTGAGTTGCATTTCGCGCTGGGCAATTTGTTTCGTCGGCGCGGCGAGGCCGATCGCGCCATCCGCATGCACCAAAACCTGCTCGACCGCGAAGGGCTGAACGAAGAGCAGCGCATCCATGCTCTGGCCGAACTGGGTCACGACTTCCTCAAGGCCGGGCTGCTGGATCGCGCCGAGGATATTTTCGTCAAGCTGCGCGGCAGCAGCCAGAATGAAGCCGCGCTGAATTTCCTGCTGGAGATTTACCAGCAGGAAAAGGATTGGCACAAAGCCATCGCTATCGCGCGTGAATTGCCGGATAACGCCGGCCATTTATGGCAGAAGGAAATCGCCAACTTCCTTTGCGAGCTGGCCACCACCGAAAGCAACAACTCGCGCCCGGAAGAGGCGCGCAAGCTGCTTGATGAAGCGCTTACCATTCATCGAAAATCCGTACGCGCCAGCATGCTGCTGGGCGATCTCAACGCTGCCGCCGGCGATCTGGAAGGCGCGATCGAAGCCTGGAAGCGCATAGAACAACAGAACCCGCTCTATCTTGCGCTAGTGTCGCAACGGTTGATGGATGCTTACCGCAAGCTGGGGCGCAATGAGCTCGGGCTGCAATTCCTGCGCGGTTGCCTGCAACAGCAACCCTCTTTCGATTTGCTCGACACCGTCTATCAATGGACGCTGGAAGTTGAAGGCCCCGAAGCCGCCTATCAGCTCGTGCGCGAAGAAGTTCGGCGCAATCCCACCTTGTTGGGCATGGACAAGCTGCTCGAAGCACAGCTTGTGACCACGCCGCCCGAGCGCCGTGCCGATCTCGAATTGATGAAAAACCTCATCCACAACCATACGCGCGGCGTCGCACGTTATCGCTGCGACAACTGTGGCTTCAAGGCGCGTCAGTTCTATTGGCGTTGCCCCGGCTGCGGCGGCTGGGAAACCTATCCGCCCAAGCGCACTGAGGAATTCGATTTAGCAGTTTAGGTCTTCGCGATAAGTACTTTTTGGAGTGTCATAGTGAAAATAACGGTCATCGGCACCGGCTACGTCGGGTTGGTCAGCGGCACATGTATGGCTGAGGTCGGTAATGACGTGCTGTGTCTCGACCTCGACGCTGCCAAGATCAACACCCTTAATTCAGGCGGCATACCCATCCATGAGCCGGGGCTGCTCGACATGGTGGCGCGCAATCGCGCGTCGGGTCGACTGCGCTTCACGACCAATGTCGAAGAAGCGGTGGCGCATGGTCTACTGCAATTCATCGCGGTGGGCACGCCGCCGGATGAAGATGGCTCGGCGGATTTGCAATACGTGGTCGCCGCCGCGCGTTCTATCGGCAAACACATGGATGGCTATAAAATCGTCGTCGACAAATCCACTGTGCCGGTCGGTACCGCCGACAAGGTGCGTGAGGCGATAGCCGAAGAGTTGGCCAAGCGCGGCATGCAGAACACTTTCAGCGTGGTGTCGAATCCGGAGTTCCTGAAAGAAGGCGCGGCCGTTGAAGATTTCATGCGCCCCGATCGCATCATCGTTGGCGCCGAAGATGCGCGTGCTATCGATACCATGCGTCAGCTCTATTCGCCTTTCCAGCGTAGTCATGAACGCTTGATTGTGATGGACGTGCGTTCCGCCGAACTAACGAAATACGCCGCCAACGCCATGCTGGCGACGCGTATTTCGTTCATGAACGAACTCGCCAATCTTGCCGAAAGGCTCGGCGCCGACATCGAGCTGGTGCGCCAGGGCATAGGCTCGGACCCGCGCATCGGCTATCAATTTCTCTATCCCGGCTGTGGCTACGGCGGCTCCTGCTTTCCCAAGGATGTGCAAGCTTTGTCGCGCACAGCACGCGATTCCGGCGGGCAATTGCTCATCCTCAATGCGGTGGAAGAGGCCAACGAGGCGCAGAAGCAAGTGCTGGGCAAGAAAATTGCGCGTCACTTCGGCGAGTCGCTGGCCGGCCGCCGCTTCGCCGTATGGGGCTTGGCATTCAAGCCGAATACCGACGACATGCGCGAAGCCCCCGCCCGCGCACTCATCGCCGATCTGCTGGATCGCGGTGCCGAAGTTATTGCCTACGATCCCGTGGCGATGGACGAAGCCAAACGCATCTACGCCAATGAGCCGCGCGTGAGCTTTGCGGCTTCGCCACTCGCCGCGCTGGACGGCGCCGATGCGTTGGCCATCGTGACGGAATGGAAAGAATTCCGCAGCCCCGATTTCGAGGAGATCAAGCGCCGCCTCAAGTCACCGCTCATTTTCGACGGCCGCAATCTCTACGATCCAGCGCAGGTGCGCGAAGCCGGCATTCAATATCACGCCATCGGCAGGCTCTGATGAACAAGATAGCGCTACCCGATACTGCCAAGGCGCGCGTACTGGTCGTCGGCGACGTCATGCTAGACCGTTACTGGTTCGGCGAGGTCAGCCGTATTTCGCCCGAAGCGCCGGTGCCGGTAGTGAAAGTAGAGCGCACCGAAGAGCGTCCCGGCGGCGCCGCCAACGTGGCACGCAATGCCGCCGCGCTGGGCGCCAAGACCACGCTGCTCTCCGTGGTGGGGGCAGATGAGGCCGGTATGACGCTGGCGCGCCTGATGGCCGCAGAAGGCGTGGAAACCAGCTTGCACGAAGACGCCGAGCTATCGACCACCATCAAGCTGCGCGTCGTCGGTCGTCAGCAGCAGCTTTTGCGTATCGATTTCGAAAGCCAGCCTACGCATGAAGTGCTGCGCGCCAAGCTGGCGGACTTCGAGCGTCAGTTGGCGAATTGCGATGTGGTCATCCTGTCCGACTACGGCAAGGGCGGCCTCACCCACATCAGCGACATGATCAAACTCGCACGCGCCGCCGGCAAGCCAGTGCTGGCCGATCCCAAGGGCGAAGACTACGCCCGCTATGCCGGCGTGACGCTGCTCACGCCCAACCGCGCCGAGCTGCGTCAGGTCGTCGGCCGCTGGTCCTCCGAAGCAGACCTCAATGTCCGCGCCAAGCGTCTGCGCGACGAGCTGGGCCTGGAAGCGCTACTGGTCACCCGCAGCGAAGAAGGCATGACACTCTTCCGTGGCGACGAAGCGTTGCACGAACCCGCCGTGGCGCGCGAAGTCTTCGACGTCAGCGGCGCCGGCGACACCGTCATCGCTGCCATGGCCGTCATGCTCGCCGCCGGCCTCGATCTCGCACTAGCCATGCACATCGCCAACCGCGCCGCCGGGGTTGTCGTCGGCAAGCTGGGCACGGCGGTGGTCACAAGGCAGGAGTTGGAAGCGGCGCTCTAAATGCTTTGCTGCGGATTACGCGGATGAACGCGGATTTTCATGCAATGACTTGATCGAGCGTGTCACGCAGTGTTCGAAGATCGGCTGTGGAGAGCGCGCCCATGGTGCGGATGACCAAGCTTTGTTCGATGGTGGCGATGATCGGTTTGAAAACCGAAGGCTTGATGAGTCCGGCGGCCTGCCAGTTGGCGACGATTGCTTCGCCAAAACCAAGCGGCACGCGAAACTGGCTGGTAATCGCCATGATGACGACGTCTCGCCGATTGGCGTTGTAGCCGGAGCTGGAGACGATGACGGCGGGCCGCTTCTTCACAGCCGATTGATCGGTGAATGGAAACGGCACCAGAATCACATCGCCAAATTCAAATGCCATCTTCAGGCTCGGTCGTAGGCGTCGTCTTCGTCGTTATGCCACACCGCCGCGAAGCTTGCTTCGCTGGCCTTCGAGGCGGCTTGGGTGAGGCGTGATTCAGTTTCCCGCGTGCGCAGAAAGTCTACAAAATCCTCGACCTCTGCCTGTTGTTGAGGCGGCAATTGGCGGAGTTTCTCGATCAAATCTTTTTCCATTGCGGACATAAGCATTCTCCTTGATCTGGAGCGTTGATTCGGTGGGCAATTGTAGTCCGATTCTCTGGCTGAATCACGATTCCGGCTCGCTCTTGGCTTACAATTACCCCTTCAGTTCACGACATCTCAAGACAGAGAGTTCTCCATGTACACCATCGTCACCGGCGCGGCTGGGTTTATTGGCTCCAATATCGTCAAGGCGCTTAACGAGCGCGGCGTCGACAACATCATCGCGGTTGATAACCTCACGCATGCCGACAAGTATCGCAACCTTGTCGATTGCGAGATCGCGGACTATCTCGACAAACAGGAATTCGCCGAGTGCATTGAAGCGGGCGATTTCGACGACGCGGTGGAGGCGGTGCTGCATCAGGGCGCCTGCTCCGACACCATGGAGCATAACGGCCAGTACATGATGTCCAACAACTATCGCTATTCGGTGGCCTTGCTGGATTTCTGCATGGATCAGAATGTGCCCTTCCTCTACGCCTCATCGGCGTCCGTCTATGGTGGCGGGCGGGTGTTCAAGGAGGAGCGCGAGTTTGAGGCCCCGCTCAATGTGTATGGCTATTCCAAGTTCCTCTTCGATCAGCTAGTGCGCCGCCGCCTGCCCGAGGCGTCTGCACAGATCGCCGGCTTCCGCTACTTCAATGTTTATGGTCCACGCGAGCAGCATAAGGCGCGCATGGCTTCAGTGTCGTTTCATCTCTTCAACCAGTTCCAAACCGAGGGCCGGGTCAAGCTATTCGCGGGTAACGACGGTCATGCCAATGGCGAGCAGCGGCGCGACTTCGTTTTCGTCGACGATGTCGTGAAAGTCAATCTGCATTTTCTCGACAAGGGTGCGTCAGGCATTTTCAATCTGGGCACCGGCCGCGCGCAGTCCTTCAACGATGTCGCCGTCGCGACGGTGAATGCCTGTCGCGCCAGTAAAGGTGAAGCCACCTTGTCGCTGGAAGAACTCCAGCGGCAGGGCATCATCGAATACATCCCCTTCCCCGAAGCGCTCAAAGGCAAGTACCAAAGCTACACCGAGGCGGATATCAGCAAGCTGCGCCACGCCGGTTACAAAGCGGCTTTCGCCACGGTGGAAGAGGGCGTGACGCAGTACGTGTGCGCCTTGCAAGGCTGAGTGCATGTATAAAGTTCTGGAAGATTTCGTCGGCAACACGCCGCTGGTGCGCTTGAAGCGGCTGCCGGGTGTCGAGAACGACAAGCGCGGCAATGTGTTGCTGGCCAAGCTGGAGGGTAACAACCCCGCCGGCTCGGTGAAGGACAGGCCGGCGTTGTCGATGATCCTGCGTGCTGAAGCGCGCGGCGCCATCAAACCCGGCGACACCTTGATTGAAGCCACCAGCGGCAACACCGGCATTGCGCTGGCCATGGCGGCGAGCATGCGTGGTTATCACATGCTGCTCATCATGCCGGAGCATTTGTCGGTGGAGCGCCGCCAGACCATGCGGGCCTTTGGCGCCGAAATAATTTTGACGCCTAAAAAAGGCGGTATGGAAATGGCGCGCGACATTGCCGAAAAAATGCGCGATGAAGGCCGCGGCATCATCCTCGACCAGTTCGCCAACCCCGACAATCCGCTGGCGCACTACGAAGGCACCGGCCCGGAAATCTGGCGCGATACCGAGGGCAAGGTCACGCACTTTGTTTCCAGCATGGGCACGACGGGCACCATCATGGGCGTCTCGCGCTTTCTCAAGGAAAAAAATCCCAAGATACAAATCGTCGGTTGTCAGCCGGAAGAAGGCTCGCAGATTCCTGGCATACGCAAATGGCCTATCGAATATCTGCCGAAGATTTTCGATGCGCAGCGCGTCGACCGCGTGGAAAACGTCAGTCAGGCCGATGCGGAGGAAATGACGCGTCGCTTGGCGCGCGAAGAGGGCATCTTCGCGGGTATTTCCTCGGGTGGCGCGATGGCGGTGGCGCTGCGCCTGGCGGAAGAACTCGAGAACGCCGTCATCGTCACCATCATTTGCGATCGCGGTGACCGCTATCTTTCCACAGGTGTCTTCCCAGCCTGACCCCGCTTGGCGGCATCGCGCGATGGGCCGCGTTATGGGTCGCGCGATGGGCCGCATGATCGGCGCCCTTGTGTGCGGGTGCTGCATTGCCACGGCGCAGGCGCAAAGCCTGACGCTCTCTGTCGATGCCATCGAGCATCCGGCGCTTGCGGCCAGCGGGGTGCGCATCTCACTGACCGGCGCCGCAGATGGCCATGCGCAAATCGAGGTCGATAAGCTACGCATCGCCGGTCGCGATTACGCCAAGCTCAAACTCGAATGCGAAGCGCTGCGCTGGACGGCAGCAAGCATCGAATGTCCGCGCGGCACGCTGCGCATGCCGGGGGAAAAGCAGCCCTGGCCTTTACACTTTAGCTATGCCATGCAGACCCAGACGCTCGACCTCACCGTCGAGCCTGAGCGCGGCGAAGCGTGGCATTTGCGTACTGCCGGCAGCAGCACGTCGCGCAGCGCGATTGCCACGCTCGCCCAGGCGCGTCTGGAGCGTCTGCGCGCCTTCTTGCCGATCTTGTCCGAATACAACGCAGCAGGCAAAGTCAGCGGCACGCTGCGCTGGCAGGCCGGCGCCAAGCAGGCTATCGTGACCGATCTGCATGCTGTCGATGTCGTGTTTGGTGACGCCAGTGGCAACCATGCGGGCGAAAAAATCGCCGCGCGATTGTTGCTGAACGCGGAGGCCAATGGTGAAGTGTGGCAATGGCGCGGCGACCTGCAAATGGAATCCGGCGAAGTGTTGTGGCAACCATTTTATTTCGCCCAGGCTGGCCACCGTGTGCAACTGGCTGGTTCGGCCACTTCGAAAGACATCGAGCTGACTCATGGTGAGCTGGCGTTGGCTGGCATCGGCGCCTTGCGTTTTTCCGGCGCCTGGGGCCGCGCAGCCGAGACGCAGCCGATGGCGATGAAGAGCCTGCGCTTTGAGACCGACGTGATCGATCTGGCGCAAGCATCAACACCGCTTATTGCGCCGGTCTTGGAGCAAGCGGCGCTCCCGAAATTTTCCTTGGCCGGCAAGCTTCGCGCAGCCGGCACGCTCGACGCGAAAGGTGTGAGTGGTCTCGACGTGACGCTGACGGAGGTGAGCGCCGAGGAAGCAACGGGTGGTTATGCCCTGCGTGGCATGCAGGGCAGTATTCCCTGGCGGCGCGATGAAGCGACCAACGCCAACATCACGGTCGCCGGCGCGAGTTTAGGGCGTCTGCCCCTCGGTGCGTTCAAGCTGCCGCTGGCTATGCACGGATTTTCGTTTTCATTGCCGCGTGTTGAAATTCCGGTGCTGGACGGCAAGCTGGTGTTGGAGGATTTGCGCGCCGAGAGGGTGGAAAAAGCCGCTGGTGGCGAATGGCAATGGCAAGTCGGCGGCGCTTTGCAGCCGGTTTCCATGCAGCGCCTCACCGAAGCGCTCAAGCTACCGCACATGGCGGGGGCGCTGTCGGCCTCCATACCCAAAATTCACCAATCGCACGCCACCGTGGAAATGGATGGCGCACTGGTGATTCAGGTTTTCGATGGCTTTATTGCCGCAACTAATTTGAAAGCGTTGGAACCTTCCGGCCGCGTGCCGCGTCTCTACGCCGATCTGGAAATGCGCCATGTCGATCTGGGCCAGCTCACCGACACATTTTCCTTCGGTAGCATTACCGGCTTTATCGACGGCGATGTAAAAGGTCTGGAACTCGCCGCTTGGCGGCCGCAGCGCTTTGACGCGAAAATCGCCAGCAGCCCCGGCGACTACAAGAAGCGCATCAGCCAGCGCGCCGTGCAAAATATTTCGTCACTGGGAGGTGCTGGAGCGGGTGCCGCCATCCAGCGCAGTTTCCTGGGCTTCTTTAATGATTTTGGTTACGACCGCCTCGGATGGTCTTGCTTGCTGGTTGCCGGCGTCTGCGAAATGGGCGGCGTCGAAACGACAGCCACTGGCTATGTCATCGTCAAAGGCGGCGGCATCCCGGCCATCAACGTCATGGGCTACAATCACCGGGTCAATTGGGAAGAACTGGTTACGCGTCTTAAGCGTGTGACCGAGGGCAACAGCAAACCCGTTATTCAATAGCCTGCGAAGGGAACCCTCATGAATCAAAAACTCAAACTGCCAACGGCCGTGCTAGCCGCGGCATCGCTAGCGGCCTGCGTCACCATCAACATCTACTTTCCCGCAGCGGCGGCGGAGAAAGCCGCCGACAAGATCATCGACGAGGTCTGGCAATTGCAGAAGGATCAGGCCAAGCCGGCTGGTGCCCCTGCGCCTGCCGCTCCCGCTTCGACTCCCACCAAATAACCTGAGGACACCGCCATGAAAGCATTATTCCGTGCCTTGCTCGTCGTGGGCGCACTGCTTGCCAGCGCCGCCCAGGCGCAAACCAATCTTGAAATCAATACGCCGGCCATCACGTCGCTGAAGGACGCCATGCAGGCGCGCCACGCTCAACTGGCGCCGTTCTATGCCTCAGGCGCCGTGGGCATCGCGCGCGACGGTAGCGTGCAGATGCGCGATGCCAACGCCGTCCCGCTGGCGCAACGCCAATCGGCGAGCGGACTCGTTGCTGCTGAAAACAACGACCGCAGCGCGCTCTATCGCGAAATCGCCCGCGCCAATGGCCACCCCGAGTGGGAGGCGGAAGTGCGCAGTACTTTCGGCCAGCGCTGGATCGAAAAGGCGCAGCCGGGCTGGTACTACCAGAATGCGAGCGGAGCTTGGGTGCGCAAGTAGGGTACGCAAGTTGGGTACGCAAGTGAGGGAAAGCCGGATGATCAACAAGTGACACCCGTACTCACCTTCGATATTGAGACGATTCCCGATGTCGACGGATTGCGCAAACTGCACGACCTGGATGCCACGCTCTCAGATGACGAGGTCGCAGAGTTTGCTTTCCAGAAGCGCCGCGCCGCCGCTGGCCATGATTTCCTGCAACTGCATTTGCAGCGTGTCGTCGTCATCTCCTGTGCCTTGCAGGATGCCGACCGGCTGACTGTCTGGTCGCTCGCCGCGCCGAAGTCCGGCGAAGGCGAAATCATTCAGCGCTTCTTCGACGGCATCGAAAAATACACGCCGCAACTGGTGTCATGGAACGGCGGCGGCTTCGATCTGCCGGTGCTGCATTATCGCGGCCTAATCCACGGTGTGACGGCGCCGCGCTATTGGGACACCGGCGAGGGTGATTACAAAGACAGTCGCGATTTCAAGTGGAACAACTACATCAGCCGCTACCACAGCCGTCATCTCGATTTGATGGACTTGCTGGCGCTCTACCAGCCGCGCGCCAATGCGCCGCTCGATGATCTCGCCAAGCTCATGGGCTTTCCCGGCAAGCTGGGCATGGATGGCTCGGCCGTCTGGTCCGCCTGGCAGGCCGGCCGTAGCGACGAGATACGCGACTACTGCGAAACGGATGTCGTGAATACGCTATTGGTTTACCTGCGTTTCAAACTCATGCGCGGCGAACTGAGCCGCGAGGAATATGCACAAGAGCTGGGGACGGTACGCACGTCGCTGCAAGCACTCAAACAGCCACACTGGCAGGCCTTTCTCGCCGCCTGGGAAGGACAACAATCATGAAACGCACCGGTCTCGAAAAACTCAACGCCATGAAAGTCGACGGCCGCATGAAGCAGGCCGGCACGCCGGATCGCTACGGCAATCAAGCTGCCGTCGCACTGGATAAACGCGAACGCCGCAAGCAAGACCAGGCGCTGGGCCTGGTGCCCTTCGCCATCAAGCTCGATGGCGAACTCGTTAAGCGCATTCATGCGCTGGCACTAGAAAAGCAAACGGACGTGAATGAGCTGGTAGGCGCGCTGCTGGAAAAAGCGCTGGATGCTAAAGCGCGCTAAGCGGCTCTCCAGCGTCGTATGCCGGAGATGCCCTATCTATCCGCCTTCCCAGCCCACTTACTGTGAGAAACCGTGGTCTGTCCCCTGTTTTCCCTACGACATGAACCACCAAGACGTAATTTATTGCGTGCCTGGCCCGTTTTTGCGCCGTTAGGGCGAACGGCCTTATATTTAGCGGTCTAAATAAGAATGACTCGATAATCGGGCCGCAATATGATAATTAGATGTCAGACAGCATCTTGTAAGTGCAAGCGATCAAGCGAACGGAGCAGTTAGGGGAAATCGCCGTAAGCAGATTATCGGACGCTATGATGTTTTCCACTGCTAAAACCATACGCACATACAGTGCGATACAAATGGTCGACAGATTATTGGCCAGTCCGATAATCTGTCGACTGTCGTTTTTGGTGTCGACTTTACGGCAAAGGAGTTCAACATGATCCGCATTCTTTCTCTTGTTACAATTTTGCTGCTTTCTGGCTGCGCTTCGAAGTTGAGGGTCACCTACAATTCCGACCCACCGGGCGCCGTGCTTTACTCGGGAGGACAACGAATTGGCTACACGCCACAGACTCTCTATTACAACGTTTCTGATGAAACAAAAAAACGCGGCTTCATGAATCTCGTCACTACGAAAGTTCAGTGGGCGAGTGGTGCGACAGCAGAAATGCAAACGCTGAAAGCAGACCTTGCAAAGTACGGGCTTTCTCAACAATTCACGTTCAACCGACCCAATGGATTCCCTGGCCGAGATACGGATGTTCGTTTCTCTCTCGAGCTTGACCGCACAAGAGCCATTCAGCGTCAAGCTGCCGCGCAAGAAGAGCAGGCCGCCGCCCAGCGAAGGCAAGCCGATGCGCAAGAGGAACGGGCGGCAGTAGAAGGCTATGGAACTTACGCCCCTAGTCCAACAAATTGCACATCCAAAGTCATTGGAAATATGGTGAATACATCTTGCTATTAAAAATGCCTAACGCTGCGCAATAAAGCGGCGCAGCGCGCTAAGCTTTTATCTTTCTTTACCTTTACCATCGCGGCAGACAAGTCACCCGTTTCGAATCCCAGCGAGCGCATGAGGCGCGCCATTGATTCTGAGCACGGCAGGCGGCTGTACAGCCAGCGCATAGGAGCAATAGGGGACAGACCACAATTATTTTCTGCTAAACTGGCATTGTTCGAGTCATCCGGTCTCCATCATGCCCCGCCGCGCGCGCCTCTCACTCCCCGGCATCCCCTGGCGCATGAACATTCGGGGACACATGAACATTCGGGGACAGACCACCATTGATTCATCATTGGCACTCGTTGGACACGATGCGCGGCACGGCGGTTGGCTGCACCACGATGGCCACATTCACATAACGGGCCAGAAAATCATCCGGCGTCATACCGCTGCGCACGATGGGTCGGGTCAGTTTCGGGGTGGTCAGGGTTGCCGCAGATGCCCTATCCATGCGCCTTTCCAGCCCAATGTAGGCGGACAGTTATACTAGCCTCCGGTAAGTCCTAGTATAACTTTGTGCCCAACCGCTATTTCCGCCCCTGCCGACTGAAGTAGCCAAGGATGTCGGCCATCTGTTTTTCATCCACCATCTTGCCCCACATGGCCATCATGTCGTCTTTGCGATCGCCAGCGTGGTAGGCCTTGATCTGTTTTTCCATGTAAGTCTGTTTCTGTCCGGCGAGGTTGGGCCAGATGTCGTTGGGGCTGTTGCCGTCGCCGCCGTGGCAGCGCACGCAGAAGACTAGCGGGCGCGAGGTCGCTTCCAGGTGGGGTGCGTTTTTGTTCACCGAATTTTTGTGAACTTCAGCGGCGCGTGGCGGCGACAATTTTCCATAGTGTGCGGCGAGGGCATCGATCTGGTCGTCGCTGAGGTCTTTTGCGGTAGCGCTCATGAGCGGGTCTTTGCGCCTACCGTCGCGGAAGGCGAGCAACTGGGTGCGCAGATATTCCTCATTTTGTCCGGCGAGGTTGGGCCATAGCGGATTGACGCTGAGACCTTTGGCGCCGTGGCACGCGGTGCAGGTGATGAGTTGCTTGGCGATGTCCGTTTCGGCGGCGTGCGCGGCGCCTTGTGTGGTGCCTAAGAGTCCGCAAGCGAGCAAGAGGGCGAGGGCTGTGGCTTTCATGTACTCGGCTCCGAGCTCAGTGTTGCGGAATGATGCGCGACGGGTCGGCGGGCAGCACGAATTTTGGATTCGGCCGCGAGGGCGCGTTGCAGGGCTCGTTCATTTCCGGCATGGTGGGGTAGTTGTTGTCCCAATCGGGTGTGTACCAGCCGATAGGGCTGGCGCCAAAGAAGCGCAGGCGCAGCAGGTCTTTGTGCAGGCCCCATTCGATGACGCGGTGATTGGTCAGCGGCAGCCACGTGGGCCCGATGCGGATGGCATTGGCCAGGGGCGCACCGATAATGCTGTGCTCAGGCATCGCATCGCTGCGTACGTTGTGCTTGCTGGCTTTGGGGCCGGGCAACACGGCGTAAGCGATGCCCAGCGTAGGCGCTTCCGGCGTGTTCAGGCACGTCACGACGGCTTGGTGTCCCGGCATGATCATCGGCGGTGCGCCGGGTGGCGAAATCCGCTGATGCGGTGAGACGCCGATGGATTTATCCGCCATGCCTACGATGTAAGAGAGCGTCTGGTGCCAGGGGAAATCCGCTTCCTTCGGCAGTTTGGCTTCCTCCAAGAAGACTTCCGGATACTCGAAAGAGTGCCCCATAGCGGGCATGCCCATGTACCAGACGGGAACGACGTGATCGATAGGCAACTGTTTTGGTGGCTCCGCCGCAAAGGTCAAACTGAGCCAGGATAGAGATAGGGCCAAGGCGGTCGTCGCGAGTAAAAGACGCCCACAAGCGGAAAGGCGCTGATGAATGTGCATGATGGATATCCCGGAATGGCGTGATGAGCAATTTGCGGCATTATGGCAAATGCCGACATTTATGTCATCAATTTAGTGTCCGGCTTTAAGGAGGGGGACCAACGTGAGCGGGAGGTAACCCCACCGGCGTTGCAAGGACGCGCGGGTTTCGCACATCCCTGCCGGGTTAGCCTAGACCGTGATGTTCTCGAACAGCACGGTGGACAAATAACGCTCACCGAAGGAGGGGATGATGACGACTACCAGCTTGCCCTTGTTCTGCGGCCGCTTCGCCACTTCCAGCGCGGCCCACACGGCAGCGCCGGAGGAGATGCCGACCAGCAGGCCTTCGTCGGTGGCCATTTTGCGTGCTGTCTCCAGCGCGTCCACATTCTTCACGCGCACCACTTCGTCGTAAATCTTGGTGTTGAGGATGGACGGGATAAAGCCCGCACCTATACCCTGGATGGGGTGCGGGCCGCGCTGGCCGCCGGAAAGCACCGGGCTGGCATCCGGCTCAACGGCGATAATTTGCACGCCGGGCTTGCGTTCCTTCAGCACCTCGCCCACGCCGGTGATGGTGCCGCCGGTGCCGATGCCGGAGACGAAGATGTCGACCTTGCCGTCGGTATCGCGCCAGATTTCCTCGGCGGTAGTGGAGCGATGAATCTCCGGGTTAGCCGGGTTGTCAAATTGCTGAGGAATGAAATAGCGTGAATCGGCGGCGGCCATTTCGTTGGCCTTCTTGATCGCGCCCGGCATGCCTTCCGGGCCGGGCGTGAGTATGAGTTCGGCGCCATAGGCTTTGAGGATCAGCTTGCGCTCGCGGCTCATGGTTTCCGGCATGATGAAGGCACATTTATAGCCGCGCGCCGCAGCTACCATAGCCAGACCGATGCCGGTGTTGCCGGAAGTGGGCTCGAGGATAATGGTGTCCGGCTTGATCTTGCCCGCACGCTCTGCGGCGTCGAGCATGGAGACCGCGATGCGGTCTTTCACGCTATGCGCCGGGTTGAAGAATTCCAGCTTGGCGGCGATGGTCGCATCGATGCCGGCGTTGAGGCGATTCAGTTTGACCAGCGGGGTATTGCCGATGAGCTCGGCGACGTTGTTGGCGATGCGCATGGGCTTCTCCTTTTTCTGCGTTGACGGGGGAGGCAGGGGTGAAGAATATATCAGCTAGTGGCTGACTGGGGCTTGGTCACGATAGTCCGCTACGCATAGACGTTGTTATTCCGCTCCGGATAGCTCTCATACACATGCTCGAAAACCGCAGCGCACTTCTGCTGGTACAAATCGGGGGTATAGGCACGAGGCAGCCCTGCATCGAGTGCGTCCTCAATGGTGAGTTTCAACTGCGAACGGGCGGTGGATTTCTGCCGCCAGTTGAGCACCAGCAGCGCCTTGAGACGAGCCAGCAGATCACGAGCGACTTTCTTCACCTCGGTGCGCTCTTCGGTACTGAGATCGGGCGCGGGTCGGGTAAGGATGTCAAAAATCACCAGCTCTTCCTCACTCATGTTCTCGCGAACATGCCGCTGTTGCTCGTCGTTCAGGCTGTTGCTCAGCGCGACCAGTTCATTGAACAGTTCCTCAATGCTGCGGCTGCCGGCGTTGTAGCTTTCAATCAACGCCTCGAACCTTTCGGCGAAATCCGCGCGGGTGCGATTGAGCTGAATCAACTTATCCAGTTGGGCGCGGATGGCGGCCTTGAGCACTTCGAGGTCGGTGTTCTTGTGCTTGGATTGCTTGAAGCGCTGGGCCAGCGCCTCGAAATTGATTTTCGACAGGTCCAGCGCCGCTGGCCCCGGTTCCCGAACCGCCAAGCCGGTGATCGATTCGTCGAGCAGTGTGTTGATGTTGCTCATCACCTGCGAGATGTCTGGCGGGTTCGGGTTCAATTTGGTGCGGATGGCCTCGGCTAGCGTGGTCAGGCAAGCCACCCGGCTGGTGAATTCCAGCGCTGCGGGATCGGGTTTTACCGCACGGTAAAGTGTGCTCACCAGCCGCTCATGGCCGAAGAACTCGCGGCGCAGCGGGTCGGGAGAAATCAGCGCGTTGATCGCGTCTTCGATGCGCTGTAAACGCTCCAGGCTGCCGACGGCCAGCCCCTCAATCTCGGCGAGCATCACGCCATGCCTGGTGCAGAAAGTCGTCGCCTCGGCGATGGCGCCGCGCATTTCGTTCACCAGTTGCTGCTTGTCCTTGACCGGGCTCTGGCCATCCTTGCCTGCGCCGTAGATAGCCAGCGCCTTTTCCAGCGAGGCAAAGACATTGGCGTAATCCACGATGATGCCGCTGTGCTTGCCGGGGAAAACACGGTTGGCGCGGGCGATAGTCTGCATCAGCGTGTGGTTGCGCATGGGCTTGTCGAGGTACACCGTCGAACAACTCGGCGCATCGAAGCCGGTCAGCCACATGGCGCAGACGAAGACCAGACGCAGCGGGTCTTCGGTCTCCTTGAACTTTTCATCCAGCCCTGGCCGCCCACCTGAAGATGACTCGTTCATGCGCCTGCGATGTGGCTCGATGTCCAGCCCAAGCGCCTGCATCTGCGCAATTTCGTTCTGCCCCGGCGAAACGATCAGCGCCATGTCGGTCGTCGTCAGCACATCAAGCCGCTGCTTCAATTCACCCCTGCGCACATCGCGCCGGGCTTGTTCCGGGGTCATTCCGCCTTCCACTGGCGCGTAGGCCAGCTCACCTAATTCGTTCTGCACCTTGGCGGTTTCCAAGGCCCAAAGCTTTTTAACCTTGTCGTGCATTTTGAGCGCAGTGGCTTTGTCGATGGACACCACCATTGCCTTGCCGATCGTGGTGCCCAATGATCCACGTCCAAGAAAATGCCGCACGATGTCTTGTGCCACGGTTTCCAGCCGGTCGTCACGCGTGATGATGTGGTACTGGCGAGCCAGTTCGCGTTCGAGCTTCGCCTCCTGCTCGGGGTCAAGCTCGGCGTCTTCAATCAGCCGGTAGATGTCCTCGTTCAACTCTGGGTTGGTGAGCTGCAATTCCGGCGTGCGGTTCTCGTAGAAAAGCGGCACGGTGGCGCCGTCTTCAATCGACTGCTGAAAATCGTAGATCGACACATAGTCGCCAAACACTTCCTTGGTGCGTTCCTCGCTCGCAATCAGCGGTGTGCCTGTAAAGGCCAGGAACATCGCCTTGGGCAAAGCGGCGCGCATATTGAGCGCCAGCGTGTCGTACTGGCTGCGGTGCGCCTCATCGGTCAGCACAATCACATCGTCGCGCTCGCACAACATCTCCGGCGTCTGAAACTTGTGTATCAGCGTGAACACATAGCGGTGGTTGCCACGCAATAGTTCGCGCAAATGCGCGCCACCGGCGGCATGGCAGATGTCGCCTTCGGCTTCACTCACGGCGCCGGTGGTCTTGAAGGTCTTGGCAATCTGCACGTCCAGCTCCACGCGGTCAGTGACGACCACGAAGGTCCAATTGCCGGGAAGCTTCCTCAGCACCTTCTGCGCAAAAAACACCATTGAAAAACTCTTGCCGCTGCCCTGTGTCTGCCAGAACACGCCGCCGCGTCCGTGACCGAGCCTGCGCGCCTCAAGCATCGAGCCGATGGCGTTGTTCACGCCGAGGTACTGGTGGTTCTGCCCGAGAATCTTGACCAGCCCCGCCTCGTGCTCGGAAAACAGCGTGAAGTTTTCCATCAAGTCGAGCAGGCGCGTGCGCTCGCAAGTGCCGCGCAGCATCACCTCCAGCGACACGCGGCGCGGCTCGTCCTCACGCTCAATGCGCTTCCATTCCCCCCATCGGCCCCAGTCCGCCGTGAGCGAGCCGACGCGGCTGTCAGTGCCATTGGACGCAATGAGCAGCGCGTTAAACCAGAACAGCGCCGGAATCTGCTGCTTGTAGTGAGTCAGGTTTTCGTCGAAGGCAGCCCGCGCTGGCACCCCGGGTTTCTTGAGTTCGATCACCACCCACGGTAGGCCATTGACGAAGCCGACCAGATCGGGCCGGCAGGTATAGAGGCTGCCTAGGACGCTGAACTGGCGGACCAAAAGGAAGTCGTTGTTCTCGGGATGCTGCCAATCCACCACGCGCAAGCGCTCTGCTTTTTGCCCGCCGCGCTCACGGTCGGGCATGGAAACCATAACGCCTTCTTTGAGCAGGTGATAGACCTCGCGGTTGGCCGCTTCCAGACTCATGGCCGAGCGGTCGCGGCTCAGTTCATCGATGACGGCGGTGACCGCATCCACCGGTGCTTCGGGGTTAAGCGTGTTCAGCGCCACACGAAGGCGACCCGTCAGCACCACCTCACCCCGGGTTTCGCGCCCTAGCGTGCCACCGTCGCCGAAGCTCTCCTCCATCGCCGATACGGTTTGCCAGCCGAGTGCTGCAAACAGCTCGATGGCGGGTCGCTCGACAAGCTGGTCTTCGCTGTAGGCGTGGGTGTTCATGGCAAACGCAAGCCGGCGATCAGGCGCAGCTTTTCGTGCAGTTCGGGCAGGCGCTCCTGGCTGGCTGCATCGCCGGGCAGATGGCCGGCCAAGGCATCGACGAACGAGCGCGTCGACAGCAATGCGTCAAAGCGTTCTCCGAGATAGCGCTGAAGCTCTGGCGAACTTGCACGACATTCCGCCAGCAGCGATGCGCGGCCATCGACAACGGCCAGCATATCCTCTAGATCATGGCTGAATAAATATTCGCCCTTGCCGCGTCCGTCAAAAGCTTCCAGCTTGGTGGCCACAAACACCGGCGCTGGAATCATTCGAATCGAGCGGCCGCTCGGCAAGGCAACGGGAAGCGCTGTCGCCAGCGCAAGCGGATACCAGCGATTGGAAAAGCCGAGGACGCTCTCCAGCGTTGGCATCACATCCACCGCCACGGCACTGTCCCCCGCCCCCACCCGCCAGCGGCAGAGCGGCGCCTCCGGCCGCATATCCTGCACAAAGCCGCGTTTCCGCAGCGTGGATTCGACGCGGTGGTAATCGGCCAGTACGAGCGCCCGGCAGATCATGTCTACGTCCTCGGTGGGACGAATCGCCGGCATCGCCGGATCGGTAATCAGCAGGCCGGCCACCGCGCCACCGACAAAAACCATCTCCTCGCGCAACGCATCACCCAGCCGCTCGGCAACGATTTCCAGCAGCGCGACATTGGGGTCGTTGGGATTCATGCTTGCAAGTGCTTTTCAAGGAGGTCAATCGCCAACGCGCGTTCGCGCGTGCTGCCGCCGCGCACGGCATCGAACAGCACCAGCAGTTCGTAGAGCGCCGGATTGCGAGTGGCCGCCTCGGGCACGCTGGGGTAGAGCGGGTAAAGCGCAATGCCGCGCACCGTGCCGTTTTTGTAGGGCCACACTGGCACCGGGTCGCTGCCGGGCTTGATCGATTTTTTCAGCGGGGCGGCGGCGTAGCCCGTGGGCATGCCGCGCGTCAGGCTGCCGTGCGTGGCCGGAAAGCAGTAACGCGCGCCGTGCTGGATGAACGCACGCAGCGCAGCGCGGATCACCGTCGCCTTGCCGCCGACATCCTTGTGCGCAAGCTGGGCGGCCACCGCCCGCTCGACTGCCCCGTGCACCTCCGAGGCCGTCATGCCCAGCTCGGCCGCCAGCGCCGCATAAGTCGGTGCCGGCCCGCGCGCCAGCGCCAGACGCAGCAGCACCACCAGGTCTTGCGGACGCAGGACGACTTGCGGGTTGGACTTGGCGCGGGCCACGCTGAAACCTCCTTATTCGCTATTCGCGAATAGCGAATATATGCGATGGGGGAGAGATTGGCAACAGCGACGGCTTCATGGTTCAGGCCGCTTCGACATCGATCTGGCCGGCGAGCAGGCGCGGCAATAACAGGTCGCGGGTGCGGCGGAGGTTTTGGGTTTGCAGTTCGAGATTACGAGATTGCGCGACCATAGCACCGGCTACCACTTGAAAGCGTCTTTGCAGGTCGCGACAGGGAACCACGGTCTTCAAGCCGTGGATGTCATTTCGGTTCAGCGTTGGTACAGCGGCGCCAGAATTGAACTGTTTCAAATCTAATGATGAGAGGACGTAGTACGCATAGAGTGGCTCGGCATTGGGAAACGCTTTCACCCAGAGTGCTGTATTCAGCGGCCAAAAGTCCTCATGCACGTACATCACCTTGCCTATCGTTCCTGAGCGACCGGTCACCACGCCAGGCGCCTTGATTTTGGCCTTATCGTGAAAACCTGTCATTCCTGTTGCAGCAATGATTGGAATGGTCCCTTCGATTCGGGCAGACTTTGGCAGGTCAAAGCCACGCTGAAGAACCAAGACATCATCCAGTCGGCCAAGCTCCCACCCCTGCGGAATCTCGCCGAGGGGGGAGGGGATGCGGGGGTGATTTTCGTGGCCGGGGAAGCGGAAGTGGACGAACCACTCGCGGTAGAGACCACGGGCCATCGCCTCCAGAATCTTGATGCGGCGCTGGTTGTTCTCAATGAGCTCGTCATAGGCCGACAGAATGCCCGCGATTCGTTGCTGGACGGGGAGCGGGGGGACCGGCAGCGCAAACTCCTTGATGAGCTTACCGCTGAGATTTCTTTGAGCTCCCCCGGATGCAACTTTCAAGAGCAAGTCACGACGCCCCTTCAGCGCGTAGAAGAAAAATCGTTGATCGCATTTTTCTTCGTCCACCAGCATCGCTGAGCATGCCTGATTGGTTGTCGCCGGGGCGCGGAGTATTCCCATACTTGTGATCGTTTTTCCGTCGCCATACATAGCCATCAAGACCGTATTAGCGGGAAATAGCTTGACCGACGTTTCTTTCAAAGCCCTTTCAGTAATACGCTCATTTGCAGCGCCCAAATACCAGTCTTTCAGCTCCCCCGTCTTGTACCAGTCGATAGTGCCACCATCATAGAAATCTGCACGACTTCGCAACGGTGTCGAGCCAGCAGACACCCATTTGCAGAGATCCTGGATTGCAGTTTCAAGAAAAATGGTAGGCACCTTCACGCCCCCAAAATTCCCGCCACATTCGCAGCAATAGTCTGTTCCAGCTCCCTCGCCTGAGCATTCAGCAATTCCAGTTCTTCGTTCAGCGTCTCCAACTGTTCCTTGAAGTCCTCGTCGCTCACGTCCTCGCCGGGTGCGACGCCGACATAACGGCCCGGGTTGAGCGACCAGCCCTGGGTTTCGATCTCGGCCAGCGTGGCGGCCTTGCACAGGCCGGGGATGTCGGCGTATTTCGGTTTCTTGCCGAAGATTTCCTTGAGCTTGGCCTCGGTCTCTTTGCCGCCCTGCGTGATGTCGAGCGCTTCGCCGCGATAGAGGCGCACGAGGTTGGCGATGAAGCCGATTTGCGCTGGCGTCCAGTCACGATGGGCGCGATCCACCTGCCGGTAGATGTGGCGGGCGTCGATGAAGAGCACGGTGTCGGCGCGCGGAGTTTTCACTTTGCCCCGGTCGAGAAACCAAAGCGTGCAGGGCAACGTGACGGTGTAGAACAGATTGGGGCCGACGGCGACCATGACATCGACGGCGCGGGCTTCGATGAGTTGCTTTCGCAGTTCCTGCTCGGAGGATCGCGCATCGGAGGCTGAGTTGGCCATGACGAAGCCGGCGCGGCCTTGGGCGTTCAGCGACGAGTAGAAAAGTTGTATCCACAGGTAGTTGGCGTTGTCGGTGCGCGGCAGTCCGAAGGGGAAGCGGCGACCGTTACCGACCATGTCTTTCAGCCGCTCTTTATCGACGGCGTTGACGTTGAAGGGCGGATTGGCGAGGACGAAGTCGAATGCGCCGGTGGCATTGTGCGGGTCGTCGTAGTAGCTGTTGATCTGGCCGCCGTGGCGGATGTTGCCTTCGAGCCCATGTACGGCAAGGTTGAGGCGGCACAGGCGGCCAGTCTCGTCGGTTTTCTCGACACCGCAGAGGGACAGCTCGGCGGCCGGGTTTTTCTGGTGCTCGGCGACAAAGCGCGCCGACTGCACGAACATGCCGCCGGAGCCGCAGGCGGGGTCGAGGATGCGGCCGTGGAAAGGCTCGATGATTTCGGTAAGCAGACGCACGATGGAAGACGGCGTGTAGAACTCGCCGCCGCCCTGGCCCTCACTCATGGCGAATTCGCCGAGGAAGTATTCGTAGATGCGACCGAAGGCGTCGTAGTCGAGGCTGGCGGGGATTTCGGAAACTTTCTTGAGCAGCTCTTTGAGCAGGGTGCTGGTGAAAAGATTGTAAGTTTTGGGCAGCACGCCGCCAAGTTGCGGGTTGTGCTTCTCGATTTCGCGCATCGCGGCATTGACTTGAGCGCCAATGTCGGCGGCCTCCGGCAGTGTGAGCAGATAGTCGAAACGGGCTGCGGGGCTGAGGTAGAGAATACCTTCGGCGTGGTAGGCGTCGGGCTCATCAACCCGGCTGCGACGCCGTGTAGATCCGCCGACAGTTGCGAGCTTGGCGTGGTGGAGGGTAAAACGAACTTCGGCAAAGCGCAGAAAGATGAGGCCAAGAATGGGGCCGGAGTATTCCTGCGCTTTCAAGCCCGAGTTGGCGCGGAACTGGTCGGCGGCGTCCCACAGGCGCTTTTCAAGGGCGACGTTGGCGGTGTTTTTTTCGGAGGGGGCAATCCAGTGCATAGGTGTTGGGTCTCTTGGTTTCCAGCGAAAGCAAAAAGCTTTTCTTGCTTGGAAGAATGACATTATCCCTTGTAGGGCAGCAAAGAGCATCATGCAGTAAGGTGGGCTGCGTTGTAGGGATCGACCTACTGGGAAAACGATGGTGACCAAGCCCTGGGGCGATAGGATTTATAATGAGCAAGTCATGAGCACATCGAAATTACGCAAGGCCGAAGAACGCGTCGTCTGGAAAGGCCCGGACGGCGAAGTCGTTTCCTGCACCGAGAAGATCAAGGTGCTCGGCCAGAACCTCGAAGAGCTACGCCAGATCGCCCAGGACGCTCTCGAAGATGCCGTCCTCATGGGCTGCTCGGAGGCGCAGTTGCGCGAGGTGCTGCATCAGTTGGTCGACGAATTGCACAATCCTTATGACTAGGCATGAAGACGGTTTTGCCATCGCGGGCGTGGAGACGCCTTCGGCCCAAGTCAATTAGAATAGAGTTGCGCAGCGCCGCATCATGCTTCCCCGTTGGCGTTCTGACAATGACGGTGGGGTATATGGCTCCACACCGGATCAAGCGCGCGCCGGGTTGTTCAATTGCTTGACGGCTATGGGGCGAAATGGTGTGATAGTCTTTCGCGGTCAGGTGTTACCTACACTAGGAGGAAACAATGAGCGAACATAAAAAACAGGGTATCGATCGTCGCGGCTTTATCAAGAATGGCGCCGCCATCGCGGGTGCGGCCGCTATTGGCACGCTGGCTCCTTTCGGTCTGGCGCGAGCGCAGGCGACCAAGCTGCGCATAGGGCTGATGCTGCCTTACACCGGCACCTACACGCCGCTGGCCGTGGCGATTACCAACGGCTTCAAGCTGGCGATTGAAGAGCGCGGCGGCAAACTGGGCGGGCGCGAGATCGAATACTTCCAGGTCGATGACGAATCGATTCCCGCCAAGGCGCCGGAGAACGTGAACAAGCTCATCCAGCGCGACAAGGTCGATGTGCTCATCGGCACCGTGCATTCCGGCGTGGCCTTGGGCATGGCGAAAGTCGTGCGCGAGACCGGAATAATTTGGATCGACCCCAATGCCGGCGCCGATGAAATCACTGGCCCGCTGTGCGCACCCAATATTTTCCGCAGCTCGTTTTCCAACTGGCAGAACACCTATGCTTTGGGCAAGGTGGTCAGTCAGCGCGGCCACAAGACGGCGGTTTTTATCACCCACAAGTATGCTGCCGGCGAGCAGATGATGGCCAGCTTCAAAGAGTCGTTCGAGAAGGAAGGCGGCAAAGTGGTGAAGGAGCTATTCCTGCCCTTCCCGCAGGTCGAGTTCCAGGCGCTGCTGACCGAGATCGCCAGCATCAAGCCGGATGCCGTGGGGGCCTTCTTCTCCGGCGGCGCGGCGGTCAAGTTCCTCAAGGACTATCAGGCGGCCGGCCTCAAGGGCAAGATTCCGCTCTACGGTCCCGGCTTCCTCACCGACGGTGTGCTGGAGGAGGTGGGCACTGCCGCAGAGGGTATGGAAACCACTTTGCACTATGCCGATGGTCTGGATACCAAGAAAGACAATGCCTTCCGTCTGGCCTACGTCAAGGCGTACAAGCTCCAGCCCGACGTGTTCGCCGTACAGGGCTACGATGCCGGCCAGTTGCTGGCTGCCGGCCTGGAGGCCGTGAAGGGCGATGTGTCCAAGAAGGCCGAGATGATCAAGGCTATGGAAACGGCCAAGATCGACAGCCCGCGCGGCACATGGACGCTTTCCAAGGCGCACAATCCGGTGCAGGATATTTATCTGCGCAAGGTGGTGGGCAAGCAAAACAAGGTAATGGGTGTGGCCTCGAAAGCGCTGGCGGATCCGGCGCGCGGTTGCAAGGCGTAGTTCTGTGAGGTGTGAGAAGTGAGGGGTGAGGAGTAAAATTCTCACCCCACGCCGTATGAGCCCTCGGTGGTTGCGACGCTGAGGGTTTTTTGTTGATAGTCGTGTGGTACCTCTGATTTCTCTCCTCACTCCTGACGCCTTCCCCCGCACTGCATAAATGGATTTCGCTTTTTTCCTGATTCAATTGCTAAACGGCTTGCAGTACGGCCTGCTGCTGTTCCTTGTGGCGAGCGGTCTGACGCTGGTGTTCGGCATCATGGGCATCATCAATCTTGCCCACGGCAGTTTCTACATGATCGGGGCTTATATCGCCTGGTCGCTGGCGAGTTTAACCGGCAGCTTGACGGCGGCGATCCTGCTAGGTATTCCGCTCACGGTGCTGATCGGCATGGTGCTGGAGCGCTTGCTGTTCCGCCATCTTTACCAGCGCGACCATCTCTACCAAGTGCTGCTCACCTACGGCCTGATTCTGGTTTTTGAGGAATTGCGCAGCGTGATCTGGGGCGACGATGTGCATGGCGTCGCGGTGCCTGCGCTGCTCAGCTACTCGATTCCGCTCACCGAAAATCTGTCTTACCCGGTTTACCGTCTGGCGATTTCCGGCGTTTGCCTGCTCATCGCCGGCGGCCTTTATCTGCTCATCCAGAAAACGCGGCTGGGCATGATGATCCGCGCTGGCGCTTCCAACCGCGAGATGGTGCAAGCGCTGGGTATCGACATCAAGCTCATCTACATGCTGATCTTCGCGCTGGGCGTGGCGCTGGCGGGTTTTGCCGGCATGATCAATTCGCCGCTCTCATCGGTCTTTCCCAATATGGGCGGCTCGGTGCTCATCATCTGTCTGGTGGTGGTCGTCATCGGCGGCATCGGCTCGGTGAAGGGCGCGCTGCTGGCGTCGCTCATGATCGGCCTGGCGGATACCTTTGGCCAAGTGCTGTTGCCCGAGGTCTCCGGCATGATCGTCTATATCCTCATGGCGGCGGTGTTGCTGTGGCGACCCGAAGGCTTGTTCGCCAGGACCTGACCCGTGCGCCATTCCCGCTTGATCGATGGTTTGCTGATAGCCGCAGTGCTGCTGTTGGCCCTGTTTCCCTTTGTGGAAAGCGTGTTCTACACCCAGCTCATCACCAAGGTGCTGATCATGGCCATCTTCGCCATCAGCCTGGATCTCATGGTGGGTTACACCGGCCTGGTGCATTTCGGCCAGGCCGCTTATTTCGGCCTCGCCGGCTACGCCCTCGCGCTGATGGGGCCGCAGTACGAGGCGGTGAGCCTGTGGTGGTCGCTGCCGGCGGCGATGGGCGTGTGCGCGCTGTTCGCGTTAGGCACCGGGCTGCTGGCGCTGCGCACGCGCGGCATTTATTTCATCATGGTGACCCTGGCCTTTGCGCAAATGCTGTTCTTTGTTTTTCACGACACCAAGATCGGTGGCGGTTCGGACGGCATTTATATCTATGCCAAACCGGAAATGAAAATCGGCGAGACGGTGCTGCTCAATCTAGAAAAGCTCGATCAGTTTTACTACCTGGTGCTGATCCTGCTGGTGGCGGTGTATCTCTTCCTGCGCCGCATACTCGGCTCCACTTTTGGGCGCGCGCTGGTCGGCATCAAGGTCAATGAGCATCGCATGCGGGCTTTGGGCTTTCCGGTTTTCCGCTACCAGTTGGCGAGCTATGTGCTCTCCGGCGCGCTGGCGGGCATGGCCGGTTATCTGGCGGCTGTGCAATACGGCTTCGTCAATCCTGAATTGCTTTCCTGGCACCAGTCGGGCGGCGTGTTGATGATGGTGATCCTCGGCGGCATGGGCACGCTGTACGGGCCGGCGCTGGGCGCTTTCGCCTTCGTGCTTTTTCAGGAGGTGATGTCCAATCAGGGCTGGTTCGGGCCTATCGCCAAACACTGGCAGTTACCCATGGGCATATTCGTGATCCTGGTGGCGCTCTATCTGCCGCAGGGTCTGGCCGGGTTGTTGCAGAAGCTGGGCCGCAAGCCCGAGGTCGATGGCAACGAAGTGGACGTCAACGAAGTGGACGTCAAGGAAGGGGCCAGCCATGACTGAAGCCGTACTCAGCACCAGCGGCCTCACCAAGCGTTTCGGCGGGCTCACGGCGGTGAGCAAGGTCTCGGTTGAGTTGCGCGTTGGCGAGGTGCATGCCGTCATCGGCCCCAACGGCGCGGGCAAATCCACGCTCACCAATCTGCTCTCTGGCGATCTGCCGCCGACCGAAGGCACGGTCAATTTTGGCGGCCGCAATATTGCCGGCCTGAAGTCCGACCGCATCTCGCGCCTGGGTGTAGGCCGCAGCTACCAGAAGACCAATATTTTTCTGCCCTTCACCGTCTTCGAGAATTGCCGCCTCGCAGCGCAGTCGCGCACGCCGCACGCCTGGCGCATTTTCCACGCCGCGCCGCGCTTCGCCGACATCAACAAACTCGCGGATGAGGCGCTGGAGTCGGCGGGGCTGGCGCACCGGCGCGAGCGCATCGCCGCCACGCTCTCGCACGGCGAGCAGCGCCAACTTGAAATCGCCATGTGCCTCGCCACCCAACCGCGCGTGCTGCTGCTCGACGAGCCGCTGGCCGGCATGGGCCCGCACGAATCGCAGCGCATGGTGGAGCTCATCCAGAAGCTCAGTGTCGACCATGCCATCATGCTCATCGAACACGATATGGATGCCGTCTTCGCGGTCGCGCATCGGCTCACGGTGATGGTGAATGGTGAGGTGATCGAATCCGGCACCCCCGCCGAGGTGCGCGCCAGTCCTGCCGTGCAGCTCGCCTACCTGGGCAGCGAGGAGCCCGGCCATGTCTGATCTGCTGCTCGAAGCCACCGGGCTGCACACCTTTTACGGCATCAGCCACATCCTGCATGGCGTAAATTTCTCCGTGCAGCGCGGCGAGACCATCGCCCTCATGGGCCGCAACGGCATGGGCAAGACCACGCTCATCCGCAGCATGCTTGGGCTGGTGCGCCCGCGCGTAGGCACGGTGCGCGTGCGCGGCGAGGACATGACGCAGGCCGCCACGCACACCATCGCCCGGCGCGGCATCGCCTACGTGCCGGAAGGGCGCGGCATTTTCCCGAATCTGTCGGTGAAAGAAAACCTCATCATGGCCGCGCGGGCCGGTGTCGATGGTCGTCGCGAATGGGATTACGAGCGCGTGCTGGCGACCTTCCCGCGCTTGAGTGAACGCCTCAACAATGGCGGCGCGCAACTCTCCGGCGGCGAGCAACAAATGCTCACCATCGGCCGCGCCCTTATGACCAATCCCGATTTGCTCATACTGGATGAGGCCACCGAAGGCCTCGCGCCACTGATCGCTCGCGAGATCTGGAACATCATCAAAACCATCCGCACCTCCGGCATCGCCACGGTGATCGTCGACAAAAACTACGGCGCGGTGATGGCACTGGCCGACCGCTGCGCAGTGCTGGTGAAAGGGCATGTGGTGTTCTCAGGCAAGTCGGACGAACTCGCCGACAATGAAGAATTAATGCAGCGCTTCCTGGGCGTGTAGTGTCTGTGTCGACTATGCAAAGCAGCTTCATCGAAGTCTGCGGACACAAGCTGGAATACCAGCTCATCCCCGCGCATCAACTCAATCGACCGACGCTGGTGTTTTTGCACGAAGGTCTGGGCTCGGTGTCCCTATGGCGCGATTTTCCGGCGCGGGTGGCCGCCGCGACGGGCTGCCAAACGCTCATCTACTCGCGCTACGGCTATGGCCTGTCGGACGTGCTGCAAGCACCCTTTACCGTGCGCTACATGCATGACGAAGCCTTGGTGGTGCTGCCCGAGCTGCTCGATGCGCTGGAGATCGACAACCCAGTGCTCATCGGCCATAGCGACGGTGGCTCCATCGCGCTCATCCATGCCGCCGGGGCGCAGCGCGATGTGGCGGGACTGATCCTCATGGCACCGCATGTATTCGTCGAGGCCATTTCCGTCGACAGCATCACCCAAGCCAAGGTCGCTTTCGAGACCACCGATCTGCCGCAGAAACTCGCCAAATACCACGCCGATGTGACGCGTACCTTCTGGGGCTGGAATGACATCTGGCTGCATCCCGATTTCCGCGCCTGGAATATCGAGGAATACCTGCCCAGCATCACCTGCCCCATCCTCGCCATCCAGGGCGTGGATGACGAATACGGCACGGTGGCGCAGGTGGAGGCCATCCGCGATCAAGTACCTGGCGACGTAGACATCCTCGAACTCGCCGACTGTCGCCATTCTCCGCATCGTGATCAGGCGGAGGCGACGTTGAGTGCCATGGCGGCGTTTGTGTCGGACTTGGCTTAGGTTTCTGCTCCATAACTTTTGGCAAGCTCAAACATGACCACTCGGCATTGCGCGTCGGCCTATTTCGTCCGCATGCTGTGTCTATGTAGAGGGTAGCGTTTATGAATGAAAACGTCGTTAGCACTTTTCAGGAGCTATATCAGGCTGTGCAGCCCTATGCACAGGAGAGACACTACATATTTCGTGGTCAAGCGAAAAATTGGGCTTTGCGGCCGAGGGGTTGGCGAGACGGATTTGTCGGGAAGGACGAAGAGCTATTTCAGTCGTGGAAAAGACAGGCTGTCTCGATGTTTGGTGGCCCGATGATCGATAGCGAATGGGACTGGTTGTCCCTAGCGCAGCATCACGGACTAGCCACTCGCCTAATGGATTGGTCGCTCAATCCTCTTGTCGCAGCGTACTTCGCCACCGCACCAAGCTTTCCAATAGCCGATCCGGTTGAGAGTGATGGGTTCATCTATGTGGCGCGATTTCTTAAGAAAGCGGTTGTGGACAAGGCGTTAAGAGAAGAAATCAAAGGGCCTTTTTCTGACCTTAAGGGGCGTGTCAGACTTTTGTGGCCAAATCGCGTCGCCGCGCGTATCAGCGCTCAAGCTGGCATCTTTACCCTTCACGGAGATGAAGCGGGGGTGCGAACTGATACTGCGGATATGGATTCATTTTATAGAATCAAAATTCCAGCCGATGCAAAGGATGAGCTTCGCAGAGAGCTGTCGTTTATCGGTATCCACGAGCTCAGTATCTTTCCTGACCTAGACGGCTTGTCGGAATATCTGAACTGGGGAGTTCAAACTGGGACGTATTTGTGTCCGGGAGAGTACTACGGTAGGGCCACTGGCTGAGTACCAATCACGCAAGTCGTGCCACATGCCGCCCGTTCATCTTTGTTGCTAATTCTGGAAAGTAAGGGGAAGTAAAGGGATATGGTCGAAATAAATTTCACACGCGGCTATTGTTGCAACCCGGTTCTCCCGGCACCGCCCATCACGCACCCCGCGAGGCGGGCGCAGCGTGAAGCCAGTGCCCGGCAAGCCGCGCATGCATTAATGGGGGTATGAATTTCAACGTGCTTGTTGAATCGGATTGCGGAGATTAAATCGGTATTCCCTTATCGTTTTGCCGCAGCGCGATATACCGCGTTGCGCTCCCGCTTGCCGACTGCAACAACGATCACCAACAACACGGTATCCCGCACTTCGTAGACCAAGCGGTAGCCCGCGCTACGCAGTTTGATCTTGTAACGATCTTTGTGCCCCGACAGTTTTGCCGCAGGAACACGCGGATGTTGCAAGCGTTCGGCCAATTTCTTCTTGAACTGCTCGCTTACCGTCGCATCCAGCTTGCGCCATTCCGCCAGCGCATCGGGATGGAAGCTGAGCTTATAGCTCATCAAGCTTTACGCGTACCAGCGGCTTGCCGTCTTTCAGGCGCGCATCGGCAATGGCATTCAGCTCCATATCTTCGAGCTTATCCATCAGCGCTTCATAAGCCTTCGCTGGAACGCAATAGAAAGCCGGCTCATTGTGATTCAAGATCGCTACCGGAAAACCCTCGCCGGCCGCGACTGTCGCCATCGGATTCTTTTTCAGTTCCGAAACGCTCGCCGACGTTTCTGCCAAAATCACATGCGCCATTTGGGTCAGCCAAAAGTTATCAAAGTCAAAATATAGCACTCTAAACAGGTCTAAGCAACGGTCTCGACTAATAGAGAAAAAACAGGCGCTTCAGTAGGCAAAGCCATCAAAATACACCCAGCGCAATACCCGCGGCCAACGCCTCACCCAATTCCTCACAACGCAAGAGATCATCCTCGCTGACACCATGCCGCGCGATGACCGGTTCGGCGACGCGCTTCCAGCCGTAGCCGAGTGCGATGCGATCGATTTGCGTGACGGCGCCGCTGCCGTCGTTGTCGGCGCTGATGAACAGCGCATAGGGCAGGCCGACGGTTTTGCCTTCGGCGGGATAGTAGGTGCGGTCGAAAAAATCCTTCACCGCGCCCGACATGGTACCGAAATTTTCCGGTGTGCCGATGATGAGACCGTGGCAGTTAAGCAGGTCTTCGAGCGTGGTGTCGAAGGCGCGCTTCAAGATGGTTTGAATCGCTGTTTCGCGCTGGGCGCCGCGCAGTACGGCCTCCGCCATGCTCGCCGTATGGCCGCTCTGGGTGTGGTAGAGAATCAGCAGCCGCTTGTTCACAGCTTGGCCAGTTGCGTCTCCACGGCGGATAGGTCGAGCGTGGGGACGTGCTTGCGTAGATATTCGGTCGTTGCTAGCAGGACAACTTTGGCCTGTTGAGCCGCTTCTTCGTAGTCGGCGCGATCAAGGTCGATATAGCCCTTGTAATCGGCGGTAAGGCGGGCGTGGTAAAGGTTGCCGAGGTGCTTGCCGGCGTTCTTGTCCACCACGCCGGGCTTGACGAAGTGCAGGCCGAACATAGTCTGGACGCCATCGTGGCTGGCCGTCTCGATGCCATGAGCGGCAAGCAATGCGACCACGCCGTGGTAGGCGGCATAGTAAAGATCGGTCACGGCATTTCGGTAGAGGTTGTTCGCGGCGACTAGCGTTGCTGCGGCAAGGTTCTCCGCCGCGAGTTGTAGCTCGGCTTCCGCCAGCTTCAGTTTCTCGTCCATAACACGATCCCTTCGCGTTGCAGCGTGGCGTCGAGCCGGCTGGGCGGCTCGTTGGTGAAAAACGGGACGACTTGAAGATGCGGTGCGTCCGTATCCGTCGAGGACAATGCTGCTTGATCGTCCAGCCAGTGTTGCAGGTAACGATCGCGTGGTGCGGAGAAATACACTGCCACGTCGAGATCAGAATGAATGTGCGAGCGCCCGCGGGCGCGGCTGCCGAACACCAGCACGCGCGCCAACCGTGGCTCGACCACGAGCTGGCCGATGAGCTGCGCCAGCCGCTGGCGTTCCAGTGGCGTGAAGTGGTTAGGGAATAGGGCCGGGAATAGGGCGGCTGGCGTTGTCATGCGGGCATTTTACCGCAGCGTCATGGTGTTGAGCTTGTGGTCGCCGGGTCTTGCCGATAGAACAGCCGCAGTTGTTCATAGACGGAGGGATAGTCCTCGCGCAACAGCAACGGCGTTTCGAAGAAGGCTTCGCTCATGACGGCGAAGAATTCGGCGGGATGCTCGGCGGCGTAGGGGTCCATCCGAGTGTGTTTTCCGCTATCGACGCGGGTGCAGAAATCCGCATAGGCCGGCTGAAAAGCCGCTAGCCATGCCTGGCGGCTCATGTCTTCGTGCAGCGGCGGCAGGCCGTCCGGCGGGCCATTGAGCATGTCCAGCTTGTGGGCGAATTCGTGGATCACCACGTTCATGCCGTCCGCTTCTTCGGGTCGGTCGAACCAGGAAAGCAGCACCGGGCCGCCTTCCCAGGCTTCGCCGGCGACTTCATCGTCGTATTCATGCACCACGCCGGTCTCGTCCATCGTGTGGCGCGGAATGACGAAATCGCCCGGATAGACAATGATGCCGACCCAGCCGCGATAGGAGTCCAGGCCGAGATTGAGCACCGGCAGGCAGGCTTGCAAGGCGATGCAAAGCTGGATGTCCGGCGTGAGGATCAGCCCCTGCGCGCCATGCCATTCCTTCTGCGCGACAAAGGCTAAAGCCAACTCACGCAGCCGCGCGCGATCTCCGGCCGGAAGAAACTGTAGGAAGGGCAGCCCGTCCTCAACCCGCGCCCAGTCCGCGGAAGTGATGTCGAGCGCGGCGGCGGGCGGCTTACCGAACAGTTGTTTCAGCGTGTGCAGCATCGAATCAAAGAGAGGCGGCATGCGGTGCGCCCGAGAGCGTCGAGCCAATGTCAGTCGGAGAGCGACAGCTCCTGGAGCATTGCCGCGACCTGAACCTCCAATCGGGGCAACTCGTTGACGATGGTTCTCCACAGGATGTCCAGGTCAACTTTGAAATAGCCGTGCGCGACTTGGTTGCGGATGATCGCATCCTGTGTTTTCTCGTCGCCACAAAAGCTCGCTTGGGATATCCCTTCGGTTTAGCGACCGATGCGACGTATGGCTTCCAGTATGTGTTCGAGGTAGTCGACCAGACGCAACGCGTCTTTGCGGATCATACCGGCGCGGCTTCGGCAAGAACCTGTGCCTTGAATTTTTCAGGCAAGGCGTTGGGCGTGAGAATATCCACCGGCACACCCAGCATGGCCTGCAATCTGCCTTGAATCCGGGCAAGATCAAACAGCGTCGTTTCCGGCGTGGGATCAACCAGCAGATCGAGATCGCTTGTATCGCCGTCTTCGCCACGAAGCACCGAGCCGAACACGCGTGCGTTTCCGGCGTGATGCTCGGCCACGATACGGCGGATTGATTGGCGGTTTTCGTGCAATGCTTGCGAGGGTTGCATCATCGGCATCTGGGACAGGCTGGCAGCAATTGTAACCCGCTCAACGGGGTGGTCAAAGCAGCGTCAGTCCAGCGTGGCATAATGTTTCGCCTACGTTGCCGTTCCGGCACTCGCATCGCTTGCTCACCACGTGGTTTCAGTCACCCATTCCATCGCCCAGACGGGCGGCGCCGAGGCGCCGCTGGCCTTGCTCGCCGAGGGTTTGCCACCTGAGAGGCAAGCGGTTATTGAACGCGCGCTGGCGCTCATCACGCCGCTTTACGCCGAGCACACGCTCAGCATAGGCGAGGGCGTCTGGCCGCATGCGGTGGGCATGGCGTTGATTGCTGCCTCGCTCAAGCTGGATGTGGAAACCCGTCTGGCGGCGCTGCTCTTCACGGTATCGGATTACCTGCCGGAGGCGAGTGAAAAGCTCGCGGCGGAGTTTGGGGCGCCGGTGGCGCAACTGGTCGATGGCTTGCGGCGCCTGAACGGCTTGCGGCTATTGACGCGCGCCACTGCCAGCGCCAATGCCGCGCCCGACATCAAGGCCCAGGCCGAAGTGCTGCGCAAAATGCTGCTGGCGATGTCGGAGGATATCCGCGTGGTGTTGCTGCGCCTGGCCAGCCGCACGCAAACGCTGCGCTACTTGGCCGAGCATGCCGAACTGCCGCGCGAGGATATCGCCCGCGAAAGCCTGGACATCTATGCGCCGCTAGCGAATCGCATTGGCGTCTGGCATCTCAAGTGGGAATTGGAAGACCTGTCTTTCCGCTTTCTCGAACCGGAAACCTACAAGCGCATCGCGCGCATGTTGGATGAGCGCCGCGTCGAGCGCGAAACCTTCATCGAGGAGGCCATCACCCGTCTTAAGAGCGAGATCGGGGCAATCGGCATTCAAGCCGAGGTGTATGGCCGACCCAAACACATCTACAGCATCTACAACAAAATGCGCAGCAAGCGCGTCGATTTCGACGAGGTCTACGACGTTCGCGCCCTGCGTGTGCTGGTGGATGACGTCAAGGATTGCTACACGGTGCTGGGCATCGTGCACCACATCTGGCAGCCCATCCCCAAGGAGTTCGACGATTACATCGCGCATCCCAAGGGCAACAACTATCGTTCGCTGCATACCGCCGTCATCGGGCCGGGCGGGCGAGCGCTGGAAGTGCAGATCCGCACGCACGAGATGCACTACCACTCCGAATTGGGCGTGGCGGCGCACTGGCGCTACAAGGAAAAAGCCGCCGCCGACGCGCGCTATGACGACAAGATCGCCTGGCTGCGCCAGCTCTTGTCATGGCGCGATGAAGTCAGCGATTCATCGGAATGGGTGCGCCAGTTCAAGCGCGCCGCGCTGGACGACACCATCTATGTGCTGACGCCGCAAGGCCGCGTCATCGACTTGTCGCGTGGCGCAACGCCTATCGACTTCGCCTATCGCTTGCATACCGATCTCGGCCATCGCTGCCGCGGCGCGCGCGTGAACGGCGCGCTGGTGCCGCTCAACACGCCGCTGGCCAATGGCCAAACCGTCGATATCGTCAGCGTCAAGCAGGGTGGGCCCTCGCGCGATTGGTTGAATGCCGAGCTGGGCTATCTCGCCACGTCTCGCGCCAAAGCCAAGGTGCGGCAATGGTTCAGTGGCCTGGAGGTGGCGGAGTCGTTAGCACAGGGCCGCGCTATCGTCATGCGCGAAATGCAGCGCGAGGGGCAGACCGGCGCCAACATCGTTGAGCTGGCCCACAAGCTGGGCCATGCCGATGCGGACGCACTCTTTATGGCCGCCGCCCGCAACGAGGTTGGGCCGCGCCAGTTGCAGGTTGCGTTGCGCGGCGAGGCGGAAGTTGCACCGGCCGAGACGACTATCCAGACGCGCCGCAGCAAGGCCGGTGCCAACGACAGCAGCGTACTCATCGTCGGCATGGACAAGCTGATGACCCAGCTTGGCCGCTGCTGCAAACCGGCGCCACCGGATCGCATCGCCGGTTTTGTCACGCGCGGCCGAGGCGTGTCCATACATCGCGTCGATTGCAGCAATTTTCGCAATATGAGCCTGCGCAATCCGGAGCGCATCATCGAAGCGGACTGGGGCGGTAAGGGTGGCGGGGCCGGTACGCTGTACCCAGTGGATATCGTCGTCGAAGCCAGCGACCGGCAAGGGCTGCTGCGCGACATATCCGATGTGCTGTCGCGCGAAAAGATCAACGTCACGGCGGTGAACACCCAATCGCGCCAGGATCGCGCCTATATGGCATTCACTATGGAAGTGAGTGGTGTGGCGCAATTGCAGCGCGCGTTGGGCCTGATCGGCGATATTTCCGGCGTGGAGACCGCGCGGCGCAGTTAACGGCGCTGCGCGATTTCGGTGTACTAACTCGCGGGCGGCTCCGCAGCCAGTTCGCGCAATAGTGCTTCCTGCGCACTGAAGCGCTTCTTGCGCGATTTGCGCTGGCGGTAGACGCCGTTGGCATCCATTTCCCAGGCCTGGCTGTTGTCCATCAGATAGGGCCGCAAGCCCTCCTTGATGATGCGGCGTTTTAGCTTGGGTTCGAGCACCGGGAAGCACAGTTCGATGCGACGGAAGAAGTTGCGCTCCATCCAGTCCGCGCTGGAGAGCATGACGCGATCTGCGCCGTTAGCGTAGAAATAAAATATGCGGCTATGTTCGAGGAAGTGCCCGACGATGGAGCGCACCTTGATGTTGTCCGACAGCCCCGCGATGCCCGGCCGCAGGATGCACACGCCGCGCACGATCAGGTCTATGGCGACGCCGGCCTGCGATGCCTCGTAGAGCGCCTCGATGATTTCCGGATCGGTCAGCGAATTCATTTTGGCGATAATGCGCACGCGCTTGCCAGCCAGCGCATTCGCCGCTTCCGCCTTGATGGCGGCGACGAGGTTGGTGTGCAGAGTGAAAGGCGCCAGCCAGATGTGATTCAGTTTACTGGCGCGGCCCAATCCAGTGAGCTGCTTGAAGACTTCGTTGACGTCCGAACACAACGCTTCGTTGCAGGTGAGCAAACCGAAGTCGGTGTAGAGCTTGGCGGTGCGGGTGTGGTAGTTGCCCGTGCCCAGATGTGCGTAGCGGCGCAGCACGCTGGCGCCTTTTTCGTTTTCTTCGCGGCGCACCACCATGAGCATTTTGGCGTGCGTCTTGTAGCCGAACACGCCATACACCACATGCGCGCCGACGGCCTCGAAGCGCGTCGCCCAGTTGAGGTTGGCTTCTTCGTCGAAGCGCGCCATCAGCTCCACTACCAGCGTGACTTCCTTGCCCTTTTGCGCCGCGCGCAAGAGCTGCTCCATGAGGATGGAGTCGGTGCCGGTGCGATAGATGGTCATCTTGATGGCGACCACCTGTGGGTCGTCCACGGCCTGCTCGATGAAGTCGATCACCGGGTTGAAGGATTGGTAAGGGTGATGCAGCAGCACGTCTTGTTTGCGGATGCTGGCGAAAATGTCGTAGCGCTTGGCCAGCACCTTGGGCAGGCCGGGCTGGAAGGGCGGGTATTTGAGGTCCGGGCGGTCCACCATGTCCGGCACTTGCATCAGCCGCACGAGATTGACGATGCCGGGTGCACGATAGAGCTCGCCATGATCCAGCGCGAACTGCTGCAGCAGAAAGTCGGTCATGATGTCCGAGCAATTATCGGCGACCTCCAGGCGCACAGCGTCGCCGAAGTGGCGTTGCGGCAATTCGCCCTGCACGGCTTCGCGCAGGTTTTTGATTTCCTCTTCATCGACGAAGAGATCGCTATTGCGCGTGACACGGAACTGATAACAACCGAGCACATTCATGCCGGCAAACAACTCGCCTACATGGGCATGCAGGATGGAGGAAAGAAAGACACAGCCGAAAGGCGAGCCGGCGATATGCTCAGGCAAACGAATCACGCGCGGCAGCACGCGCGGCGCCTGGACGATGGCCGCACCCGAGCTGCGGCCGAAGGCGTCTTTGCCGTGCAACTCGATGGCGAAATTGAGGCTTTTGTTGAGTACCTGTGGGAAAGGGTGTGAGGGGTCCAGCCCGATGGGCGTGAGCACCGGCATCACTTCGCGAAAAAAATAATCCTTGATCCAGGCCGCCTGAGTTTCGTTCCAGGCCGAGCGACGCAGGAAGACGACGCCCTCTGCGGCAAGCGCGGGTAAAACCACTTTGTTAAGCAGCTCGTACTGATCGGCGATCAGATCATGCGCTTCGGCGCTAACCTGGCGATAGACATCCTGCGCCGTGCGGCCGTCTGGCCCGGCCGAGATCGCGTTGAGCTTGATCTGCTCCTTGAGACCGGCGACACGAATCTCGAAGAACTCGTCCATGTTGCTGGAGACGATGCAAAGAAAACGCAGGCGCTCCAGCAGCGGTACGCCGTCGTCAGCCGCCTGGCCGAGCACGCGGCGATTGAAGGCGAGGAGCGCGAGTTCGCGATTGAGAAAGTGGTCGGCGGGAAAACGGCGGGTGGCGGCGTGCTTGATCATCGGGTGTGTTCGGTCAAAGAGTCGGTTACAGATGCGGTCAGCGTTTCAGTCCCATAAGTGCCAGCATGTGACGTCAATCTTACCTCACCATGACAAATCGGAGTTTCGCCGAGTTTCGCTTGCTGCGGTGCTAAAATCCATCGATGGGATACGAGCTGATCGCCGCTGTCGACCTGGGCTCCAACAGCTTCCGGCTGCAGGTGGGGCGGGTCATCGACAATCAGATTTATCCGCTCGATTCCCTCAAAGAGCCGGTGCGCCTTGCCGCCGGCCTGACCGCTCAAAAAATTCTCGACAGCGCTTCGCAGACGCGCGCGCTCGACGCCTTGCGCCGCTTCGGCGAACGCCTGCGCGGCTTCGATCCCGGCGCGGTGCGCGCCGTTGGCACCAATACGTTGCGCGTCGCCAAAAACACGCCGCAATTCCTGCGTCAGGCCGAGACGGCACTGGGTTTTCCCATTGAAATTATCGCCGGCCGCGAAGAAGCGCGACTGATTTACCTGGGCGTCGCCCATACCCTGCCCAATCCGGGCACGCAGCAACTGGTGATCGATATCGGTGGCGGCTCGACCGAATTCATCATCGGCCGCAACATCGAGCCGCTTGAGCTGGAATCGCTCTATATGGGCTGCGTCAGTTACAGCCTCAATTATTTTCCGCGCGGCCGCATCGACAAACAGGGCATGAAGGAAGCCGAGCTGGCGGCGCGCAAGGAATTGCAAGCCATCGTCGGTCACTACAAGGAGATCGGCTGGGAAGAGGCGGTCGGCTCCAGCGGCACGGCCAAAGCGCTGGCCGATCTGCTCGAACTCAATGGGTTCTCGGAGCAGGGTATAACGCGTGATGGCCTGGAAGCCTTGCGCGCATTGCTGCTGGAAGCAGGCGATCTGTCGCGCCTTGATCTGCCGGGCTTGCGGCCTGATCGCATTCCGGTGCTGCCGGGCGGCTTGGCCATCATGTCGGCGATCTTCAAGGAATTTGGCCTGACGCACATGATCTTCTCCGAAGGCGCGTTACGCCTCGGCGTGCTCTACGATTTGCTCGGCCGTTACCACCATCAGGATTTGCGCAACGCCACGGTGCAACAGTTCATGCGCCGCTATCAGGTGGATGCGCGCCAGGCGATGCGCGTGACGACCACGGCGCGCGGCTTCCTGGGCCAGTTACTGTTCGGCGGACCGGCTGAGGCGCTAGACGAGGATCATCCCGACGTGCAGGTGCTGACCTGGGCCGCGCTGATGCATGAGATTGGCATTTCTGTCGCGCATTCGAGCTACCACAAACATAGCGCCTATATTCTCGCCAATGCCGACATGCCGGGCTTTTCGCGCATGGACCAGCATCGGTTGTCGCGCGTTGTGCTGGCGCATCGCGGAAAACTGGAACGGGTTCGCGATATCCTGCACGGCAATCCGGATTGGCTGATCATTTGCAGCCTGCGGCTGGCCGCCGTATTGCACCGTGCGCGCGACGACGCGCCGCTGCCGCAACTTGTACTCAAGCAAAACGACAAGGGCTTTCAACTCACCGTCGATCCCGACTGGCTGGAGGCCTCGCCGCTCACCACCGCCGCGCTGGAAGAAGAAGCGCGGCACTGGGCTGGGCTCGGCATGGAACTGCGCATCAAATCCGGGCGCGGAAAATCTCAGGCTGCGGCATAATCAGGGCGTGTCGGAGACGACCGGCGCGAACCGAACAATATCCCTAAAGCATGACCAAAGACCCCGCTATTGAGCTGTGTGTTGAGGGCGACGCGCGCATCGTGCGCCTCTCAGGCCACTGGAAACTGATCTGCCTCGCGCCGCGCTACGAGCGCCTTGCCGCTGAAGTTAAGGCCTATGCCGCGGCTGACGCGGCTTGGGATATCAGCCCGGTCGAGATGCTGGATTCGGTCGGCGCCATGCTACTCTGGCGCGCCTGGGGGCACCGTTTGCCGGCGCAGCTTACCAGCCGGCACGAGCAAATCGCCATATTCGAGCGGCTGACCGCCTACGAGCGGCACGAGACGGCACCGCCGCCGCGCTCTCCCTTCGAGTGGGTGATTGTCGTGGGTGCGCTGGCCTTGCGCTTCTGGCGCCACGTCACGGATATCACCACGCTGATTGGCCAGCTCCTCCTGGACTTCGGCCACATACTGCGCCGGCCCGCTGACATGCCCTGGCGAGAGACCTCCGCCAACCTCTTCAAGAGCGGCGTGCGCGCCATGCCGGTGACGGCGCTGGTCGGCTTTCTGATTGGGGTCGTGCTGTCTTATCTTTCCTCGCTACAGCTTCGCACTTTTGGCGCCGACATCTACATCGTCAATATCCTGGGCATGGGCATAATTCGAGAGTTGGGCCCGGTGCTGGTGGCTGTGCTGGTGGCGGGGCGCTCCGGTTCGGCCATGACGGCGCAACTGGGCGTGATGCGCGTCACCGAGGAAATCGACGCGCTGGCGACGATGGGCGTTTCGCAAAGTCTGCGGCTGGTCTTCCCCAAAGTTGCCGCGTTGGCGGTGGCGATGCCCTTGCTGGTGTTGTGGACCAGCGCCATCGCGCTGATGGGCGGCATGGTATCGGCACAGACGCAGCTCGATATCTCTTATGGTTTCTTCATCGACACGCTGCCCAAGGCTGTGCCGCTCGCCAACCTGTGGATCGCGCTCTGCAAAGGCGTCACCTTTGGCATGCTGGTGGCACTCGTCGCCTGCCACTTCGGCCTGCGCGTGCGACCGAATACCGAAAGCCTCTCTGCCAACACTACCGCTTCCGTGGTGACGGCGATCACCATCGTGATCCTGGTTGATGCGGTTTACGCGATTGCGATGCGCGGCATAGGTATGCCGATATGAGAAATGCAATCGCTCATATCGGCACTCACGCGTTGCTTGCAGCGCGGATGCGAGGGTGTGCCTACCCCCCGACCCCCTTCCCTGGGAAGGGGGTGACGGTCGTTGCGCCGCTGGGGCGGCTACGGACGGAAAGCCGGTGAGCGCGCCCGTTATCGAAGTGTCGAAGCTCTCCACCCGCTTCGGCGAGCACTGGGTGCATCGCGATCTCAACCTTGAGGTGCGGCGCGGCGAGGTGCTGGGTTTGGTCGGCGGTTCGGGCAGCGGCAAGACCACGTTGCTGCGCCAGATGATCGGCCTGTCACAGCCGACCCAAGGCGAGATTCGTTTGTTCGGCGAGCCGTTGTTTGATGGCGATCTGGAGCGCGAACGCAATCTGCGCCGGCGCTTCGGCATGCTGTTTCAATATGGCGCCTTGTTTTCCGCTTTCAACGTTTTCGAGAACATCGCGTTTCCATTGCGCGAGTTGCGGGTGCTGGATAAGGGGCTGATCCACGATCTCGTCATGCTCAAGCTGGCCATGGTGGAGTTGCTGCCGCGCCATGCCTGGCTGATGCCGGCCGAACTTTCCGGTGGCATGGTGAAGCGCGTTGCCGTGGCGCGCGCCTTGTCCATGGAACCCGAGCTGCTGCTGCTGGACGAGCCGACAGCCGGCCTGGACCCCGATCGCAGCGAATCTTTCGTGCGCCTGATACGCACACTGCGCGATGAACTCAATCTTACCGTCGTCCTGGTGACCCATGATCTCGACACGCTGGCGGCCCTCGCCACCCGCGTTGCCGTGCTGGCTGAACAGCGTATACTCGCGCTCGGCACGATGGAGGAGATCATGCAGTCCGACCACCCCTTCATCCGCAACTTTTTCTGCTGCGACAGGGCCATGAGAGCCTTGCAGCAACGCTAAAGAGAAAAACTACAACTATGGAAAGTCGGGCTCACGCGCTTGCCGCCGGCATTTTTACCTTGCTCCTGACTTTCGCCGTCGTGCTCGCCGTTTGGTGGTTATCCGGCAAGCGCGAAGCCGTGACCGAATATGTGCTGGTGACGCAAAAGAGCGTCAACGGTCTTAACCCCCAAGCTCAAGTGCGCTATCGCGGCATACGCGCCGGCAAGGTGCTGGGCATCGACGTCGACGACAAAGATCCGCGCAACATCCTCGTGCGCATCAACCTCAATAGCGACATGCTGGTCACACGCAACACCACGGCGGGCCTCGCCTATCAGGGCGTGACGGGCCTGGCCTATGTGATGCTCGATGATAACGGCATGAGCAGCGAGCCGCTCAAAGGGGTTAACGGCGAACCGCCACGCATCGCGCTCAAAGCTTCGTCCATGGACAGCCTGGTGGATACCGCCGCCGACACCATGGTTCAAGTGAGTCAGCTTGCCGAGCGGGCCAATACCCTGCTCTCCGAGCAGAACGTCAAGCGCGTCGGCGAGACGCTGGCGCATGTCGAGGATGCTTCGGCCAGTCTGCAAGGCACGATGCGCGACACCCAGCAGGTGATGGCCGCGCTGAAGCAGACGCTGAGCGAAGAAAATATAAAACGCATACACGCCGTGCTCGCCAACGTCGAAAAAGTCAGTGGCGAAGCGGCGCCATTGGTGGTCGAGTTGCGTGGGCTGGTGAGCAACTTGCAAGGGCTCAGCAAGCGCCTCGATCAAACCGTGGTGGAAGCGGGCGGCGAATTGGCGACCGGCACCTTGCCGCGCACCAATCAGCTCTTGCAGGAACTCTCGCGAAATTCGCGCCAGCTCTCCCAGGTGCTCGAACAAATCGAGCGCTCGCCGCAAATGTTCATCTTCGGGCGCGCCGCGCCCAGCCCCGGCCCGGGCGAGCAGGGCTATAGCGGACCACGTTGATTGCCATGCGCCGAATTATTTTAGCTTGCCTCGTTTTGCTGCTCGCCGCCTGTGCGGGCGGTGGGTCAGCGGTCTCCAACGTCGGCTACTACGATTTCGGCCCCGTTCGGCGCGCTGACGGACAAGCGCCGCAGCTTGCGCTGCGCGGCGTGGACGTGCATGCGCCTTCCTGGCTGGACACGCCGGCGCTGCAATACCGCATCGCTTATGCGAGCGATGCGCGCCGCTTGAGCTATGCCGAGAGCCGCTGGGTGGCGCAGCCAGCCGAGTTGCTGCAAAGCATGTTGCAACGTCGCCTTGTTGTCAGCACGGCCATCGCCTCAAGTACGGGCACGGGTAACGGCTGCCGTTTGCGCATCGACCTCGATGAATTCGTGCAGTTTTTCGACAAGCCGACCAGCAGCAGCGTGCAGCTTGACGTGCGCGCCAGCGTGCTGCAAGCCGCTGGCGTCGCGCCGCTGGCGCGGCAATCCTTCAGCATAGTGCGGCCGACCACCACGGCCGACGCGCCGGGCGCCATCGCCGCCTTCGGCGCGGCAGCGGAATCCCTCACTGTCGCGCTGCTCGACTGGCTCGATAGTCCGGCTGTACAAGAAGCCGCGCTGCGCTGCAAGGTGGGTTAGCGATGCGTCTGGATGACGAACGTGAAAGCGATAACGTCGAAGACCACCGCAGCGATGGGGGTGGCTTTCGACTCGGTGGCGCGCATCTGGGGATAGGCGGCGTACTGCTCGCCTTAGCCGGCAGTTATTTCTTCGGCATCGACCCGTCGGTGATATTGAGTATGCTGGGTGGTGGGTCGTCATCGGCGGTGCGTCAGGAAGCGCCTGCGGGACCTCCGCCCGCCGAAGATACCAAGGCGCGCTTCGTCTCCAAAATCCTCGCCGAGACGGAAGACACCTGGGGCGACATCTTCCGCAAAGCCGGCCGGCAATACGAGCGGCCCAAGCTGGTGCTGTTCACCGGTTCTACGCCGACCGCCTGCGGCACGGGCCAGGCGGCGATGGGGCCGTTTTATTGCCCCGGCGATCAGAAAGTTTATATCGACCTGGCCTTTTATCAGGACCTGAAAGACCGCTTCAAAGCGCCTGGTGAATTTGCCCAAGCCTATGTCATCGCCCATGAAGTCGGCCATCACGTGCAGAAATTACTCGGCGTCTCCACTAAGGTGCAACGCGCCAGGCAGGCCGCCGGCGGCAACCGGGCGCAGGCCAATGCACTATCGGTGAAGTTGGAATTGCAGGCGGATTGCCTTGCGGGAGTGTGGGGCAACCGCATCGAAAACGCCAAGCATGTGCTGGAATCGGGCGAGATCGAGCAGGCCCTCACCGCCGCCTCAGCGATCGGCGACGATCGTCTCCAGCAACAGTCGCGCGGCTACGCCGTGCCTGAGAGCTTCACTCACGGCAGCTCCGCCCAGCGCGTGCGCTGGTTCAAGCGCGGCATGGAAAGCGGCGACATGAGTCAGTGCGACACCTTCGAGGCGGCGTCGCTCTAAACTGGGTTGCCCATTGCTTACCCTTGCCGGATAATCCCCGCAGGAGGAGCGCCGGAAAACAATAACGATCCGGCTAGGCTGCATGGCTGAAGATTTCATCCTGGAGACCAGTCATCTCGTCAAGGAATTCGCGGGTTTTGTCGCCGTGAATGGCGTCAGCCTGAAAATCCGACGAGGCCACATTCACGCCTTGATCGGCCCGAACGGCGCCGGCAAGACCACCGTCTTCAATCTCCTGACCAAATTTCTCAAACCCACGCGCGGCAGCATCCATTTCAACGGCCACGACGTGACCGCCGTTCAGCCGGCACAGATCGCCCGGCGCGGCATCGTGCGTTCCTTTCAGATTTCCGCGGTGTTTCCGCATCTCACCGTGCTGGAGAATGTCCGCGTGGCCTTGCAGCGCAAACTCGGCACCTCGTTTCATTTCTGGCGCTCGCAAAAATCGCTGGCTGCGCTGAACGATGAGGCCCGCGCTTTGCTGGCGCAGGTCGGTCTGGAATCTTATGCGGAGATGGTGGCGGTGGAATTGCCCTATGGCCGCAAGCGCGCCCTGGAAATCGCCACCACCCTGGCCTTGGAACCAGAGCTGATGCTGCTCGACGAACCGACACAGGGCATGGGCCACGAAGACGTGGACCGGGTGCGTGATCTCATCAAGAAAGTTTCGGCGAATCGCACCGTGCTGATGGTTGAGCACAACATGAACGTGGTGGCCGGTATTTCCGACACCATCACCGTGCTGGCGCGCGGCGCAGTGCTGGCGGAAGGAAGCTATGCCGAGGTGTCGAAAGATGCGCGCGTCATCGAAGCCTATATGGGAACGGCGCAGTGAGCGGGGCCACCGAATATTTGCGCGTGACCGATCTGCACGCCTTTTATGGCGAGTCGCACATCCTGCATGGCATGGATTTCACCGTGCATCGCGGCGAATGCGTTACCCTGTTGGGTCGCAACGGTTCGGGCCGCACGACCACGCTGAAAGCCATTCTTGGCCTCACCGGCAAGCGCACCGGTTCCATCATGTTGAACGGCCGCGAAGTCGTGCGCTGGCCGCCGCATCGCATCGCCCATCTGGGCGTGGGCTACTGCCCGGAAGAGCGCGGCATTTACGCTAGCTTGTCCACCGAAGAGAATCTGATGCTGCCGCCCAGCGTGGGCAGCGGCGGCATGTCGGTGGAGGAGATTTACACACTGTTTCCAAATCTCGCCGAGCGGCGCAAAAGCCAGGGTTCGCGCTTGTCCGGCGGTGAGCAGCAGATGCTGGCGATGGCGCGCATACTGCGTAGCGGTGCGAAGTTATTGCTGCTCGACGAGATTTCGGAAGGACTCGCGCCGGTGATCGTGCAGAAACTGGCCGAGGTGATCCGCACGCTGAAGGAAACCGGCTACACGATTATTCTAGTCGAGCAGAATTTTCGTTTTGCGGCGCCACTGGCCGATCGCCTGCTCATCGTCGAGCACGGCCGTGTGGTGGCGGAAATTGCGCAGCATGAGATTGCCACGAAGCAGCCGTTGTTGAATGAGTATTTGGGCGTTTAAACCAATAAGCGAGGTGGGGCTTCCGCATCGCAAAGCCAAGGAGACGAACATGAAACGCAAACTGATAAGCACCTTGATTGGCGCGGCCGTCATGTCCCTGACGACGACCGCGATAGCCGAGTCCGCCAAGGCACCCGCGAAAGCGGCCATGGCGCCAACGCTGAAGCTTTCCGGCGACGTGGTGAAGATCGGCGTCCTCACCGATATGTCGGGCGTGTATTCAGATCTGGGCGGACAAGGTTCAGTTACCGCCGCGCAAATGGCAGTCGACGACTTCAAGGCGATGGCCAAGCCCGCCTTCAAGATCGAGCTGGTGTATGCCGATCACCAGAACAAAGCCGACATCGGCTCCAACAAAGTGCGCGAGTGGTACGACACCCAGGGCGTGGATATGGTCACGGATGTCCTGAACTCCGGCGTGGCGCTGGCGGTTTCCAAAGTCACGCAGGAGAAAAACCGCATTCTCATCGACACCGGCGCTGCGTCCACGCGCCTCACCAACGAGGAATGCTCGCCCAACACCGTGCATTACGCCTACGACACCTATGCGCTCGCCAACGGGCCGGGTAGGTACGTTACCAAGCAGGGCAAGGACACCTGGTTCTTCCTTACCGCCGACTACGCTTTTGGCCAGTCATTGGAGAAAGACACCACAGAAGCGGTGAAGGCCTCGGGTGGCAAGGTGCTGGGCTCGGTGCGCCATCCGCTCAACGCGCCGGACTTCTCGTCCTTTGTGTTGCAAGCGCAGGCCTCCAAGGCGAAAGTCGTGGGCCTCGCCAATGCCGGCGGCGACACCATCAACGCCATCAAGGCGGCCAATGAATTTGGCTTGATGAAGAACCAGACCATCGTTGGTCTGCTCACCACCATCGTGGATATCCACGCCCTGGGCCTGAACGTCACGCAAGGCATGATCTTCACCGAAGGTTTTTATTGGAATCGCACACCCGAAACGCGCGAGTTCAGCCGCCGTTTCTTCGACAAGCGAAAGAAGATGCCTTCCATGCTGCAAGCCGGCACCTATTCGGCGGTACTGACTTATCTCAAGGCGGTGCAAGCGACAGGCTCAGACGACGCGGCCACTGTCATGAAGCAGATGAAGGCCACGCCCATCAACGACGTTTTCGCCAAGAACGGCAAGATCCGCGAAGACGGTCGCATGGTGCATGACATGTACCTGGTTGAAGTGAAGAAACCGGGCGAATCCAAGGAGCCGTGGGATTACTACGCGGTCAAGGCCACCATCCCCGGCGACGAGGCCTTCCAGCCACTCAGCCTGAGCCGTTGCGCGCTGCTGAAGAAGTAAGCATCACGAATCGAGTCGCGCAATGCTGCTGACAGGGCGTCATCACATCGGTCATTCCCGCGCACGCGGGAACCCAGCGGTTTTTGAGCATTCACGAAAACGCCTTAATGAGTCATTCCCGCGTAGGCGGGAATCCAGCGTCTTTCGGCAACGAAGCCACTGGGTCCCCGCGTCCGCGAGGACGACGCGCGAGCGACGCGCAGCCGGCGTAGGCGGGTGCATGGTTCGATGACTGAGCTCTTCGGCGTACCCATTCAAGCCTTGATGGCCCAGCTCATGCTGGGCCTCGTCAACGGGTCGTTCTACGCGATGTTGAGCCTGGGGCTGGCGGTGATATTCGGCATGCTGAATATCATCAATTTCGCTCACGGCGCGCTCTACATGGTCGGCGCGATGCTGGCCTGGATGGGCCTCAACTACTTTGGTATCAGTTACTGGTGGTCGTTGATACTGGCGCCGCTGGTGGTCGGCTTGCTAGGCATCCTCATCGAGCGCACGCTGCTGCAATGGCTGTACAAGTTGGATCATCTCTACGGCTTGCTGCTCACCTTCGGTCTCGCGCTTATTCTCGAAGGGGTGTTCCGCGATCAGTACGGCGTTTCCGGTCAGCCCTACGCGATTCCCGAAGAACTCTCGGGGGCTTTCAACCTTGGCTTCATGTTCTTGCCCAAGTACCGCGCCTGGATCATCGTGAGTTCACTTACGGTGTGCCTCGCCACCTGGTTCGTCATCGAGAAAACGCGCCTCGGCGCCTACCTGCGCGCCGCCACTGAGAACCCCAAGCTGACGCAAGCCTTCGGCATCAACGTGCCGATGATGGTGATGCTCACCTATGGCTTTGGGGTGGCGCTGGCGGGCTTTGCCGGCGTGCTGGCCGCGCCTGCCATGCAGGTGAGCCCGCTGATGGGTTCCAACCTCATCATCTCGGTATTCGCCGTTGTGGTCATAGGCGGCATGGGCTCGATACTCGGCTCCATCATCACCGGCCTGGGGCTCGGCTTGATAGAAGGCATGACGCGCGTGTTCTACCCCGAAGCCTCCGCCACGGTGGTTTTTGTCATCATGGCGCTGGTGCTACTCGTACGGCCTTCGGGCTTGTTCGGGCGGGAGAAATAATGAGCGCAACAAATCTGCAACGTCTCGGTTACGCGGCACTCCTGCTGCTGGGCCTTGCCGTGCCATATTTTGTTTACCCCGTACTGGTGATGAAGGTGCTTTGCTTCGCGCTTTTTGCCTGCGCCTTCAACTTGCTGCTCGGTTACACGGGGCTATTGTCTTTCGGCCATGCAGCCTTCTTCGGCTCGGCAGGCTATGTAGCCGGCTATGCCATCAAGGTGTGGGGATTTCCGCCTGAACTAGGCTTACTACTCGCAACGCTGACTTCCGCTGTTTTGGGCTGGGTCATCGGCGGCCTGGCCATACGCAGCGCCGGCATCTACTTCGCCATGATCACACTCGCCATGGCGCAGATGATGTATTTCCTGTTCCTGCAAGCGCCATTCACCGGTGGTGAAGATGGCCTGCAAGACGTGCCGCGTGGCCATCTACTCGGCATGATCGATCTCGCCGACGATCTCAACCTCTACTACTTTGTGCTGTTTATTTTTATCTGCGCATTTTGGCTCATTCATCGCGCCATCAATTCGCCCTTCGGCCAGATACTCAAGGCCATACGTGAAAACGAACCGCGCGCCATCTCGCTCGGCTACGACGTGGCGAAATACAAGCTCCTCGCCTTTGTACTTTCTGCTGGCATGGCGGGCCTGGCCGGCGCCACCAAAACGTTGGTGTTCCGCTTTGCCACGCTCACCGACGCGCACTGGCACACCTCCGGCGAGGTGGTGCTGATGACGCTCCTGGGCGGCATGGGCACGGTGTTCGGCCCGGTGGTGGGCGCTGCGACCATTGTCACCTTGCAGAACGAGCTGGCCGACAAGGTCGGTTCACTGGTCACCGTCATCATGGGCGTGATTTTCGTCGTCTGTGTGCTGGCCTTCCGGCGCGGCATCGTCGGCGAAGCCATCGCACTCTATCGCCGCATGGTCGGCGCCCGCTGATTTTTACGTTAAGGAGTTTTTAATATGCGTCGCATTGTCACGTCGGTAGTCACCGCTGCGCTCATCATTTACGCCGCCACCGCATCCGCGCAACTGCGCACCGAGCGCAACATCACGCTCGCCCTCGCCAATGAAATCGCCACCGCCGCCGTGGAAGCCTGCCAGACCAAAGGCTTTAGCGTGACCGCGACGGTGGTCGACCGCGCCGGGCAAGTAAAAGCCGTGCAGCGCGCCGACGGCGGTGGTGCCGGCCCGCACACCATCGACTCCAGCCGTCGTAAGGCTTACACCGCCGTCAGCATGGGCTTCGGCACTTCGCAAATGCTGGAGACTGTGCAAAAGAATCCCGGCGCGCAATACCTCCCCAGCATAGACGGTCTGCTCTTCGTCGGCGGTGGCATGCCCATCAAAGCCGGCAAGGAAATTGTCGGCGGCCTAGGTGTCGCCGGTGCACCGGGCGGGCATCTTGACGATCAGTGCGCGGAAACGGCGTTGGCGAAGGTGAAGGAGAAGTTGCAGTAGGGCAGGGTGTCTTGCACTATCTGCTTGACGATTGTTAATGCTTGACGTTATGAACGCAACGCGTTACTGTTCTTGCCATGTCGATCAAGAGCTTCAAATGCAAAGACACGCAGATGCTCTTCGTCGGCAAGCGTGTCCGTCGCTGGGTGAATATAGAACGTCCGGCCCTGCGCAAACTTGAACAGCTTGATTGGTCGGCGGTCTTGGAGGATCTGCGTGCCCCCCCTGGCAATCAACTGGAAGCGTTGAAGGGCAAGCGCAAGGGACAACACAGCATTCGCATCAACGACCAGTGGCGCGTGTGCTTTGTTTGGACTAAAGACGGCCCAAAGGACGTCGAGATTGTGGACTACCACTGAAGGAGTATGAATATGCGTACTGTCGCGCCTGTTTCTCCCGGCGAAATGCTGGACGAAGAGTTCTTAAAGCCGCTGGGCCTAACGAAGTACCGCCTGGCCAAGGACATTGGTGTGCCACCTCAACGGATCGGCGACATCGTGGCCGGGAAGCGAGCTATTACTGCGGATACGGACCTTCGTCTTTGCAAGTACTTTGGCCTCAGCGATGGGTGGTGGCTGCGCGGTCAAGCCAACTACGACACAGCGATTGCGCGCGAAACGATGGGGGAGGCGCTGTCGCGTATCCCCCGTTGTCAGTTGCTGGCGGCATAGATAAGCGACTTGTCAGATATTTTAATCTGTATGAACGTACACCGTATATGCTGAAGAACCAATCTGCAAGCGGGTATCCAGCCAATCACCCCAGGGTAGTCATGCAGCAAGCCAGGGAGTTAACCGGCAAAACTGTCGCCCGACAACAAAGTTAGAAAGCAAAATGAATCCACAGCAAATTGTTGCGTTGGGCCTCCGGTTCTTTGCGATATTCGTCGCAATCCTCAGCCTCAGATTCTTGTTCTCCTATCCTGCTTCTGTAGCAGGGACAAATTTGGAGAAAGATATTTACATTTCCCATGTAATCGGCGGTGTCTGTATTCTCTCGGCTTTTGCTCTGTGGTTTTTTCCTATGACTTTTGCCAATAAAATTGTTCCGCGAACGAAATTCGAAAATCACATAAAGGTTGGCGCTCTAGATGCCGCAAGAGTTGGCTGTAGCTTGATTGGGTTATGGCTACTTGCCACCTCGCTCCCCAACATCCTCTGGTTTGTATTTAGTACATCCATGAATATTGGAGTTGGTGATCAATCCTACATGAGATCATTAACCACCCAAAACAAGATAAATTTTGCTTTCTACTTGTCTGAACTTATTCTAGGCATCCTCCTAATTTTCAAATCGCACATCTTCGCAAAGTTCGTAATGCGTGAAGAAAAAGAAGACGAGGGTGGTGAGTAATGCTCACTAACAACGCGCTCAACCTCGCTCCCGTCGGTAGCTGGACGCTGCGCGATATAGCCGCGCCGCGCCGGTTGGCTTAGCTCCTTAGCGTGCACGACATTCCGGCATATGGCTAAGAAAAGTGGTATCAGAAAAACTCCGTCCAGGCTGCAATAGTTACTGGAGCCTTCGCATTTGTGGTCGCGATTATCGGAATTGTATTCAAGGGGCAGACGCCAAG
>JAYUNL010000129.1:0-1674 GCA_043761745.1 Rhodocyclaceae bacterium
CGCCTGGAAAGCGTGTGTACGTCGTAAGACGTACCGTGGGTTCGAATCCCACTCTCTCCGCCAGTTTGGCATCCGTAACAGTCCAAAGCAGTCCAAAAAATTCCGCTCCCTCCTGATTTTACCTCTAGAAAAGCATCCAAGATTGGCCGTATGCGTCCTATTGTATCCAGCGTCTAACTCTGGTAAATAATGTGGTAACGGAATTTTACCGCATTGAAAGTTACCACATGGCCGCCAAGCGTAGTCTTCTCAGCGATACGGAGTGTAAGAGGGCCACCACCAAGGGCAATGAGATCCGCAAGCTGCATGATGGCGGCGGCCTTTATCTGTGGGTCTACGCTGACGGTCGGAAGTACTGGCGTCTGCGCTACAAGATTGCCGGCGCCGAGAAATCGCTTTCTCTGGGTGTGTACCCGGATGTCGGGTTAAAGAACGCCCGGCAAAAGCTGGAGGTCGAGCGCAGGCATCTGGACGGCAACCTTGATCCCTCGGTCAAACGACGCGCCGACAAGCTGCGGCGCAGCGTTGCCGCGGCGAACTCCTTTGAGGCGGTCGCCCTGGAGTGGTACGAGAAGCAACTTCATACCTGGGTTCCCGGTCATGCCGATGACGTGAAGCGCCGGCTAGAGCGTAACACTTTCCCGGCCATCGGCAGCCGGCCGATTGGCGAGATCGAGGCGCCGGAATTGCTGGCCGCGCTGCGCCCGATCGAGAAGCGGGGTGCCCATGATCTGGCGCACCGCATCTTGCAGGTCTGCGGACAGGTGTTCCGCTATGGCATCGCTACAGGTCGTTGCCAGCGCGACATCTCTCGGGACCTACGTGGAGCCCTGACACCCCATCAAAAGCGGCACCAGGCGGCGGTACGACCCGAGGAACTGCCAGATTTGCTTCGAGCGATCGCGACCTATGACGAAAAGGGGGACAAGCAAACCCGCCTTGCCCTGGAACTGCTGGTATTGACCTTCGTGCGCACCAACGAGCTGATCGGCGCCGAGTGGACCGAGTTCGACTTGGACGCTGGCCTATGGATCATCCCGGCCGCTCGAATGAAAATGAAGGCCGAGCACGTCGTCCCGCTGTCCAAGCAAACCCTTGCGATTCTGGAGCAGTTGCGCGAAATCAGTGGCGGCAGTCGCTTCGTATTCCCCGGCAGGAACCGGGACAAACCCATCAGCAACAACACCATGCTATTTGCCCTGTACCGCCTGGGCTACAAAGGCAAGATGACCGGGCACGGGTTCCGGGCGGTGGCCAGCACGTGCCTCAATGAAATGGGATTCCGCGCCGACGTGATCGAGCGCCAGCTAGCACACTCCGAGCGGGACGAAGTGCGCGGCGCGTATAACCGTGCCGAGTACTTGCCTGAGCGCAAGAAGATGATGCAGGCTTGGGCCAAGCATGTCGTAGCATTGCGCCAGGGCGCAAAGGTCATTCCTCTGCGTGGCAACGCCGTGTGAGCGAGAAACTTTGAACAATTTGTTCAACTTGCGGTTATTACCAGTTCTGATAATATGATTCCCAAGCCAGTGAGGTGGCTGGGCAGCAGCCGCGAAAGCATACGAGATTTTCCGGATGATCCTCGGCGCGAAGCAGGGTATCAGCTTGAACGGGTACAGGCCGGGAAAGACCCCGCCGACTGGAAACCCATGCCGTCCGTCGGCCTTGGCGTAA
>JAYUNL010000130.1:0-34413 GCA_043761745.1 Rhodocyclaceae bacterium
CGCCAGTGCCTTGATCGGCGCTTGCCGGACCGGGCTACGCTCACCGCTGAAGTCGATGCGTGGCAACTGCGCCGCAACGCCGAGCAGCGTGGCATCGAGTGGATGTTCACTCGACAGGACGCAGATGCAAAAATGGCGCGGCATTATGTTTCGTAATTAATAGGTAACGATACTAGATCGAAAACCGGATCGTTTTCCCACCAGGCGCCGGTGGCGTCCTCGACGATGCGCTGGCGGAACCGTGCGTAGCGCAAGAGCCGCGCATGCAGCAAATGTTTGAGGCGCGCGGCCGAGAGCGGTGTGTCGAATATCAGCACGCCGACGATCGTCATCAGGTTGCCCGGATGATCCATGCGCAACCAGGCATGGTCGACGCTGGAGACGCGATCGCGATTCGACATGGCGGCTTTCGGTGTTACATATGACGTCAGCTTGTGACTATAATAGCGCAGGCGATGCCGAGATTCCGATAAAAACCCGCCAATCAGCACCCAAAATTTTCATCGAAATGGCGATGAATTTCCGCCTCGATGCGCGGCTTGAGGGCCAGCAACAGGAAGCTCAGCTTGACCTGTATGCAGGCTTCGCGTTCTTGTAGAGCCAATTCTCCGCTGATACCTGTGCGCTTAAAACGCAGGGTGCTTTCTGACCAGTCATAGGAGAGATTGAACTCCTGTTTGAGTTGTGCGGCGAGGCGCTCGGCTGCGGCCCGCGCTTTATCGGGCGACAGGTTGTGGATGCGACGGATGACGATGTCGTGCATGGCGCGAGCGAGAAAACAAAAGTGCGGGAAGGGAACGGTAGCAGATTTTGACGTCGCCGGTTTCAACGTCACTCAACCAACGTCGGTGCGAATTGCGGCGCGAGCGTGAATTTGTCACCTGTTCCAAGATTACAACGGGATTATTATCCTACGATGCAAGCCACTATGCCTATGGTCCCCAGCTACATCCTCCTCGTCAACGTGATGATGTCGAGCATCGTCATTGCGGCGGTGTTTTTCTGGTTGTGGTTCTCGGACCGCAAGGAGCGCTCCTTTCCGCTTTGGGGCATCTTTTTTCTGGCTACTGGCCTAGTCCTGATCACTCGTTTCGGCCGGCTCGATAAGTCCGAATTGGGGCTGCATATCGAGATGTTTTTCGGCGCTATTCGCCTGGTGCTGGTGTGGCTGGCTACCTGCGAATTCACCGGCAATCGGCTCAAGTCTCCCTGGACGACGGGGCTGGCGGTGCTGGGCGCCAACTGGGTGCTGGGCGCCCTGGCGGCGGGCGGCGTCCTGCCTACGATGCTGCCCTACGCGATCGGCGGCATCCTCTACGTTTTGTCGGGGTTCATGATGCTGCGCCAGGGCTATCGCGAGCCGGGCGTGGGCTATGGCGCCGTGGGCTGGATGATGGTGCTGTTCGTGGGCTTCGGCCTTTCCGCGCCCTTGTGGTTGAGTGGGCCGACAGATCCCAAGGCGTATCTCGTCGGGCCGATATTCAACTTCGGGCTCGGGCTGATGATCCTGGTCATTACCGGCCGCAAGCAGCAACGGGCCTTATCCCTCGCCAACGCTGGCTTGCTGCGCGAGGCCGAGGCACGCCGTGTGGCGCAGGAGGAGAGCAGATTGAGCGGCGAGCGCTATCGGGCCATTCTCAATAGCACGCGCAGCCTGATTGGCTTGCTGACGCCAGATGGCACGGTGCTGGATGCCAACCGAACCTCGCTGGAACACGCCGGGGTCACTCGTTCCGAAGTCATCGGCAAACGCTTTTGGGAAACGGTGTGGTGGACGCATGACAAGCCGCAACAGCAGCGCTTGCGCGAGGCCATACGCCGCGTTGCCGCCGGCGGCAACGACAACTTCGTCTCGAGCGCCTTCTTGCCCGACGGCAGCACCGGCTATTTCAACTTCTTTCTGACGCCTATCCGCGACGCATCCGGGCAAGTTGTGTACCTTGTGCCGGAAGGTCACGACATCACGGAGCGCAAGAAAATCGAGCAGACGCTGCACGTGGCCGAGCAGCGATTTCGCGCCATCAGCGAGGGTTCTCAGTTGGGCGTTTTTGCCAGCGGACAAGACGGTGAGTTGGCTTATGTGAGCCGCCGCGCTTGTGAGATCACGGGTGTTAGCGAGGCCGATGCTTACGCCGGCCGATGGGTGGAGGCGGTGCATCCCGCGGATCGCGCCCAGCTCGAATCGGAAATCGACGTTGCCATGCGCGAGCACCGGTCCTTCTCCGGCGAACGACGCTATGTGCGCCCGGGCGGCGTGATCGTGTGGACGCGCACGCATGTCACGCCGATCATCGAGGAGAACCAACTATTGGGGTTTGTCGGCACCATCGAGGACATCACGTCCCGCAAGACCGCCGAGCAGGCCTTGCGGGACAGCCAGGAGAAATTCGCCAGTTTCTTCGCCATGACACCGGAGCCCATCGCCGTCATGCACTATCCCGATGGCAACTATGTCGAGGTGAATGCGGCCTGGCTGCGCACCTTCGACTTCCAGTCGGGTGAGGTGAAAGGCCGCGACAGCCTCGATCTTGGGCTATGGCGCGAACCAGCGGAATACAGCCGGCTTTTCAGCGAACTCTTGCGGCTGGGTGAGCTGCCCGGCACCGAAGTGCATTTGCATCGCAAGAATGGTGACGACGTCACCGCGCTGGTATCGGCGCGGGTGATCGATCTGGAGCAGTCCAAGCTGATCCTCTGGAATATGCACGACATCACCGCCCAGCGCCGCATGGAGCAGACGCTGCGTGAGCGCGAGGCGCAGTTCTCACAGATATTCAAGCTCGGCCCCGAGCCCTTGGCCCTGATGCGCACGGTGGATCGCCATTATGTGGATGTGAGCGATGCCTGGCTGACGAAGTTCGGCTACAGGCGTGAGGAGGTGATAGGCCGCACGCCGCTGGAACTGGATCTACTGGTCGATGCCACTCTGGGCGCGACGTTGTTTGATAACTTGTTGGAGCAAGGCGAAATCCGCGGCGCGGAAGAATGGTTCAAGGCCAAGGACGGCACCCGCATCCTGGCCGAAGTTTCCGCTCGGCGCTTCGATCTCAACGATGTCGGCTACATCCTATGGCATTCGCATGACATCACAGAACGCCGGCGCATAGAGCAGGCCCTGCGCGAGAGCGAAGAAAAGTTTTCCGCCATCTTTCATTTGTCTCCCGTGGCATTGGGGGTGACGTCGCTGCGCGAAGGCGTTTTCGTGGATGTGAACGAAGCGTGGATTGTGCAGTTCGGCCATGCTCGTGCGGCCATCTTGGGGCGTACCAGCCTGGAAATCGGGCTTTGGACTGATGTCCAAGAGCGCAACCGTCTGCTCGACGAGGCGAAGTCGGGCGCACATGTGCCGAAACGCGAAGTGTGGTTGCGGCGCGCCGACGGCACGGAAATACTTTGCGAATCGTCCGGTCATGTGTTTGAGCTCAACCGCCAGCCGGTGTTGGTCTGGAGTGCGCACGATATCACCGAGCAGTGCCGCGTCCAGCAAGAGCTGAGTGAACTCAATGTGCAGCTCGAAGCGCGCGTGAACGAACGCACGGCGCGACTCGAACAGGCCAACGAAGAATTGGCCAGCGCGCTCGATGCCTTGAAACTGGCGCAAGACGAATTGGTGCGAGCCGAAAAACTCTCCGCTCTGGGTTCTCTGGTGGCCGGTGTAGCCCACGAACTCAACACGCCCATCGGCAACAGCATTACCGTCGCCAGCACCTTGTTCGATAAAACCCAGGACTTCAGCGATGAAGTCGCCTCGGGTCATGTGCGCAGATCGGCCTTGGGCGATTACCTGGAGAGCGCTCGCACCGCCACCGAACTGATGTTGCGCAGTCTGGCGCAGGCCAATGAATTGGTCAGCAGCTTCAAGCAGGTAGCGGTGGACCAAGCGAGCGCCCAGCGGCGCCGCTTCGAGTTGCGGTTGGTGGTCGAAGAAGTCACTACCACCCTGGCGCCCATGCTCAAGAAAACCCCATTCAAGTTTGAGCTGGATATAGCCGATAATTTGGTTATGGATAGCTACCCTGGGCCGTTGGGCCAGGTGATCACCAATCTGGTCACCAACGCGCTGGCGCATGGTTTTGAAGGCAGAGAGCAGGGCCGCATGGTTTTGTCGGCCCGTCGCTGCGGCCAGGCTGAAATTGAACTGGTCTTCAGCGATGACGGCATAGGCATCGGGGAGGCCGATCTGAAACGCATTTTCGATCCGTTCTTCACCACCAAGCTCGGTCGTGGCGGAAGCGGACTGGGATTGCATATTGTTTATAACATCGTGACCCGCATACTCGGCGGCAAAATCAAGGTTGGCAGTGAAAGCGGCGGCGCCTGCTTCACGCTGACCTTACCGCTGGCGGCGCCGGAAGCAGGGGCTACGGAAAACTTCGCATGAGTTCAGCGCAGAAAATATTTGACCGCGACGGTCTGATCGATATCATCGACGACGGCGGCTATGCATCGTCGTCAGGCGCCGGCACGGTGCCTTGCTGGCGTGTGCTGATCGTCGATGACGAGAAGGACGTGCATAGCGCCACCCTGTTTGCGTTGAGCGGCCTGACCCTGGTTGGGCGGCCGTTGGAATTTCTGCACGCCTACTCGGCTGCGGAGGCGCGCTACATCATCGAGACGACGCCGCAGATCGCCGTGATCTTGCTCGACGTGGTGATGGAAAGCGGTGACGCCGGTTTGCGCCTGGTGCGCCAGATACGCGACGATCTGGCGCGCATCGACATCCGCATCATCCTGCGCACCGGCCAGCCGGGTTACGCGCCGGAAATGGAAGTCATCCGCGACTACGACATCAACGACTACAAGGCCAAGTCGGAACTCACGCGCACCAAGCTTGTTACCACCATCACCACGGCGATACGTTCTTACGAGCAATTACGCGCCATTATCGAGAGCCGCCAGAAGCTCGATCAAATTGTGCGCTCCGCGCCGGATTTATTCACCCGGCGCAATCTCGAGGACTATGCCAACGGAGTATTGCGTCAAGCTGCCGCTTTGCTGGACATCGAGGCGCATGGCGTGTTCTGTGCGCATAGCGATGTCCAGGCGCCGGAGTCGGAGCGCGACAACTGCTTCATTGCCGGCGCGCTGGGGCGGCATGCCCGCGAACAGGGCGTTACCGCCGAGGCGATCCGCGATCCACTCATGCAAAGCCTGCTCCAGCGTTGCTGCGAGACCCGGGCGAGCGTCTTCGCGCCGGGCGGTTTCGCGCTCTACGTTCGTACCATGGAAGACGGCCAGGCCGCGATATGCCTGGAGACGCCGCGTGCATTGAACGAGCTGGAACGGCAGATGCTGGATGTGCTGAACATCGGCATTGCCATCGGCCTGGACAATGTCACGTTGTTTCAGCGCTTGAACACGTTGGCGTTTTTCGATCCGCTTTGCCGTCTGCCGAACCGCTCGCATTTCATCACACTCATCGATGAGCGTCTGGTGCCGGGTGGCGCCGGTTGGAGCGTGGCGCTGATCGACATCGATCACTTCGCCGACATCAACGCTGCGCTGGGCCACAAGACCGGCGATCAATTATTGGTCGCCATGGCCAAACGCTTGCGCGGCGGCCTGGGCGATGAAGTGGCGGTGGCGCGTGTCTCCGGCGGCACCTTTGGGCTGCTCGGGCCGAATGCGGTGGTCGAACCGACGCGCATTCTCGCCTTGTTCGCCCAGCCTATCGTGGTCGATGGCCAGTCGCTGATGATCCAGCCCGTGATCGGCATGGAGCACCTGGGCGAAACTGACGACTGTGGCACGGAAATTTTCAAGAACGCCAACATCGCGTTGTCGCGCGCCAAGACCGAGGGCGGCAAACGCTGGATGGTTTATACGCGCGACATGCGCATCGCCACACAACAACGCCTCGGCTTGCTGCATGATCTACGCCACGCCGCCGAGGCCAAACAGGGTCTTGCCCTGTATTATCAGCCGTTGATAGATATGGCTAGCAAGCGCGTCGTTGGCGCAGAAGCGTTGATGCGCTGGAAGAACGAACGCGGCGAAAATATTCCGCCCGACCGCTTCATTCCCCTGGCCGAATACTCGCATCTCATCATCGAACTGGGCGAGTGGGCCATGCGTACCGCCTGCAAGCAGTTGCGGGAATGGCACCAGGCGGGCTACTTGGATCTGCGCATGTCGGTGAACGTTTCGCTGGCGCAGTTCCGCGATCCGAATTTCGTGCTCAAGGCGCGTCGTTGCATCGAAGAAGAGGGCGTTCATCCCAAGTTCATTGAACTCGAACTGACTGAAAGCCTGGCCCTGCAAGAGACGGTGGCTGTGATCGACGCTCTGCATCAACTCAAAGCCATCGGGGTTAGCATCGCCATTGACGACTTCGGCAGCGGATTTTCCTCCCTCAACCACTTGCATCGCCTGCCCATTAACCGGCTCAAGATCGATCGCACTTTTGTGGCTGATCTCTCCGCCGTGCACTCCAGTTCCAGCATTGCCGACATGATCGTCAAGTTGAGCCGCATGCTGGGATTTTCCGTCATCGCCGAAGGCGTGGAAACCGCCGAGCAGTTGGACGCCTTGCGTAAAATGGGCTGCCAGGAAGTGCAAGGCTTCTTCTTCTCACCGCCTGTGCCGGCGGAAAGTTTTGAAGCTTATCTGCGGCAGTCGCGGAAGTAGGCTGAAGCGTTTTCAAGGGACGGTTAATACGTCACCGCCAAGGACGCAAAGGACGCAAAGGTTCTGCCGGTTTTTCTTAGCGTCCTTAGCGGTAAATTTCCCCAAGAGCGCAGGTCCGACTACTTCAGGCCAATTCGAGCGCCTGGCCGACGTCAGCCAGGATATCGTCAATGTGCTCGATGCCGATCGAGAGGCGCACCATGTCTTCGGTGACGCCGGCTTTTTCCATCTCGTGCGCCGCGAGCTGGCGATGCGTGGTGGTGGCCGGATGGCAGGCCAACGACTTGGCATCGCCGATGTTCACCAGGCGCGTGATGAGTTGCAGCGCATCGATGAAGCGCCCACCCGCCGCTGCACCGCCGTCGATGCCGAAAGACAAAATACCGGAAGCGCGGCCGCCCATGTATTTATCGACCAGCGGCTTTTCGGTGTGATCGGCAAGGCCGGCATAGCGCACCCATTTCACCTTTTTGTGACGTTGCAGATGTTGCGCTACTGCCATGGTGTTGTCGCAAATGCGATCCATGCGCAGCGCAAGGGTTTCTATGCCTTGCAGAATGAGGAAGCTGTTGAAGGGGCTGATTGCCGCACCCATGTTGCGCAAGGGCACGACGCGAGCGCGGCCGATGTAGGCGGCCGGGCCGAGCGCCTCGGTATACACCACGCCGTGGTAGGAAACGTCCGGTTCGTTTAAGCGCTTGTAGCGCGCCTTGTGCTCGGCCCAGGGAAATTTTCCCGAATCGACGATCGCACCGCCGATGGAGTTGCCATGCCCGCCGAGGTACTTGGTCAGCGCATGCACTACGATATCCGCGCCATGCTCGAAGGGGCGACAGAGATAAGGCGTGGGTACCGTGTTGTCGACAATCAGCGGCACGCCATGCCGGTGTGCTACCTCTGCCAGCGCAGCCAGGTCGACCACATTGCCCATTGGATTGCCGATGGATTCACAAAACACCACCTTGGTGCGCGCATCGATCAACTTCGCGAAGGCAGCCGGATCGCGGTAGTCCGCAAAGCGCACCTCGATGCCATATTGCGGCAAGGTGTGGGCGAAGAGGTTGTAGGTGCCGCCGTATAGTGTGCTGGTGGAGACGATGTTGTCGCCGGCTTCGGCGATGGTCAGGATGGCGGAGGTAATAGCCGCCATGCCGGAGGCCAGTGCCAGAGCGCCGACACCGCCTTCCAGCGCGGCGAGGCGCTTTTCAAGCACGTCGGTGGTCGGGTTCATGATGCGCGTATAGATGTTGCCCGCTACCTTGAGATCGAACAGGTCGGCGCCGTGCTGCGTGCTGTCAAAAGCGTAGGAGGTGGTCTGATAGATGGGTACGGCCACGGCCTTGGTGGTCGGGTCCGGCGTGTAGCCGCCATGCACGGCCAGGGTTTCCAGTTTCATAGGTTCACTCTCCTCGGTTGGATGAAAACTTGGTGTCTTTGAGGCGGGCGGTGCGCAAAATGGCCCGCCAGGTCTGCTGTTTTTCTGGGGTCATAAACTTGGCTTTGGCGCCATAGGCCAGGTGGTCGAAGCCGTCCGGTCCGACATCGATACGCCGTATCTCTTGTTGCTTTCCGCTGATGCGACAGTCGCCTTCCCATTCAAGGATGATGGAGTTCGGTCCGTTGCTCGTGTGGGCGACCTTGAGCCGATGACAGCGTCCCTGTAGTTCGTCGACGAAGGCCAGCGCGTGTTGATCGGCGCTGGTGTTGGCCGGGTAGTGGTCGGTGGAAATCACCTCGTTCCACAGATCGGCGCTGTCGCCTTCGAGCACGTAGCGGTGGCTGCTGGCCTGTTTGCCCACTTGGCGCGTTACCAGCTTCCAGTCACGCCCGTCGCGCTGGAACGCCCAGCGTTCAGTGGCGATCTCGCGTTGAATGGCCGGTTCACCGGCGACTGCCTGCGCGCAAACTGCAAGGGCCAGACAGCAGACCAGGACAAGTTGGGGAAGTTGCGTTGGCATCATGAAGCGCTCCTCGATTGCGGCAATATTACGCCCGTCACAGCCGGATTGTCGCGCTTGTGTTCACGGCGCGGGGCAGTGTTAAACTTGCGCCGACGCGTTTTATTTCGTCGTGAGTTCGTCGTGAGTTCGTCGTGAATAGAGTAAGGAGATCGCATGCTACAAGCCGGACAACCCGCTCCCGCGTTCACGCTGCCTGACGCGGATATGGAATCGTTTGCGCTCGCCGATTTGCGCGGCAAGCAGCACGTCGTGCTCTACTTCTATCCCAAGGATGACACGCCGGGCTGCACCATGGAAGCCCTCGAGTTTTCCGATCATGAGGGTGAATTCGAGCGCCTTGGTTGCGTCGTAATCGGCGTCTCGCGCGACGATTGCCTCAGTCACGCCGAGTTTCGCGACAAGCACGGCATCTCGCTGCGCCTGCTCGCCGACAGCGAAGGCGAAGTGTGCAAGAAATATGGTGCGTGGCAGATGAAAGAAAAGGACGGCGTAAAAAAAATGGGCATCGTGCGCTCGACTTTTGTCATCGACAAAAAGGGGGTCGTGCGCCACGCCTTCCACGGCGTGACACCCAAGGGCCACGCACTGGAAATACTGAATTTAGTAAAACAACTGGACTGAAAGGACCATGATGCAGATCACCAAAGACACTGTCGTCACCTTGGAATACAAGGTTAGCGATCCCGACGGCAACGTCATCGATGCAGGGCAACAACCCATGGTGTACCTGCATGGCGGCTACGACGGCATCTTCGCGCCCATCGAAGAGGCCTTGCACGGCAAGGACGTGGGCGCGCAGCTGGAAATCAAATTGCAGCCGGAAGACGCCTTCGGCGACTACGACGAATCACTCCTGCGGGTGGAGTCGCTCTCCATGTTTCCCGAAGGCATCGAGGTCGGCATGCAGTTCGAGCGCGCCGGAGAAGAGGAAGACGACGAGGACATGGTCTTCACCATTACCGACATCGCTGGCGACAAGGTGGTGGTCGATGGAAATCATCCCCTTGCCGGCATTGCGCTGCTGTTCGCCTGCACCGTGCAGGATGTGCGTCCCGCCACTGGCGAAGAGCTCACCCACGGCCACGTGCACGGGCCGGAGGGGCATCACCACCACTGAGAGAAAAGCGTTGCCGCGGATTATTGAAAATCGTAGATACAACTTTCGCGGGAATGACGCCGCAAACAAAGAAGTTGTCAGCGACTTTGACGAGATTCAATAAAAGCAAAACTCGGTAGGATGGGTGGAGCGCAGCGCAACCCAACCCATCATCGGACGCCGAAACTACGATGGGTTGCGCTTCGCTCCACCCATCCTACGAAATCAATCCGCGTTCATCCGCGCTAAACGGTTTTATCCTCAAGGCGCCGCCCCCGGCGCGTAAGGGTGCGGTTCGAAGCGGAACAGTCTGGGGTCGCGTTCATCTACCATTGCTTTCACCCAGCCCATGAAGGGCGAACCGTAGGTTTCTACGCGGGTGAAGTTGGCTAGCGTCTCGTTAGTCTTAGGATGGCGCAGCGGCTGGTCGATGCGGTGCGTGTGCGTATCGCCATGTACCAACAATACCTGGCCGGAGAAAGCCGGCGTCTCGTCACGCAACTGATTGAAGAAGCCCGAGTAGCCATCGGGTTGGGTGCTGTCGCGCTTGTACGAATCGAAGCCTGGATTGGCCTGGATGATGATCACCAACCCCAAGAGTTTTTGTTCTCGCGCTCGCGCGAAGGCCTCGGCCAGCCAGGCTCGGTTGGCGGCATCGCGAGCGACATGTTCCGGTGATGGCTTGGCTCCCTTGCCCCAGTTGTTGTTGCTGCCCGGCACATTGAGGCCGACGAACAGCACGCGGCCGATCTGCCAGCGGGTATTTTCGCGGTAGGCAGAAAATTTCGGATCCTGCGATTGATGTTCCAGCGCAAAGCGCCGCTGGCCCAGCGTCATGTCATCGGCAAAGAAAAGTTCGCGTAAGCGCTTCAAGCGCTCAACGGGGTCGTAGGCGCCGTTGTTGGCGCGATGGCAGTCCGTCCATTCGTTGTCGCCGGGCACATAGATAAAGGGATGTTTTGAGCCCTGAAACACTTGCAGGATGTCGCGCAAGGTTTCATCGCTGCACACGCTGTCGCCGCTCTTGATGTCGCCGTCGTGGCTGACGAATTCCACTTTTTCCTGACCGATTTCTTCCAGCAAGCCCGGCAGGTTGCGACGCTCATAGCTGTTGTAGGGGAGATCGCCGATCAGGGCGAAGCTGAAGTTTTGGGCCAGCGCCGACATGGGCAGCAACGTGGGCAGCAATAAGGCCATGCATAGCAAGCGCCGGATATTCATTCGCTCATCCTTTTCAGTTCGTAGAGTTTTTCCAGTGCTTCGCGCGGACTGAGGTTGTCGGGCTCCAGGCTACGCAACGCATCCAGCGCCGGGTGCGGCTCGGCTTCCACGGGCGGCGGTGCGGCGCTGAAAAGATCGGGTTGTGCGCTGTTGTCGACCTCGCGGTTTTCAAGTTGGCGCAGACGGCGCTTGGCTTCGCGCACCACACTGCCGGGGATGCCGGCCAATGCCGCCACTTCTATGCCGTAACTCTGGCTCGCCGGGCCTTCTTCCACCGCATGCAGAAAGACGATGCTGCGGCCATGTTCGACCGCATCCAGATGAACATTGGCGCATTCGGTGTAGTCCACGGCCAGCCGAGTCAGCTCGAAATAGTGCGTGGAGAACAAGGTCCAGCAGCGGTTTTTATCCAGCAGGTGGCGCGCGATGGCGAAGGCCAGGGCCATGCCGTCGAAGGTGGAGGTGCCGCGCCCGACTTCATCCATCAGCACCAGGCTCTTGTCGGTGGCGCTGTGCAGAATGGCGGCCGCTTCGGTCATTTCCACCATGAAGGTGGAACGTCCCGAGGCGAGATCGTCGGATGCACCGATGCGCGTGTAGATGGCGTCGATAGGGCCTAAGCGGCAGCTTGACGCTGGCACGAAGCTGCCACAGTGGGCGAGCAGGACGATCAGCGCCACCTGACGCATATAGGTCGACTTGCCGCCCATATTGGGGCCGGTGATGAGCAGCATGCGACGGGCATGATCGAAGCGACAGTCGTTGGAAATGAAACTCAGTTGGGTAGTTTCGATTTGTCGCTCGACGACGGGATGACGGCCGCCTTCAATGTGGATTCCTGGCTCGCTAGAGAAAGTCGGACGACAGTAGTTGTAGCGCAGCGAGAGGTCGGCAAAGGCACATAGGCCGTCGAGTAGAGCGACAGCGCGGGCGATGCGTTGCAGCGCGGGGATATGCACGGCGAGTTGTTCCAACAGTGCATCGTAGAGCAGCTTCTCACGCGCCAGGGCGCGATCCTGGGCGGATAGCGCTTTGTCCTCGAAGATTTTTAGTTCCGGTGTGATGTAGCGCTCGGCATTCTTCAGCGTCTGGCGGCGGCGATAGTCTTCGGGGATTTTTTCCACATGGGCATGCGTGACTTCGATGTAGAAGCCATGTACGCGGTTGTACTCGACCTTGAGTGTGGCGATGCCGGTACGGGCACGTTCGCGCGCTTCGAGTTCGAGCAGGAAGGCGCCGCAGTTTTGCTGGATGGCGCGCAGTTCGTCGAGATCGGCGTCATAGCCATCAGCGATCACGCCGCCGTCACGCAGCAGCGCGGCCGGCTCCGGCGCGATGGCGCGCACCAGCAGGTCTACGCAATCAGTCGGTGTCGCGAGGTCTGCCGCAATGCTGCGGAGCAGGTCTGCCTCGGGCGCGGGTAGTTCGCCGCGCAACGCTTCAATGGCGCGCAGGCTCTCACGCAGCGCCGAGAGATCGCGCGGGCGCGCGCTCTTGAGCGCGATGCGCGCGGCGATGCGCTCGATGTCGGCCACACTGCGCAGGCCGCGATGCAGCAAGGTGTAGCGGCCTGCGCCATTTTCACCGACGAGTTCGACCACGGTCTCGTGGCGTGCGGCGGCGCCACTTTGATCCGCCAGCGGATGGTGCAGACAATGGCGCAGCCAGCGCGAGCCTATGGATGTGGCGCAGGCGTCGAAAAGCGAGAGCAGGGTGGGGGCCGGCTCGCCGCGCAGGGTCTCGGAAATTTCCAGATTGCGGCGCGTGGCGGCGTCCAGGCGCAGCCAGGCGCTTTCGCGCTCGACGGCCAGGGTGGTGATGTGGGCCAGCGCCTGGTTTTGCGTAGTCTTGGCATACTGATAAAGCGCGCCAGCCGCTGCCAGCGCCGCGCTGACCGTCTCCTCCTCAGGCAGAAAGGCGGCGAGGTCGCGGGTGCCGAAGTGGGCGCTGAGCAGGCGCTCTGCGCCCTCCATGTCGAAGTGCCAATCAGGCAAGCGTCGCAAGCAGGCGGCGCGAGGGTCGGCGAGCGACAGCGTGGCGCTGTCCGGCAAGAGGATCTCAGCAGGTCGCAGGCGCTCAAGCTGCGCGTCCAGCGCGGCGGGGCCGACTTCGAGCAGGTGGAAATCGCCATTGGCGAGATTCAGCCAGGCCAGGCCCAGCAGATTCTTAGAGGGAAAAAGCGCGAGTAACAAGCTGTCGGACTTGTCGTCCAGCAGCGCCGCATCGGTGAGTGTGCCCGGCGTGACGATGCGCGACACGGCGCGCTCCACCGGCCCCTTACTCGTCGCCGGATCACCGATCTGTTCGCAAATGACAACCGACTCGCCAAACTTCACCAGCCGGGCGAGATATTGCTCCACGGCGTGATAAGGCACTCCCGCCATCTTGATGGGGTGGCCCGCCGACTGCCCACGCGTGGTGAGCGTGATATCGAGCAGGCGCGCGGCCTTCTCGGCGTCCTCGAAAAATAGCTCATAGAAATCGCCCATGCGATAGAACAGCAGCAGCGCTGGGTACTGCGCTTTCAAGCGCAAGTACTGCTGCATCATGGGTGTATGAGATAACTCTTTGTTTTTGTTGTCAGCTTTGTCTAACATCTAATGCCTGTCTAAAACTAGGCCTATCGACAACAGGAACTTCCTTGTCTCTGAGATAACGAGCGGTCATTGCTGTGGATGTATGTCCAAGAAGGGCGGTGGGAAATGCAAAACGCGGTAGCAGCGCGCAGACCCCCCGCGTACCACCACTGCGTCAGCGGTTTAGTTCAACGTTTGAATTCACCGGCCTGCGCGGCTTTTCGCGCAGGCCGGTGGAATGATGAGTTGGGCATAGGGCTTTTACCTGCTGAGTTGCCGAACAATTAGCACGGAAAACTATCGAGGCGCTTTTCGAAGTACAACCAGCCAGAATCTGTCATTCGTAGGAACTCCTTCATTCGCGGACGTAGAACGGTGACGGCCACTTGCGTCGATTGCTTCGGTAGCGATTGCTGAACTCCGCTAGATCCAGCCGTACCAAGTTCAGACGTTCCCTCAAGTGTCACTGACAACGTATTACGCGTGAATCGGAACGCGAATGTAATCTCCGAAAACTCCCAACGATCATACTCACCATCGCCGGGGTGACCAAGGGGGCCGTGGTTAAGATTCGCAACCATTGGGCCCTTTAGTAAGTAGCTTGCACCATCGACCATAGTTTGGTTGTCGTTCCGAGAGAACACCCGCGGGGTAAAGTAGTCCAAGGTTAGGTAGTACCGTCGATCCAACGCCCCAACCGTCAAAAACGAATCTTGCGTTCCTACGCCCAATGTTTTGGCAAGGATGGTGCCGTTCAAACTTAACCTGCCATCACACAAATGATCGTCCAGCATCTCGGTTTCCAGTGGCTATAAGGAGGCGGAATGTTGCGATGACCAACGTGCAAGGTAACCGGACTGCGCCGGCATTATGGCGCAGGTCCGGTTGACCGTAGGGTTGGGCAACACACGGCCTAGCGAATGGCGACGACGCACCGCACACTGACCCACCAAAACGCTTTGCTCGATAGCACGACCGCTCGCACTCGCGAGTGGCCGCACAGATGACGCCGCGGGAACACCGCGAAGTTTTCGCACGTTGCGCTCTGATGGACGTAGCCAGCGTTGTAGTAGCCGTGACAAGACGGCCACCACACTCAGCCCGACAGTGACGCACCAGCCCAGGAGGCGCATGGACTGGCGCTCGCCAGCACGACATGCCGGAGAACCGCACAGGACGGACATGATGCGGCCTGCATGCTCAGGAGCCAGCAAGAGTGCGGATGTTAAGCGCATGGAGATCATGGTGCAATGGCTCTTCGACCGCTTCTGCCAATTCGTAGGATAGCTCCACCTAAAACACATGCCTATCCAACTTCACTTCCTGCATGATCGTCGTCGCAATCTCTTCGATGGACTTGGTGGTGGAGTCCATCCAGCGTATGCCTTCGCGCTTCATCATTTTCTGCGCGGCGTCGATTTCGTAGCGGCAATTTTCCAATGATGCGTAGTGGCTGTTGGGCCGTCGTTCCTGACGGATTTTGTGCAGGCGATCGGGCGCGATGGTGAGGCCGAAGAGCTTGCTGCGGAATTGATGCAGTGAATCCGGCAGGCGGTTGCGTTCGAAGTCTTCGGGTATCAGCGGATAGTTGGCCACGCGCACGCCGAATTGCAGCGCGAGATAGAGGCTGGTCGGCGTTTTTCCGCTGCGGGATACGCCCACCAGGATGACCTCGGCCTTGTCCAGGCCGGTGTCCGATGAGCCGTCGTCGTGGCTCAGCGTGAAATTCACTGCCTCGATGCGGTTGGTGTAGTCCTTGCTCGACGCCTGCCCGTGCGAGCGGCCGATGGTGTGGGTGGATTTGGTTTGCAATTCCGCTTCGAGCGGCACGATGAATGCCTCAAAGAAGTCCAGAAACAGGGCATCTGCTTCGCGCAGCACCTTGCTGGTTTCCATGCTGACGAGGGTCGTCACCACGATCGGGCGCGTGCCTTCGGTCTCCCTGGCTATGCGGATCTGCCGTACGCATTCCACGGCCATGTCGACGCTGTTCACGAAGGGAATGCGTACCTTGCGGAAATGGATGCTTTCGAACTGGGTGAGGAGGCTGTGGCCCAGCGTTTCGGCGGTGATGCCCGTGCCATCGGAGATGAAAAATACCGTTCTTGCTTGTTTCACGGACATGAGGGAGACGAGGGCTGAGGAAAGACGATAAAATATGCGCTTTGTTTCTTCGACACAACCCATTTTGAAATGAGCAAGCAATGAGTCGCTATGTAATCGCCTTTGAAGAGTTGCGCATGACGGACGTGGACCAGGTGGGTGGCAAGAATGCTTCCCTGGGTGAAATGATCAGCCAGCTCGCCCATGCCGGTGTGCGTGTGCCGGGCGGTTTCGCCACCACCGCCGATGCGTTTCGCGACTTTCTCGCGCATCAAGGGCTGGCTGGGCGTATCAGCGCCGAGCTTGACCGGCTGGATATCGAGGACACCGATGCGCTCGCCGCGTCCGGCACGCGCATCCGCCAGTGGATCGTGGGTACGCCTTTTCCCGAAAAGCTCAACCAGGAAATTGCCGAGCACTACCAGGCGCTGGTGGGCAGCGGCGTGGCCGACGCCAGTTTCGCGGTGCGCTCCAGTGCCACGGCGGAAGATTTGCCCGATGCCTCTTTCGCCGGCCAGCAGGAAACCTTCCTCAATATCCACGGCCTGGACAATGTGCTGCATGCCGTGAAGCACGTCTTTGCCTCGCTCTACAACGACCGCGCCATCGCTTACCGTGTGCACAAAAACTTCCGCCATGCCGAGGTGGCCCTGTCCGCCGGCGTGCAGCGCATGGTGCGCAGCGATACCGGTGCCGCCGGGGTGATTTTCACGCTCGATACCGAATCCGGCTTTCGCGACGTGGTGTTTCTCACCGCCTCCTACGGCCTCGGCGAGACGGTGGTGCAGGGCGCGGTGAATCCGGATGAGTTCTACGTGCACAAGCCCAAGTTGGCGGAAGGGCGCCCAGCCATCATCCGCCGCAACCTCGGTTCCAAGCTCATCAAAATGGAATTCACCGACGCCAAGCAGGTTGGCCGCTCTGTGCGCACGATCGATGTGCCGGAAGCCGATCGCAACCGCTTTGCGCTGAGTGATGCTGATGTGCTGGAGCTGGCACGCTATGCGGTTTCCATCGAGAAGCACTATGGTCGCCCTATGGATATCGAGTGGGGCAAGGACGGCCAGGACGGCAAGCTCTACATCTTGCAGGCGCGTCCCGAGACCGTGAAGGCAGGCGACAACCATCAGGTTATGCATCGCTACCGTCTGAAGCAACATGCCAAAGTGCTGGTGTCGGGTCGCGCCATCGGCCAGAAAATCGCCACCGGCCCGGTGCGCATCATCCCCAACGCTGCGGAAATGTCCAAGGTGCAGCCCGGCGATATTCTCGTTACCGACATGACCGATCCCAACTGGGAGCCGGTGATGAAGCGCGCGGCGGCTATCGTCACCAACCGCGGCGGCCGCACCTGTCATGCCGCCATCATTGCGCGTGAATTGGGCATTCCGGCGGTGGTCGGCTGCGGCAACGCCACCACGGTGTTCACCGAAGGCGAGCAGGTGACGGTTTCTTGCTCGGAGGGCGACACAGGCTATATCTATCGCGGCAATCTGGATTTCGAGGTGACGACTCAGGAACTTGGCAATTTGCCGGTGCTACCCGTCAAGATCGCCATGAACGTCGGCAACCCCGAGCTGGCTTTCGAATTCCAGGGTATTCCGAATGCGGGCGTGGGTCTGGCGCGCATCGAGTTCATTATCAATAACGTCATTGGCATACACCCCAAGGCGATTCTTGAACTGGATCGCGTGCCTTCCAGTCTGCGCGAAGAGATCGAGCGCCGTGCCCGCGGCTATTCCAGCCCCAAGGATTTTTTTATCGAGAAACTGGCTGAAGGGGTATCCACCATCGCCGCCGCTTTCTGGCCCAAGCCGGTGATCGTGCGCCTGTCGGATTTCAAATCGAACGAGTACCGCAAACTCCTGGGTGGCGAAATCTACGAGCCGGAAGAAGAAAACCCCATGCTGGGTTTTCGCGGCGCCTCGCGCTATGTGGCGCCGTCGTTCCGCGAGTGCTTCGAACTGGAATGCCGCGCCTTGAAGAAGGTGCGCGACGAGATGGGGCTGACCAACGTCGAAATCATGGTGCCTTTCACGCGCACCGTGGCCGAAGCCAAGGGCGTGGTGGATCTGCTCGCGGCCAATGGCCTCAAGCGCGGCGAGGGCGGCTTGCGCCTTATTATGATGTGCGAGATACCCTCAAACGCTTTGCTGGCCGAGCAATTCCTCGAACACTTCGATGGTTTCTCCATCGGCTCGAATGACTTGACTCAGCTCACGCTGGGTCTGGATCGCGATTCCGGCCTGGTGGCGAACCTCTTCGACGAGCGCGATGAGGCGGTTAAAACGCTGCTACGCATGGCGATAAGCGCCTGCCGCAAGCTGGATAAATACGTCGGCATATGCGGCCAGGGGCCGTCCGACCACGTAGATTTCGCCGAGTGGCTGATGGACGAGGGTATCGTCACCATTTCACTCAACCCGGATACGGTGGTTGAGACTTGGCAACGCCTGGGCAAGCATCTGGGCTTGGATACCGCAAAGGCGTAGCACGCAAACCGGAATCGACAGGAGACAACATGAATCCGGAGTGGTGGCATTGGGCAGTTGCAGGCATGGCGTTGATCGTCACAGAGCTGGTAGTGCCGGCTTTCGTGTTGATCTGGTTTGGACTTGGCGCGTTGTTGGTGGCGTTGGCGATGTTTGTACTGCCCGGACTCAGCCTGACCACGCAAGTCATGATGTGGACCGTCGCTTCTCTGGCGATGGTCGTGCTGTGGTTCAAGATATTCAAACGCGGTCTGCACAAAACCCGCATAGGCATGTCCGACTCGAACGTGATAGGCGAGGTGGGTTTGCTGATACGCGATGTTGAGCCATTCAAAAAAGGCCAAGTGCGTTTTCAAAAGCCGCTGATGGGCGCGGAAATGTGGAATTGTATCGCCGACGAGTCGATCAACAGTGGTGAGCGCGTCAAGGTGCTCGGCGTCGAAGGCAGCTTTCTAAAAATCGGCAAAGTCTAGGGGAAATTATTATGAGCGCCGGACTGATATTCGTTTTCGCGATATTTTTATTTGCCATCATCACCGTCGGCAAGGGCGTACGCATCGTGCCGCAGGGTGAAGAGTGGATCGTGGAGCGCCTGGGCAAGTACAGCGGCACGCTGTTGCCGGGCCTCAACATCATTATTCCCTACCTCGATCGCGTCGCTTACAAGCTGGTGACCAAAGACATCATTCTCGATGTGCAGGAGCAGGAAGTCATCACCAAAGACAACGCCGTCATCCTCACCAACGCGATTGCCTTCATCAAGGTCACCGATCCGATCAAGGCGGTCTATGGCGTGACCGACTTCCCGAGGCGATCCGTAACATGATCATGACGACCTTGCGCTCCATCGTCGGTGAGATGGAACTCGATCAGGCACTTTCCAGCCGCGACAAGATCAAGGCGCGGCTGCGCGAGAGCATCGCCGACGAAGCCCTCGATTGGGGGCTGACCGTGAAATCGGTGGAAATTCAGGACATCAAACCTTCGCCTTCGATGCAGAAGGCGATGGAGCAGCAGGCCTCCGCCGAACGCGAGCGCAAAGCGACGGTGACCCGCGCCGAAGGCGAAAAGCAGTCGATGATTCTGCAAGCCGAGGCGCGACTGGAATCGGCGCGGCGCGACGCCGAAGCGCAAGTCACCCTCGCCGAAGGTTCGGCAGAGGCGATCAAGCGCGTTACCTCGGCCATTGGTGATCGCGACACGCCTATGCTTTATATGCTGGGTGAGAAGTACATCACGTCGATCACCAAGCTGGCTGCTTCGGATAACGCCAAGGTCATCGTGTTGCCGGCTGACCTTCAGGAAACCATACGGGGCGTGCTCGGCAAGTTCAAGGGCTGATCCGCCGGAGTAGCGCGTCGAAACCCGGATAGGTCTCGGCGCGTAGGCAGTATTTTTCCGTATAACGCCCCCAGGCCTCTCCGGCCGTTAGCGCTGCGCAGAATGTTTCGGTATCCACGACACGCGTCCCGCCTACCGTATTGACGCCCCGTGCAAACAACGGATCTGGCACCCAGCCGGCGGTAGGGCCGATGATGCCGAAGTAATCGGCGCGGCGGCAGGTGCCGAGCACTGCATCTAGCGTGTCATTCAGCAACACCGTGCTGGTCGAGACGACCTTGTTGCAAGTGCCGAGTTCGGTTAAGTCCATCGTCACGCATAGACCTTCGCGTGCTTGCAGCCATTTGGGATTCAGTTCCACCACGGTGAGTCGGGCGCCGCTGGCAAGGATGCGGTCTATGAGCGGCGCGAAGTAACCGATCATGCCGATGTGATCGCCCGATGTCGGCGCCAGCAGACCGATGGAATCGGTCGCCGCATCGGGCAGGTAGCCGGCGCGCTGGAAAAAACACTGCGAAATGGCATTTACTGCGGCAAGCCCCACGGCGCGCCTGGCCTCGTCGTTTTCACCGAACCAGTGGGCGAGGGTTAGCGCGTCCATACCGACCAGCAGGGTTTGCGGTTGTGTGCCGCGCAATTTGTTCAGCGTGTCTCCCAGCAGCACATAAGACAGGCCGATGGAACCATTCGCCAATTGCAGGGCGCAAAACTCGGCGTCTTTACCGCTGGTGTCTAGCGGCGGTAACAGCAGGCGCCGCACGGGCGGGATCGCCATGCGCTGTGCGATGCGTGCCAGGATGGCGAGGATGTCCTCGGCGACAGGCTTCATCGCTTGGCGCGGATCAACCTTTGTTTTTCCCGATCCCAGTCGCGTTCCTTTTCGACTTCGCGCTTGTCGTGCTGTTTCTTGCCGCGTGCCAGGCCGACGGCCAGCTTGATGCGCCCCTTGCTGTAATGCAGATCCAGCGGCACTAGCGTGTAACCAGCGCGCTCGACCTTGCCAATCAGCTTGGCGATTTCTTCGGCATGCAGAAGCAATTTGCGCGTGCGGGTCGGGTCGGGATTGACGTGCGTCGAGGCGGCAGTGAGCGGGCTGATGTGGCAACCGATGAGAAAAACTTCCTCGCCGCGCACGATGATGTACGCCTCTTTGATGTTGGCGCGCCCGGCGCGGATGGCTTTGACTTCCCAGCCCTCCAGCACCAGGCCGGCCTCGAAGCGCTCTTCGATGAAGTAGTCGTGCAGCGCCTTCTTGTTGTCGATAATGCTCATAAGGCGAATACGTTAGAATTCGCAATTCTATCGCAAGACCTGCGGCTTCCCTTGCTCGGTTCCTTTTTCCATCTCTTCTTTATCGTGGCCGAAGTTCAGAAATCTGTGCTTATCGAATACAGCGTCGGACAGATGTTCGCGCTGGTGGACAAGGTCGAGGAATATCCGCTTTTCCTGCCCTGGTGCGGCGGCACGGACTTGATCCATCGCGATGACGCCAAAACGGTCGCAAAAATCCACATCAACTACCATGGCATCAAGGCGGACTTCTCCACCGAAAATGAGAAGGAAGCGCCGCATCTGATGCTGATCCGCCTGCGTCACGGGCCCTTCGAACATCTTGATGGTCGCTGGATCTTCAAGCCGCTGGGTGACACGGCCTGCAAAGTGGAATTCCATTTGCATTACGAATTTTCCAGCCGCTTGCTGGAAAAGGCGCTGGGGCCGGTTTTCCATCATATCGCCAGCACTTTCGTCGATGCCTTCGTGCGTCGCGCCGGACAAGTCTATGTCTGACACGATGCAGATCGAGGTGGTATGGGTGACGCCGGTGGCGCAGGAATTACGGTGTTTGACGCTGCCTCTCGGCAGCACGCTACAGCAAGCCGTCGAGGCGGCGGGTTTGAACCAGCATCTCGCGCCCGACGCTGACTCAGGCGGAGTGGGTGTCTACGGCCGGCTTTGCGCCTATGACGAGCCACTGCGCCATGGCGATCGAGTGGAGATTTACCGTTCGCTGACGGCAGACCCCAAGGAAGTTCGCCGTCAGCGTGTGCAGCAGATGCGCGCGGATAAAAAGCGCGAAGGGTGAGATTACGCCTGCCTCCTAGGGCATTAGCTTACTTGCCGCACCAGCCGTCTGCGGTTTTACGCACCGCCGTGATTTCTCGAGCCCGAGCTTCGTCGTCAAGCACGATGCGTTCGCCCTGGGCGTTGTTGCGCGAAATACGCTTGCCGGATTCCAGTGCCTGCAATTGCAGTTTGGCTTGCTCGCAGTTGCGGGATTTGTCCTCGGCGTCAGTCTTTTCTTTTTCAGACTTGGCGCGCGCTTCCTCAGTTTCAGTCTTGCGCTTGCGGAATTCCAGTTCCTGTTCAGCCAGCGATTTTTTCGGGGCCGGCGCACTTGCGGCCGGCGTGTCGGCGCTACTGCCGCCGCGCATTTTTGTGGCATTGGAATCCGCCGGCGGCGTATCGGAATAATGCACCTTGCCGCTGGCATCCTTCCAGGTATAGACCTCGCCGCCCAGCGCGGTTGTTGCGATCAGTGCCAGAAATAGCGCGGTTATCACTCTCATCGTCGTCTCCATGCGTTGCCGGTGTGGTGGTACCCCGCGTATAATACGGCTTTGCTACTGAGGTTGAAAGTCATGCGAGTGATACACAAAGCACTCACTTTCGACGACGTTCTGCTCGTCCCCGCCCATTCAGTCATTCTGCCTCGCGACGCCAGCCTGGCGACGCATCTTACTCGCAACATCCGCCTGAATATTCCCCTGGTTTCCGCCGCCATGGATACCGTAACGGAGGCGCGCCTGGCGATTGCCTTGGCGCAGGAAGGCGGCATCGGCATCATCCACAAAAACCTCCCGCCGCGCGCCCAGGCGGCTGAAGTAGCCAAGGTCAAGCGTTTCGAGTCGGGCTTGTTGCGCGATCCGATCACCATCCCGCCGGACATGTCGGTGCGGGAGGTGGTGAATCTTACGCGCCAGCACAAGTTTTCCGGCCTGCCGGTGCTCGAAGGCGAAAAAGTGGTCGGTATTGTGACCAACCGTGACTTGCGCTTCGAGACCAATCTCGACCAGCCGGTGCGCAATATCATGACGCCGCGCGAGCGGCTCGTTACGGTGAGGGAAGGCACCTCGACCGAAGAGGCCAAAGCCCTGATGCACAAACATCGGCTGGAGCGCGTGCTGGTGGTCAACGGCGATTTCGAATTGCGCGGCCTGATTACCGTCAAGGACATTCTCAAGTCGTCGGAACATCCGCTGGCCTGCAAGGATTCCATGGGCCGATTGCGTGCCGGCGCCGCCATCGGCGTGGGTCCTGGCACTGAAGAGCGCGCTGCCTTGCTGGCGGAGGCGGGGGTGGATTTACTGGTGGTCGATACCGCCCATGGCCATTCCCAGGGCGTGCTGGATCGCGTGCGCTGGGTGAAGCAGAACTTCCCCAAGGTCGATGTCATCGGCGGCAACATCGCCACGGCGGACGCGGCGAAAGCCCTGGCGGATCACGGCGCCGACGGCGTGAAGGTCGGCATCGGCCCAGGCTCCATCTGCACCACGCGTATCGTCGCAGGTGTCGGCGTGCCGCAAATCACCGCCATCGACAATGTAGCGCGAGCACTGCGCGACATCGGCATTCCGCTGATCGCCGACGGTGGCATACGCTATTCGGGCGATATCTCCAAGGCTATCGCCGCCGGCGCCCACGTGGTGATGCTGGGCGGATTGTTCGCCGGCACCGAAGAGGCGCCGGGCGAGATCGAGCTTTATCAGGGGCGCTCCTATAAGTCGTACCGCGGCATGGGTTCGCTGGGCGCGATGCAAGAGGGTGCTGCGGACCGTTATTTCCAGGACTCTGATGCGAACGTGGAAAAGCTGGTGCCAGAAGGCATCGAAGGCCGTGTGCCTTACAAAGGCCCGGTGGGTGCGGTGATCCACCAGCTCATGGGCGGCTTGCGCGCCAGCATGGGCTACGTGGGCGCCAACAACATCGAAGAGATGCGCAGCCGCGCCGAGTTTGTCGAGATCACTTCGGCGGGCGTGCGCGAGTCGCATGTGCACGATGTGCAGATCGTCAAGGAAGCGCCCAATTACCGCGTTGAATAGTTGCCCTTCGTCAGTTGTCGGATTGAGTTCGGACAACCGACCAAAGTCTCGCCATGCATAAAAAAATACTCATACTCGATTTTGGTTCGCAGTATTCGCAGCTCATTGCTCGTCGCGTGCGTGAGCAGCAGGTATATTGTGAACTGCATTCCAACGATGTCACGGAAGCCTTCATACGTGACTACGCGCCAGTCGGCATCATCCTCTCCGGCGGCCCCAATTCGGTGTATGAAGCGGAGACCATGGTCGCGCCGCAGATCGTATTCGAGCTAGGTGTCCCGGTGCTGGGCATTTGTTACGGCATGCAGACCATGGCGGCACAATTGGGCGGCAAGGTTGAAGGTGCGGCGAAGCGCGAGTTCGGCTATGCCGAAATCCGCGCACGCGGCCATTCCGTGCTGTTGAAGGACGTGCAGGATCGCATCAATGGTGAAGGCCATGGCTTGCTCGATGTGTGGATGAGCCATGGTGATAAGGTCACGGAACTCCCACCCGGCTTCAAGCTCATCGCCGGCAACGCCGCCACACCCATCGCCGGCATGGCGGATGAGCAACGCGGTTTTTACGGGCTGCAATTCCACCCCGAAGTCACGCATACCATCCAGGGCAAGGCCATCATCGCGCGCTTTGTGCATGACATCTGTGCCTGCGGACGCGATTGGAACATGCCGGATTACATCGCCGAAGCGGTGGAGAAAGTTCGTGCCCAGGTCGGTCAGGACGAGGTGATACTGGGCTTGTCGGGCGGTGTCGATTCGTCGGTGGCGGCGGCGTTGATCCATCGCGCCATCGGCGACCAGCTTACCTGCGTGTTTGTCGACAACGGTTTGCTGCGGCTGAACGAAGCCGAGCAAGTGATGCAGACGTTCGCGCGCAGCCTTGGTGTGAAGGTCATCCATGTCGATGCGGCCGAGCAGTTCCTCGGACATCTGGCGGGTGTGACTGACCCCGAACAGAAGCGCCGCGTGATCGGTCGCGAGTTCGTTGAAGTTTTTCAAGCCGAGGCCAAGAAATTGCCTCTGGCCAAATGGCTGGCCCAAGGCACCATCTACCCGGACGTAATCGAATCCGCCGGCGCCAAGACCAAGAAAGCGCATACCATCAAGTCGCACCACAACGTCGGCGGCTTGCCGGAGACGCTACACCTGAAGCTCCTGGAGCCCTTGCGCGAGCTGTTCAAGGACGAGGTGCGCGAGCTAGGCGTGGCGCTGGGCCTGCCGCACGACATGGTCTATCGCCATCCTTTCCCCGGCCCCGGCCTGGGCGTACGCATCCTCGGCGAAGTAAAGCGCGAGTACGCCGACTTGTTGCGTCGCGCCGATGCGATTTTCATCGACGAACTGCGCGCGGCGGATTGGTACGACAAGACCTCGCAAGCCTTTGCCGTTTTCCTACCGGTGCGCTCGGTGGGCGTGATGGGTGATGGTCGAACCTACGAGTTTGTCGTCGCCCTGCGTGCCGTGCAGACGCAGGACTTCATGACCGCGCACTGGGCCGAATTGCCACATGCGCTGTTGGGCCGCGTGTCCAATCGCATCATCAACGAAGTGCGCGGCATCAATCGCGTGGTCTACGACATCTCCGGCAAGCCGCCAGCGACCATCGAGTGGGAATAGGGTTTCCTGCTGGGAAGGTGATGAAGACCATACGTAGCGCGGTGCTTATCGTCTGTTCGGTAGCGCACTGATCGACTGATCATGCCAATTTTTCAGTGGGCGGCGAAGATTCAATAAGGTTTTCTCTCAGGTGTCTTGCCTCAGGGAGACACTTTGGACAGCCCATGTCTCGCTATGTTCGCCTACGCACAGACTCCGGCTCGATGGTGCGCCATATTGGCATCGCTTTCTAAAGGAGAAATTAATGAATACCCTATTGAGAAACGTGCTGGCCGTGGCCGGATTGGTAATCGCCACGCAAGCGGCCGCACAGGTCACCTTTTACGAACGTGAAGGGTTTGATGGCCGGTCTTTCACTGCGGAGAAACGTATCAGCAACTTCGAGCGCTATGGCTTCAATGACCGCGCGTCGTCGGTCATAGTAGCAAGTGACCGCTGGGAAGTTTGCGAAGACGCCAGGTACCGCGGTCGCTGTGTCATCTTGCGTCCGGGCCGGTATGCGTCGTTGGCCGCGATGGGCTTGAACAACCGCGTGTCATCGGTACGGACTGTCCCGCAAAACGCCCGCATCGATGACCGTCGTTATGCGCCGCCGCCGGTTGCGGTCTATAACCGCGACGCGGCCCCGCAGATCACGTTTTTCGAACAGGAAGGCTTTCAAGGCCGGGCTTTCACCACGGAGCAACAGGTTGGTAATTTCGAGCGCTTTGGCTTCAATGACCGCGCTTCGTCGGCCGTGGTGCTGGGAGACCGATGGGAGGTTTGTGGCGACGCCGGATTCAGCGGTCGGTGCATCGTCTTGCGTCCGGGCCGATATCCGTCGCTGGCCGCGATGGGCATGAACGACCGCGTTTCGTCAGCGCGCATTGTCGGCATGGACGCGCGCGTCGACGAAAATCGCTATGCGCCGCCTCCTGCCCCGGTCTATGACAGCCGTCGGCGTAGCAACGAGCGGCTGTACGAGGTGAATGTCACGTCAGTCCGCGCGGTGGTCGCGACACCCCAGCAGCGCTGCTGGGTCGAGCGCGAACAGATTCCGCAAGAGCGCAGCAACGCCAACGTTCCGGCGGCCATTGCCGGCGCCCTCGTGGGTGGCGTTCTCGGCCATCAGGTCGGTGGCGGAACCGGTAAGGATATCGCCACTGCCGGGGGCGCTGTCGCGGGCGCTATGATCGGCGCCAACATCGGTCGCGACGGCGGTGGGCAGCCGGCGCATAGCCGCGACGTCCAGCGTTGCGAAAGCGTGCCCAGCCAGGCCCGACCGGAATTTTGGGACGTGACCTATACCTTTCGAGGCCAGGAGCATCGCATACAGATGACCGCTCCCCCGGGCCCGACGGTGACTGTCAACGAGCAAGGCGAACCGCGGGAGTAACGCCCGGCTCACCGAATACGGAAGTGACGGCCTGTAAATGAGAGAAATCGTGTCAACCAGGCAGTTCAACATGCGTTACTCGTTGGGTAGTACTAGGTCATATTTCGTTAAGAATCTTTCTGAGGGGAAAATGTTATGAGCAAACTGTTATCCGTATTGATTGCTTCAGTTTTTGCAGCCTCAATGAGCCTCAACGCCACTGCGGCGGACGCTCCCAAGGCTGAAGTCAAGGCTGATGTCAAAACCGAGAAAGCCGCCGCGACCGATATGAAGAAGGACGCCAAGGCCGATGCCAAGGAAACCAAAGCGACCGCCGCCGCAACCGAGAAGAAGGCGGATGCCAAGGCCGATGCCAAGGAAACCAAAGCGACCGCCGCCGCGACCGAGAAGAAGACGGACGCCAAGGCTGATGCCAAGGAAACCAAGACGACTGCTGCCGCGACCGAGAAGAAGACGGACGCCAAGGCTGATTACAAAAATGCCGAGAAGACTGCCAAGGCAGACTACAAGGCCGCAAGCGCGGAGTGCAAGAAGAAGCCGGCAGCCGACCAAAAGGCCTGCGTGAAGGATGCGAAGGTCGCCAAGGATAAGACGATCGCTGACGCAAAAGCCACCATGGAAAAGGCCGCAGGCGAGGCCAAGGCCGCGAAGAAAGCGGCTGGCGTCGAAGCCACAGCCACCAAAGACAAGGCTGGCGCCGCAGCGACGGCCACGAAGGAAAAGGCCAAGGCTGACGAAAAGGCCGGCAAGTAACGTTACTCAGTAACGTTTGGCAGGCGCTACATTCCATAAGGCAGAGCAGCTTTCGCTCTGCCTTATAGATTTTCCGTATGGGTTTTCTCTTGCCGTCAGCCCAGAATACCCGGCGCTGCACTTAAGACTTGAGCCCGCCAGCGATCGTTTATGACACAGGGATCAAACGATCATATTCCCGTTTGACGACCGCATAGCATTCGCATGCCAGCGCTTCCAGTTTGGGGCGATCCAGGACGATAATGTGGCCGCGCCTGTAATGGATGATTCCCGCGGTTTGCAGCTTTCCAGCGGCTGCGGTAACGCCTTCGCGGCGCACGCCGAGCATATCGGCGATCAATTCCTGTGTCATAGCCAGTTCGTTTGACGGCAACCGGTCCAGGCAGGACAATATCCAGAAGCACAATCTCTGTTCCAGCGTGTGGTGCCGGTTGCATGCCGCAATCTGGGCGATTTGCGTAATCATTGCCTGGGTATAGCGCAGCAAAAAACGCGCCAGTAGGCGGTTGTGCTCAAACTCAATTTTCAGCATATCCGCCGCCAACTGATACGCGTATCCGGGTGATACCACCACCGCCTGGCTCGGCGTGCTTTCGCCACCCAGAAAGGACGCGACGCCGATCACCCCTTCATTGCCTGTAACTGCGCATTCCGCCGACGCCCCGTTCTCCGTCATGTAGATACGGGAAACGATGCCAGAAGTAAGGAAATACAAGTGCTTTTCCCGCTCACCGGCGCGGTGAATAATCTCACCCAACGGCAAAGAAACAGGCTTTAAATCGGGCAGCAGACGATCATAGTTGGCGAATGGCAGCGCTGCAAGGAGATGGTTTTGCCTGGGCGTACGCTGCGCCGATACGGCGCGCCTGCTGTCCCTGGGCACCAAGCGCCTTTCTGGATACGACCGAAAAGTATGTTCTTGCAACATCGATACCTCCCACAAAACAACGGGCACCCCATCACCATAGCTTGCAAGTTTAATGTACCCAACATATTAGTCGTGATTCTTGACGTGGATCAACCTAATGCGTGCGTTAGCGCACAGAGCTTCACAGCGCAGTGGTATTTAATGGTTAGTAGTGGCGATACAGGAAGGAAGCGGCAAGTCTCCTCGCTGGTTGGTATCGCTACGAGATAACCAAGGGATTGCTGGATCGTTCCCACAGCTCTTTCTCTTTGCTCGCGAGAAATCGTTGGTCAATACTTGATAAGGAGTGTCGTCATGAGAATATCCAATAGATTCATTACTTTCATTTTTGCGATTCTGCTGGCTGGTTTGCTTGGGTGCGCATCAACGTCCAAGCACGAGGGAACCGGAGAGTACTTCGACGATAGCGCCATCACCACTAAAGTGAAAGCAGCCGTTTTCAACGAACCCTCGCTGAAATCGGCCGAGATCAACGTTGAAACCTTTAAAGGCACGGTTCAGTTGAGCGGCTTCGTCAGTTCCCAGGCTGACATCAACAAGGCGGTCGAACTGGCGCGCGGTGTTAAGGGCGTGACATCCGTCAAGAATGACATGCGGTTGAAGTGAGATTGGCAATCAATCCCCGAACCTTTGGTTCGGGGATTGCAATAGGTTGCCAGGATTTTCTCCCACTCTTTCATTCCCAACAGGAGGCATGATGAATACTGAACTAAACGCAAGCCATGGCACCGCCATCCAAGGCAAGAAGGATGTACTCGTGAAGGATATCAAAGGTATCGTTAGCGATGCCGACGGGCTGCTGAAGGAAGTGGCCAGTGCCACCGCCGAGGGATTCGCCATGGCGCGCACGAAAGTTGAAGGCAAGCTGGGCGAGGTCCGGTCGAGACTCGGCGATGCGAGACTCGCCGTCACGGAAAAGGCCAAGGTCGCCGCAGTCGCTACCAATGAGTATGTGAGTGAGAACCCCTGGAAAGCCATCGGGGTTGCGACGGCGGCGGGACTCATCATCGGCGTCCTGCTCACCCGCCGCTGAGTCTTGCAAGTAACAACCTTCTCGGGGGCAGGTGGCCCCGAGAAGGGCGTAGGGATGCGCGAAGGGCATAGACATACACGGCGGCGTTGGGATTGCGCCGGCATGGGTGCAGTTCGGACTATCAGCCGCCATGACCAAGAAGACCCATGTTCAGCCCGCCGACCTGCGTGGGCTCAGCCGGCTGACTATTGACGCCATTGTAGGTCTGAGCCACTTAGTGGAAGCGCTACACCACAATATCGCCCGCAGGCCGGGCATTTTCGCATCGTCGACAGCCGGGCCTACGACAGGCATCACAGGGCTGGTCTACCGCAGCATTCGTCGCGTGACCGCCCTGGTTGGTGGCGGGCTCGATACGATTCTTGCGCAACTCGTGTCAGTGCTCGGCGAGAAGTCTCGTTTGGGTTCGTCGAGTTCATCGTCCGCACGCGAAGCGGCACTGGCCGCGCTGAACGGTGTGCTGGGCGATTATCTGGCCGATAGCCACAACCCGCTGGCGATTCCCATGCGCTTGCGCCGCGAGGGGCAGCCCTTGGCGCTGGAGGCTCAGGCTTTGGCCACGGCAATTTCGCAGCCGACCGGCAAGCTGCTGGTGCTGGCGCATGGCCTGTGCATGAACGATCTGCAATGGCGTCGACGCCTAACGGGGCAGAAGCGCGGCCAAGGCGCGGTCCTAGAAGGGCAAGATGGACTGCCTTCACTACTGGCCCGCGACCTCGGCTACACACCGCTTTATCTGCACTACAACAGCGGTCGCCATATCTCCACCAACGGGCGCGAGTTCGACGATCTGATGGAGACGCTGGTCAGACTATGGCCGGTGCCCCTGGAGGAACTGGTGATCGTCGCGCACAGTATGGGCGGGCTGATCGCGCGTAGTGCCTGCCATTACGGCGCGCTGGCCGGCCATCACTGGCTGCGTTATCTGAAAAAGCTCGTCTTCCTTGGCACACCGCACCATGGTGCGCCACTGGAGCGCGGTGGCCACTGGGTGGACATCATTCTGGGCGCCAGTCCCTACACTGCCCCGTTCGCACGCCTGGGGAAAATTCGCAGCGCCGGCATCACCGATCTGCGCTACGGCAATCTCTTGGACGAGGACTGGCAAGGGCGCGATCGCTTTGCGCGCTCGACGCGCCGCCCTCGCTCGGTGCCTCTGCCCAAGGGCGTACTGTGTTACGCGATTGCTGCGACTACCGGCAAAAGGGCGGATGACTTCGGGGAGCGGCTACTCGGCGACGGCATCGTTCCCGTGAACAGCGCGCTAGGCCGCCATGATGACCCGGCGCTGAGTTTGCCGTTTCCAGCGTCTCGGCAATGGATAGCTTACGGCACCAACCACCAGGAACTACTCAGCCAGCCCGCCGTCACTGCACAAGTGAGGCGCTGCCTCGCACCGTAGTACTGCGAGCTACCTGATATCCACAAGGACCATTGACATGGTCGGCGGCGATCAAATGCAATTCTACGTATGCTACCGCACAGACTGTGCCTGATCATGTCACTAGCCTTGTAACTTGATCTGAAGTGCCATGCGAAGTTGCCATAACTACAGTCCAAAAGGAGTTCGACATGAATTGGGATATCGTTGCCGGTAACTGGAAACAGTTCAAGGGCAAGGCGCAAGCGGAGTGGGGCAAGCTCATCGACAATCACTACACGGTGATTGCCGGCAAGCACGTCGAGTTGGCGGGCAGGATACAGGAGGCCTACGGTATTTCGAAGGACGAAGCGGATCAGCAGATCAAACGCTTTGCGCAGCAGAACAAGGATTACCGGTCGAGGAATTCCTCCTGACCTTGTCACGCTGTCTGCGGCGACGCGCCGCGCGCAACCAGGGTTGCCGAGGCGGGGCTTTTTGAAAGGACTTCATTCATGACCAACCCTAGACGCTTTATTCCCCCACTTGCGCTTGTGCTGATCGGCGGCGCTGCCATCGTTTCTATCTTTGCTTGGCTTGCCCTTGAGCGCCTTGGCGACAAAGAACGACACAAGGCAGCGCTCGAAGGCTGGGAGGACGAAGGCGGCAGCATTGCTACGACCGACGTCGCTGCATCTTGATCATGAACGCGTCTTCCGCAACCGGCGGCGGCCACGATAGCGGTGGCTATTCCACGCGCGGACGTGCCTGTCCCCGCTGCAATGGCGCTGCGTACCGCGTCCCACGCCGTTTCGTGGATTTGCTCAAAAGTATCTTCATGCCGGTTCACCGCTACCGCTGTAGTTCGATGGGCTGCGGCTGGGAAGGCAATCTGCGCGCGATTCGACATTCCCCACCGAGACAGGGTCGCAGTGGGCCGTAGCACGTAGTACGTAGTACGTAAGTGAACCGGACGGACAGTGACGATCCACCTACTTGTAGCAACGTTGTAAGAATCCCCTCAACTATCAGGAGAAAAATATGTCCAGCGTCGGTTATCACGAGCCTATAGAGGAGCTGTCCGCTGAAACGCGCGACATGCACAGAGCAATTGTGTCTCTGATGGAAGAGTTGGAGGCCGTCGATTGGTACAACCAACGCGCTGATGCCTGCAAAGACACGGAACTCAAGGCCATCCTTGAGCACAATCGGGACGAGGAAAAAGAGCATGCTTCCATGGTGCTGGAGTGGATACGGCGCAAAGACCCAAAGTTTTCCAAGCACCTTCAGGACTACTTGTTTACAGAAAAACCTATTGCGCATCGGTGAGAATTTTCCTTAGCCATTCGTTGCTGCGGACAGTCACCAGCGCCGCGTGAAGGCAATCAATTTTCCCATGAGTGACTATGCCATGAGCGATACCCCAACCACAGTGCTTCTCATCGAAGCAGATTGCACGGAAATTCTGAGGACGGCAGCAGAAGACCTTCGTGAAGGGTAACCTATGCGGTATCGCGCGCCGCCGTACTCGACCCGGCTTTCGGCCTGTTGCTGCCGCCAGTCTTCGGCGGCGTTGCGATGGCGCTGAGTTCGGTCTCTGTGGTCACCAACGCACTGCGGCTCAACCGCGTCAAGCTATGTACGTGATGTCACGGAAAGTCCTGACATGAAGTATCACTACGTCTGGTTGATATGGTCCTGTGCATTTCTGGTGCCGTGGATAATCTTGTATCTGCTTTGTAACCAGCAGCAGAGGCAGCAGATGTGGTGGGGAAGCATCTTCATGGCGCCGTTCGGTCTCACTCAACCCATTTTTGTGCCTCAGTATTGGAACCCGCCGAGCCTTTTTGAGTTGGCGCAAAGAACTGGTTTCGATATCGAAAGCATCATTTTCAGCTTTGCCATCGGCGGCATCGGCGCCGTGCTCTACAACAGCCTCATGCACAAGCGCCTCGGGCCGGTCGATCCGCAGGAACGCCGCCATGGCCGGCACCGCCGGCATCGCTGGGCGCTGGCGACGCCCTTTGTCTTGTTTCCCGTGTTGTATTTCCTGCCGTGGAATCCGATTTACGCCGGCATTGCGGCGATGGTGCTGGGGGCGATTGCTGCGGTCCTGTGCCGCCCCGATTTGAAAGCCAATACCCTGGCTGGCGGAATCCTGTTTCTTGCCATGTACGCGATTTTTCTGCTGGGGTTGAAGTGGTCGGCGCCGGGCTACATCGAACAGGTGTGGAATCTCAAAGCGCTGAGCGGTGTGGTCATTTATGGATTGCCGCTGGAAGAACTCTTGTTCGGATTTTCCTTCGGTTTGTTCTGGACCGGGATCTATGAACACTTCACCTGGAAACGCAGCGTTGCCTAGTATCGCCTGAACCAATGCTTCGCCAGACGCAGCGCGCGTGGATTCCAACACTGCGGAGCCAAGGCGACCTTGGCGGACCGAAGGTCTCGCGCAATCTGTGCGCCTGCGCGCCAACGCGATGACTATGTTTGACACCGCACATACGGAGCGCCCGAATCGATTTACGCTTCTTTTCGGCGCGCTGCGCCGGTATACCAGCAGTCGCCAATAACGGAAACATGAATTTACTCAACCCTGAAGGAAAGACCCCAATGAAAACCTCAATACTCGCTGCAGCAATCGTTGCTGGCGTCCTGTCGGCGCCTATCGCATCAGCGCAGGAAAAGTCCGCTCCCGCCAAGCCGGCGATGGGCATGGACATGGACAAGCACATGTCCCAGATGCAGGAAAAAATGAAAGACATGCAGCAGCAGATGGAAAAACTCCGGGCGACAACCGACCCGCAGGAACGCCAGAAGCTGATGCAGGAGCACATGCAGGCCATGCAGGAAAACATGAAGGCGATGCGCGGCATGGGTGGCTCGATGATGAAGGGCGCAGGCGAGCCCGGCGGCATGATGATGGGCGGCAAGAAAGCCAGCATGGCAGGTGGCGACATGATGAAGCACCATGAAATGATGGAAAAACGCATGGACATGATGCAGATGATGATGGAACAGATGATGCAGCATGACGAAATGATGCAGCAGCAGATACCTGCCAAGTAGTCCCCTTCCTGCTCGTCACAGTGAAACCGAAATCTGCGTAAGGCCGTTGAAAGCAGTAAACACCTCAGTACCAATCGTCAAGGAGTAACCGATGTACGGATTCACCACGCATCTCAAGATGCCGTTCGATACCGCCATCGGCAAGATCACCGACGCCTTGAAGAAGGAATGATTCGGCGTGCTTACCGACATTGATGTCAAGGCGACGCTAAGAGCCACGCTCAATATCGAGAGACGGTCTTATCGCATCCTCCGCGTGTGCAATCCCCCGCGCGTCCATGGGCGCCGAACCGCAACTGAAGCCGATCAAAGAGCTTTTCCAGTGGAGCGCAGGGCGGATTCGGAGCACTCGGCCTTGAAAAGTTACGGAACAGTAATCAGCGCGTCATCTTGGCGTGGGGATCGGCTTCCGATAATGATGGTTCGTGACCGTGGCGTTCATCGTTCGTTCATGTATCCCGAGGCCGTGTTGCAGTTGGTCGACAAGCCCGTGGTGCGTTAGCGTGCATCGAGACAATCACTTTCGCAGAGTTTGTTGCGTGGCTAGCGTGAATACAAAAAACCAACAAATGTCTTACCAAGAAAGTGTTTTCAATCCTATGAAAGGAGCATCACCATGCAAACTGAACTTTTGAAGGTAACGGGAATGACCTGCGGCGGCTGCACTAGTATCGTTACCTATTAATTACGAAACATAATGCCGCGCCATTTTTGCATCTGCGTCCTGTCGAGTGAACATCCACTCGATGCCACGCTGCTCGG
>JAYUNL010000131.1:0-5406 GCA_043761745.1 Rhodocyclaceae bacterium
TGAACGATCCCTCGCCGAATAAATCCTGATAGACATCCGACACGATGCGCGTGTAAGGATCGACGCCGGTTTCGCCCGCGAACAGGCGCACAAACCACGACCGCTGGGCACTCGGCAGGCTGACGCCCACCCGCGGCTGAAGAATGCTGTAACCCTCGACCACTCGATTGCGTTTGTGGTCGAACACGGGCCGATTCAGCGGATGGGCCATCGCACCAACCATCTCGCGCGCTGCATCGCGCGGCAGTTGCGTATCGGTATCGAGCGTGATCACGTACTGCACGTTCTGCAAAATACCCATCTCGCCGACGATAAGTGAAAAGCGCTCGCTTGCGTCACCTCGCAGCAAGGCATTCAAGTCGGCCAGCTTGCCGCGCTTGCGCTCGTAGCCCATCCACACCGCGTCCTGCGGATTCCATCGGCGCGGGCGATGAAACAGAAAAAAGCTATCGGCTTGTTTACCGGGATACTTGGCGTTCAGTCGCTCGATGCCTACACGAGCGCACTGCAAGAGCGGCCCATCTTCAGGCCGCGTTTCTGTGTCGGCGTCCCGGAAATCCGTCAGCAAACCAAAGTGCAGGTGATCGGTGCGGTTCGCCAGAAACCGGACTTCCAGCACCTCGATGAGATTTTCGATACCTTGAGCGCTGGTCAGCATGGTCGGCACCACCACCAACGCGCGCGATTCCAGCGGGATGCCTGCGGAACAGTCCATGCGCGGCAGCAAATGCGGGGTGGCCAGCAAGGTCGCCAGCCAGTTCACCAGCGCCACCGCGAGCTGGCTTGTGCACAGTAGCGAGACAAGCCCGATCAGACCGAGCGCCCAAGGCGCCAAGCCGTTGACATAGGCCGCTTGCAGCAGGGCGCCGGCGAACGCCGCGGTCAGCAAGGCAATGCCGCCGAGATAGAGCGTCAGTGGAAAGCGGTGGCCTATGCGCTGCACGGCCTCGGCGATGGGCAGGCGAACCTGAGCGGCGCGCTCAAGTTGGGGCAAGCCCTGGTCGATCAGGTAGAACCCGACATGCGCTGCGCGATCATCGCCGATCTTGGTGGCGGCGCCGTCATGCGCGAGCTGGACAGCCTTGCGCGCCACCTCCGCTTCGGAAAGCGCGCCCATTTTCGCCGTCTTCTCGACGACGTGACGATAGCGGTCGCGGGTAGCGAAATCCATCCTGCCGTACACGCCGCCGGGGTCTTCGCGCAGTTTCTGTTCGACCACGCTCATCGTCTCGACGAACTCGCGCCAGTCCATCGCCTCCAGAAAGCGCAGGCTGCCGATGCTGTTGCTGATGGAAACCTGGTCGGCAGCCTGCTGCTGGTTTTCCGCCTGCACCGATTGCTCGATGGTCTGGCCCGACTCCGCCAGCAATTGCTCTATCCAGGTCAGCGGCAATGCCAGCGCGGGGCTTTGTCCTTGCAAGCGGCGTGCAAATTCCGCGACGAAGGAGCTCACCATCGGCGGCCCCGAGCGCGCCATGTCCGCAATCACCAGGATCAGGCTCTTGGGGTCATTCTCGGCGACGTCCATCATCTGGTCCGCCCAATAGTCGGCGCGGTTGCGGGCGATTCTATCGGCGGCGATGCGCGTACCAACGCGACGGAGATTCTCGATCAGCGCCAGACGCAGCATGATGGGGATCGCCCAGAGCTCACCCAGCTTCAACGGGGTGACGCTCTGGTAAGCGGCCACGAAACCGCTGAGATTTTCCGGATCGACGCATCCATCGCCATGCGAAATCGTTTCCAGTGCGATGTCATACACGCGCGGCAGTCCGGCCGATGGGCCACCCGCCAAACGCGGCAGTTCCCGGCTGTAGCCTTTCGGTAAGTGTCGCCGGGCCGTGCGTATCTGCTCTTCGATCAGGTAGAAGTTATCGAGCAGCCACTCCCCCGCCGGCGTAATCATGCGATTCGCCTTGACCGCTGTCGCGAGCAAATCGAAAGCGGCAATCAGAACACGTTCGTTCTCTGCCAGCCGCGCCAGCAGCCGATCCGACACACGTCCGACAGCCAATCCATGCGCACCCGCCAGGGTTTTGCCATGGCTTTGCATCTGCTCACTGCTGAATAGTTCAGAGCGCAGCGGCTGCTCGTCGTCGATAGATTCTTCGTCCGCTGCGCTCACCTGTAGGGGCGCACGCAGACGCTCCCGCCAGTGCGCCAGCGTCTCGCTGATGGTTCGTACCGCCTTACCGTTCACCTTCAATTTCAACATTTCCTTTCATCCACGCCACACGATGCTAGGCACGAGATGCCTATCGTGAAACGCCATCTGTTCAGTCTCGGCAACACGATGGTGTGGCTGCATGTCACCCATCCGACCGAGGTGTTTCCGCATGCTGCGGATAGGGGGCGACATGCACAGGATCGGCAGGCTCGCCCGCGAGCTTGCTCGCATAGCCATGATTAACGTCACGATGATGCGCTTCATCGGCACGCACAACGAGCACTACATCGCGCAGCGTTGCATCGGCGGACAGTTTCCAGTAATGCTTGGCAATCGCTGGGGCCGGGATATTAGCCGAATGGCCCGCGTCGATTTCCTTGAGGTACAGGGTGTAGCTGGCCACCGCCTCTTCCTCGAAATAGCCAACGACGCGGTGTGCCGTGCGCGAGGAGACCAGATACAGCAGGAAAAAGCCAACATAGAATATCCATTGCGCGAGAAGCACGACCAGCCGCTCGAAAGCCGTGGGCTTGGCGATCGCGACGAAGGTCATCAGATGCATCCGCTCGTTCTCGGCCTCTTCCATCAGCGTGCGTATCCAGCCCTTGTCGTCGACCATGCGGCGCAAGCACCTGAGGTGTGTGATGGTGGCGCCTACCATGCCGGGAACGGCCGCCACCGTTTCGAGGACAATCGCTCGGTGGCCGTAACGCTTGGCAAAGAAAGTGTCGGCGCAATAACGAAGCAGCCGGGTGAAGCCGAGCGCGAAGCGGTCGGAAAATCCGCTGGGCGCGTGATGGACGGGTTCGGCTTCACCCTCCTCGGCGCGCTCGACCGTCACAGCCAGTACTCCCAGACTCGGGCGAACCATTCCTTGAGGCGCAGATCGAGCGAGCGGCGCTCCCACTGTTCGAGCGTGATGGCGTCGGACGCCGCCAGATCCTTGGCGAACATCGCCTGAATCTGGTCGCCAAACCCCGCCCCCAGCACCACCGCGTTCAACTCATGGTTGTGCAGGAAGCTGCGCCAGTCGAGGTTGGTCGAACCGACGGTCGCCCACACGCCGTCGATCAGCGCCGTCTTGGAATGCAGGATCACGCCACGCCGCTCGTGGATTTTCACCCCCGCGCGCAACAGTTGCTCGTAGTAGTGGCGCCCGGCATGAAACACCAGCCATGAGTCGGCCTGGCTGGGCAGTATCAGCGTCACATCAACGCCGCGCCCGGCTGCGGCTTCGAGCGCGGCGAGCAACTGCGGGTCCGGCACGAAATAGGCGTTGGTCAGGTGCACGCTGGTCTCGGCACTGCCTATGGCCGATAGCAGCGTGGCATAAATGAAGCTATAGGCTTCGTCGGGGGAACTGCCGATTGCGCGGACGACCTGCGGGCCCACGCTCTCAAGTTTTGGAAAGTAGTTCTTGGTCGCCAACGGCTCGCCCTTCTGCGCTGCCCAGGTGGCGAGAAACAGCTTCTGGAACTCGGCCACCACCGGCCCTTGCAACTGCAAGTCGGTGTCGCGCCAGGCAATGCTGGCGTCAGTGGTGCTGTTGGTCTGATTTTTGGGCTGGGCGCGCGAACCTTTGGCAAACGAGCCGCCGGAATATACGCTGCTGATGTTGATGCCACCGAGGAACGCGGTGCGTCCATCGACGATCAGCAGCTTGCGGTGGTCGCGCTGATTCAACTCCCATCCCTTGCTCGCTGCCAAGGGATTGATGGGATTGAATTCGAGCACCTTGATGCCGCTGTCGACCAGCCGCTGGAAGAAAGCTGCGGGCGTGCCTACGGTGCCGACGCTGTCGCGGATGAGACTAACCTGCACGCCTTGCCGCTGCTTGTCGATGAGCGCCTGTGCAAAGCGCTGGCCGACCTCGTCGTCGTCGAGGATGTAGGTCTCCATGTTGATGTGATCCCGCGCCGCCAGGATGGCCGCGAACATCGCCCGGTAGGTGGCTGGGCCGTCCTGTAGTAGCAGCACCTGGTTGCCGGTGGTGAGCGGGCTGCCGACGATGGCCTCTTCGAGCGCCAGGTGGCGGTCGAAGATGCTGGTCTCCGCGCCACGGCGTTGCAGACCCTCGAGGATCACCTTGCTTTGCGCGGCCGACAGCGGACCGCGCGCCCCGGCCAGTTGCACCGGCGGGCCGGCGCGCCGGGACAAGTCCGGCACGATGGTCGGCAGGCTGCCGCAACCGGCCAGACTGAGCAGGCCCAACGCCAGCCAACGCCTTATGTGCAACGGTAGCATTCTTGCCGGCCTCTGGCCCAGGAGTCTGTCGGACTTAAAGCATCGAAGCGAAACGGGTCAGACAGGCAAGCCGCATCTCGGCTGCTCGCAAAACTCGGCTTGGCAAAGATACGCCAAGCCGGAACTATCCGTCAAAGCCTTCCCATCAATAGCAGCACAATGAGAATAATCACCACCAAACCCAAGCCGCCACTGGGCCCGTAGCCCCAGCTCTTGCTATGCGGCCAGGTCGGCAAGGCGCCAACCAGTATCAGGATCAGAACAATCAACAGTATGGTGCCCAAGCTCATGACTTTCTCCTGAGAGTGCTAGTGGAATAGATTTAGTTCGCTGGCGCGCGCGGCGGCGGCGCGACGATAACCGTGGTGCCCTCGCCTGGCTTGCCGGTTGCGCCTTGGCTACCTGTTGCGCCTTGGTAGCCGGTCGCTCCCTGACTGCCGGTCGCTCCCTGGCTACCGGTCTCCCCTGGGTTGCCCATATTGCCTTGGTTGCCCTGGCTGCCAGTTGCACCCTGCGGGCCTGCGGGTCCTGGCACGGCAACGGGTGCCGGGGCAGGGGAGGGAACATTGACGACAGTGGGCTTATCACAAGCACCCAAACTCAACGCGGCGAGCGCCGCAAAAATCAATATCGAACGGTTCATGGCGAATCCTTAGAAAGTGAGAAAATTACAAAACCGTGGCACGCATGGCATGACTAGCGCCCACCCTCCGCGAACAAACCGGCGACGGCTTGGGTTGTCGCACTTGTCACATCAGCAGAATAGGCGCACGCCATGCATAGTTCTGTGCGCTGACGCACACAGTTGCCATACTTCTGCCGGGTTGGCATATCCGCCTGCCCCAGCCTAGGGCCTGTTCACATTCATTTTATCCGACAAAATGAATGTGAACAGGCCCTAGTATCGTTACCTATTAATTACGAAACATAATGCCGCGCCATTTTTGCATCTGCGTCCTGTCGAGTGAACATCCACTCGATGCCACGCTGCTCGG
>JAYUNL010000132.1:0-33439 GCA_043761745.1 Rhodocyclaceae bacterium
CCGAGAAGCGCGCCAAATGGCGCTCGCAGGCCATGTGCCCAAGAGGCAATAAGGACGCGGTGTTTGAGTGCATGATTATCGTGGTGCCCAACGTGAAGTCGACACCAAAAACGACAGTCGACAGGTTATCGGACTGACCAATATTCTGGCGGCCCGTGGTAAGGTACTGTATATCCGTACAGTTTCCATAAGGAGGTGTCTCATGGTGTCCGATAATCTGTTTACGCCTGATTCTTCGCCGCCGCCGCGCTTGCTCGACCGGGTGCGCGACCACTTGCGGCTGAAGCATTACAGCTTGCGTACTGAAACATCATATATAGGTTGGATTAAACGCTACATTCATTTTCCTAGCAAGAGGCACCCGCGCGCGAGGGGCGCAACTGAGGTCTCAGCTTTTCTGAACCATCTCGCCAACGAACGTCAGCGCCGGTATTCCTGAGAATACAAACGATCGTTTGAAACAAGTGTTTGAATATGCCCGCCTGAGTTTGTCGTTTGCTAAAAAAGAAACATTGGCAGAAACATGGGCAGAAAACAGAATTGGCTGAAAAGCCGCGCTGTTACTTGGCGCTTGGCGGAGAGGGTGGGATTCGAACCCACGGTAGACTCGCGCCTACGCCTGATTTCGAGTCAGGTACATTCGACCACTCTGCCACCTCTCCGGAGGCGCGCATTCTACATTAAAGGCCGGCCGATGGCGATGCGTCGCCGCGTGGCACAATGGCCGTCCGTTCGGGGTGCTGCGCATGCGCTTATCGCTTTATGGAATGCTGCTGTCACTGCTCGCTGCTTGCGGGCCGACGCCGCTTTCCGCTCCTACCGAACTGGGCGTTCTGGTGGTGGTGACGCGCGATGGACCGACCACCCACCAGCTCAATGCCAACGGCAAGGCCAGCGGCTTCGAGCATGACCTCATCGTGCTTTTCGCCGAGGAAATCGGCACACCGGTGCAATTTCTTTCAGCCGCCGACCCGAACGACATTGCCGCCGCCTTGAAGCATGGGCAAGCGCATTTCGGGGCCGGCGGGCTGGCGCCCTTACCCAACGAGGCGCTGCGCTACACGCGGCCATTGCGCGAGTTGAATCAGGTACTCGTGCAGCATGAAGATGCCGCGCCAATGGATGAAGTATCCGACCTCGCCGGCAAAACGGTCGAGGCGCTGGCGGGGTCCGCCGAGCTCGAAGCGCTCTACGCGCTGACGCCCAAACCGGAGGGCTTGCGCATCGTCGCGGTGGAAGGCATGAACGAAATCGCGTTGTTGGAACGCGTGGCGCGACGCCAAACGGATCTCGCCGCGACGGACTCGGCGCATTTCGAGATCGGCACAAATTTTTTCCCGGCCTTGCAGGAAGCGTTCACCTTGCCGGGCAAGCGCCCAATCGTATGGGCTTTTCCGCGCGATGGCGATCCGACGCTTTTGAAACGCGCCGATGCATTCCTGGAGCGCGTGCGTCGTGACGGGACGCTGGCGCGCCTGATTGATCGCTACTTTGGCCATGTACGCCGCCTGAATCAAACCGATGTCACACATTTTCTGGAAAAAATGCAGTCGGTGCTGCCGCGCTATCGGCGCGACTTCATGGCGGGGCAGGATAAGCAGGGCATCGATTGGCGTTTGCTGGCGGCGCTGGCCTATCAGGAATCCCACTGGAACCCGCTCGCCACCTCACCCACCAACGTGCGCGGCATGATGATGCTGACCGAAGATACGGCGGATCGCCTGCGCGTGCCGGACAGGCTCGACGCGCGCCAGAGCATCCTCGCCGGATCGCGCTACCTGGTGGATCTGCGCGAGGAACTACCGGACGAAGTGAAAGAGCCGGACCGCACTTGGCTCGCGCTGGCCGCCTACAACCTGGGCATGGGGCACATGAACGGCGCGCGCGCCATTGCGCAGATGGTGAAGCGCGACCCGAATTCCTGGTACGAAATGAAGCAGGTACTGCCGCTGCTCTCGCAGCCGCAATACGCCGCTCACTTGAAGAGCGGCGCGGCGCGCGGCGGCGAGGCGGTGATCATGGTGGAAAATATCCGCACCTATTACGACATCCTGGTGCGTTACGAGAAAGCGCTCGTCACATCCTCTGGCGAGCCTTCGTTGAGCGCACCGGCGACTTCATCGCCGGCGCAGGGCTTGTCGCCTCACTTCCAGTTGCCGATGTGAACATCGGTGAGGTGAACTCTTTTTTGCCGCAGATTGCGCCGATAAGCGCCGATGAACGCGGATTTTTTATGGTCATCCCCGCTTTCGCGAGGACCACGTCGAATACGCAGACGCTTAATCCATGTGCATCCGCGTTGATCCGCATTTTAAGCGCCACGCTCACAGCCGCTACAGTGCTGGCGTCACTGAGTTTCAACGCAAACTGAATTGCGGCACCGTCACGCAGGGCGGCCTAGTCGGTAGGATGGGTGGAGTCTCATTTGCGTTTTGGGTAACCCATCATCGGGCGCCAAAATTCGATGGGTTACGCTGCGCTCCACCCATCCTACGAAACTCAAGCTTTTTCGATCAGCGCCAGGCCACCCATGTAGGAGCGCAACACGACGGGCACGTCGATGCTGCCGTCGGCGCGCTGATAGTTCTCGAGCACGGCCACCAGCGTGCGGCCTACCGCCAGGCCAGAGCCGTTCAGGGTGTGCACGAGTTCCGGCTTGTTCTTGTCGTTGCGATAGCGCGCCTGCATGCGGCGGGCCTGGAAGGCTTCGAAGTGGCTGCACGAGGAAATTTCGCGATAGGTGTTCTGCGCCGGCAGCCACACTTCTAGGTCGTAAGTCTTGGCGGCGGAGAAACCCATGTCGCCCGCGCATAGCGCGACGCGGCGGTAAGGCAGTTCGAGTTTTTCGAGGATGATTTCGGCGTGGCGCGTCAATTCTTCCAGCGCCGCCCAGGAATTGTCCGGGTGTTCGATGCGCACCAGCTCCACCTTGTCGAACTGATGCTGGCGGATCATGCCGCGCGTGTCTTTGCCGTAGGTGCCGGCTTCGCGGCGGAAGCAAGGCGTGTGGCAGACAAACTTCAAGGGCAGTTGAGCGAGCGGCACGATTTCATCGCGTACGATGTTGGTGACCGGCACTTCGGCAGTGGGAATCAGGAAGTAGCCGTCGGCGGAAATGTGGAACAGGTCTTCGTGGAACTTCGGCAACTGGCCCGTGCCGAACATGCTGTTGCCATTGACGAGGTAAGGCGCATAGACCTCGGTGTAGCCGTGGTCCTCGGTATGTGTATCAAGCATGAACTGCGCAAGCGCCCGATGCAGGCGCGCAATCGCGCCTTTCATCAGCGTGAAGCGTGCGCCGCTGATCTTGGTGGCGGTTTCGAAATCCAGCCCGCCCAGCGCCTCGCCCAGATCGACGTGATCTTTCACCGCGAAGGAAAACTCGCGCGGTGTGCCCCAGCGATGCATTTCGACATTGTCATGTTCGGATTTTCCCTGCGGCACGCTTTCATGCGGCAGGTTGGGAATCACCGAGACGAACGCGTTAATCCGATTGAGGACGTTGGCGAGTTGCTCTTCGTTGTGTTTGAGTTCATCGCCCAGACCAGCGACTTCAGCCATCACCGCCTCGGTGGGTTCACCCTTGGCCTTCAACTGGCCAATCTGCTTGGAAAGCGCATTGCGCTTGGCTTGCAGCTCTTGGGTATGGACTTGCAGTCCCTTGCGCTCATCTTCCAGCGCCTGGAATGCCACCACGTCCAATGTCACTCCGCGCGTAGCTAAAAGTTCGGCGACTTGCGCGGCATCGCTGCGCAATAGTTGTATGTCCAGCATGTTGTTTCCTGTTCTTGGCCTGCCGGCCGCGTGAGTTCTACTTGCCTTTTGCCTTGCGATCGAGTTCGCGCAGATGCGCCAGCTTCTCTGCAATTTTCGCTTCGAGCCCGCGCCCGCTCGGTTTGTACCACGCCGGCTTGGCCATGCCATCCGGAAGATAGGTTTCCCCGGCGGCGTAGGCTTCGGGCTCGTCGTGCGCGTAGCGGTATTCGTGCCCGTAGCCGAGTTCCTTCATCAGCTTGGTGGGCGCATTACGCAGATGCACGGGCACTTCGCGCGACTGATCCCCGGAGACGAATTTGCGCGCGGAATTATACGCGACGTAAACCGCGTTCGACTTCGCCGCGCAGGCCATGAAGATCACCGCTTCGGCCAGCGCCAGCTCGCCCTCGGGGGTGCCGAGGCGCTCGTAAATCGCCACGGCATTGAGCGCGATGTCCATGGCGCGCGGATCGGCGAGGCCGATGTCTTCGACCGCCATGCGCACGATGCGCCGACCGATATAGAGCGGATCGGCGCCGCCATCCAACATGCGCACCAGCCAGTAGAGCGAGGCATCGGCGTCAGAGCCGCGCACGGCTTTGTGCAGGGCGGAGATCTGATCGTAGAAGGCATCACCATCCTTGTCGAAGCGACGCAGATTTTTCGCCAGCGCGTCCTGTACGAAATCCGCCGTGACGACCGTAAGATCGCTGCTGGTCGCCGCTGTATGCATGATTTCCAGCGCGTTGAGCAAACGGCGCGCATCGCCATCGGCCAGACCGATGAGGCGTTGCCGTGCTTGATCTTCGAACACCAGCTCGCTGAAAGCGTGCTTACGGGCGCGGTCGAACAGCTGACCCAGCTCGTCTTCGGTGAGGCTTTTCAGCACGTAAATAGAGGCGCGGGAGAGCAAGGCGCTGTTCAATTCGAAGGATGGATTCTCCGTGGTAGCGCCAATGAAGGTCAGCAAGCCTTGCTCGACATACGGCAGGAAAGCATCCTGCTGCGCTTTGTTGAAGCGATGCACTTCGTCGACGAAGAGAATGGTGCGACGGCCGGTTTGTGCCAGCGTGAGTTCGGCGCGCTGCACTGCCTCACGGATGTCTTTGACGCCGGAAAACACCGCAGAGATGGCGATGAATTCCGCGTCGAAGGCCTGCGCCATCAGCCGCGCAAGCGTCGTCTTGCCCACGCCTGGCGGGCCCCACAGAATCATCGAATGCGGTGTGCGCGATTCGAAGGCCAGACGCAGCGGGCGGCCCGGCCCGAGCAAGTCACGCTGGCCGACGACTTCATCCAAGGTGCCGGGCCGCAGCAGCTCGGCCAGCGGCGCCTGCGGCTTGGCCTGGAAGAGATCGCTCACCGCCTATACACCGTAATATTCACCAATACGCGACACCGGCCCGTAGGGTGGGCAGCTCTGCTGCCCACGCATTCCCTAATCGAGCGAAGTCGGTTCATCGAGCCACGCAAACCGCGTGGGCAGCAACGCTGCCCACCCTACCTGCCTGGATCATGGCGCTCACGCGTAACTCCGCTATTCGCCAAGCACGTCGGCGCCTTTGGGTGGCGTGAAATGAAACTGGCTGGCGGCGAGTGTGGGATTGCGCTCGAACTGGCTGAATATGAGCCGCGTCGTCTGACCAAAGTTATCACGCAGTTCCATCGCTCTCAGCGTATCGCCGGCGAAACCGATGCGCATGAATTCAAACGAGGTGTCCGCCGTTTTCGGCTGGGCGTCCACCCATTCAATATCCCCTTCCGCGGCGCCTTCCTTGAGATTGAAGTTTTTTTCCAGTTCGTTATTGCCGGCCAAGAGCGCGGCAGGGCTGGAGCCCAGGCTGGTGGCCAGTTTCTTGGACGTCACCTGATTCAAATCACGGTCGTAAATCCACAGTTTTTCGCCATCGCCAACGATCAGTTGGTAGTAAGGCTGCTCATACACCCAGCGGAATTTGCCGGGCCGCGAAAACATCATGGTGCCCGAGGCCACCTGCGGCTTGCGCCCGCTCTTCGCAACGACCGTCTGCGTGAAGGTTGCTTTGCCGCTCTTGGTGTTCTCGACGAAAGACTTCAGCTTGTCGAGGGCCGAGGCTTGTGCGAGCGCCGGTAGGAGAGCGCACAAAAGACAAAAAACTTGAACCAGGGAGTACCCGGAGGGCATGGAGAAAACCGAAAAACCTTTCTCAGTGTTCTCCGTGGTTAACTGCTTTAGTTTCATCGCATTTAACTTTCTCTCGCCGGTGCGAGGACTTCGCGGTTGCCGTTGTTGCCCATGGTGGAAACCAGGCCGGCGCGTTCCATTTGTTCGATCAGCCGCGCAGCGCGGTTGTAGCCGATGCGCAAATGGCGCTGCACCAACGAGATCGAAGGTCGGCGCGTTTTCAGCACCACTTCCACAGCCTGGTCATAGAGTGGATCGGCCTCGCCGTTACTGCCACCCTCACCACCTTCGCCGGTGAAACCGTCCTCACCCTCGCCGCCGGGCGCGTCGAGTATGCCTTCCACATACTCTGGCGGGCCGGCCTGCTTGAGGTAGTCCACCACGCGATGCACCTCGGCGTCCGCGACAAAAGCGCCATGCACGCGTACCGGCAAGCCAGTGCCGGGCGCGAGGTAGAGCATGTCGCCCTGCCCGAGCAAGGCCTCAGCGCCCATTTGGTCGAGGATGGTGCGCGAATCAATCTTGCTGGATACCTGGAAGGAAATGCGCGTCGGAATATTCGCCTTGATGAGACCGGTAATGACATCCACCGAAGGCCGTTGTGTCGCAAGGATCAAATGGATGCCCGCTGCGCGTGCCTTCTGTGCCAAGCGCGCAATCTGCTCTTCGACCTTTTTGCCGACCACCATCATCATGTCGGCCAGCTCGTCGATGATGACCACCACATGCGGTAGCGCCGTCAGCGGCTCGGGGCTTTCCGGCGTGATGGAAAATGGATTGGGAATACTCGTGTCGTTTTTCGCCGCGTCCTTGATCTTGCCGTTGTAGCCGGCCAGATTACGCACGCCCAGCGCCGACATGAAGCGATAGCGCCTATCCATTTCCGCCACACACCAATTCAAGGCATTGGCGGCATGCTTCATGTCGGTGACCACCGGCGCCAGCAGATGCGGAATGCCTTCGTAGACCGACAGCTCTAACATCTTGGGGTCGACCAGAATCAGGCGCACGTCCGACGGCTCAGACTTATAAACCAGCGACAGAATCATGGCGTTGATGCCGACCGATTTGCCCGAGCCGGTGGTACCCGCCACCAGGAGATGTGGCATTTTGGCGAGATCGACCACTACGGGCAGGCCGCCGATATCCTTGCCCAAAGTCAGCGCCAATGGCGAATGCATATCGTGATAAGCCTTGGAGCCGAGTATCTCGGAAAGGCGCACCGTTTGGCGCTTGGGGTTGGGTATCTCCAGCCCCATGCAGGATTTGCCGGGAATGGTTTCCACCACGCGCACACTCACCACCGACAGCGCGCGGGCGATGTCCTTCACCAGATTCACAATCTGTGCGCCCTTGACGCCCACTGCCGGCTCGATTTCGTAGCGTGTGATGACCGGGCCGGGGTAGGCCGCCAGCACCTTCACCTGCACACCAAAGTCGGCGAGCTTGCGTTCGATCAGGCGCGAGGTGAATTCCAGCGTTTCCGCCGAAGGCGGCTCGGCATCCTGGGTCGGCTCCTCCAGCAGATGCAGCGGTGGCAGCGCACCGCCCGGCATGTCGTGGAAGAGTGGCGCCTGACGCTCTTTTTCGCGCCGCTTCGACTTGGGGATTTCCAAATCGGCCAACTCGATGTGGATGGGCTCGGTGTGGAATTCTTCAAAGCGCTTGCGCTCGACTTCCACCACGGCTTCGCGCCGCTCAGCAACAACGCGGCCGATGCGCCTATCCTGCCAACGCTGATAGAGGTTGTTAGCACCCAACCAGCTGCGCTCCAGCAGCCCACCGAAGCGCTCCGCGAAGGTCAGCCAGGACAAGCCGGTCAAAAGCGTCACTCCGGCCGCCAGCAACGCGAGCAGGATCAGCGTGCCGCCTGTGTAGCCGAAGAACTGGGCGAATAAGCGGCCGGCCTCGTGCCCCAGCATGCCGCCCGGATCGGCCGGCAGCGGCTTCTTCATGCTGTAGAAACGCAGCGCCTCAATGCCGCCGGACGAGACCAGCACGACGATGAAGCCGGAAAGCGCGAACAGGAAGGGACGGCGATCCGTACTGAAAAAACCGTCGAGCCGGCGATAGCCCCAGACGACGGTGAGCAACAGAAATAGCACCCACCACCAGGCCGACACACCGAACAAGGACAGCAAAAGGTCAGCCAGCCAGGCGCCGAAACGCCCGCCGGGATTGGTCACGCGTTCGACCTGCGCCGCATGCGACCAGCCCGGATCGGCCTTGTTATAGCCGAAGAGGATGAGCCCGACATACAAGGCCACGGTAGCCAGCACCAGCCAGCGCGCCTCCTGTAGAAGCGCAACAATTTTTTCTGGCAGGGGCTGGTGGGCGGACTTTTCTGTAATGCTCACAGATATTCGACCGACTCAGGCTAAGGCGATCTTCTCGCGCAACACAATGCGGCCATTGCCTTCTTCGATCAAGCCCTGCTGCGACAGATCCTTCATGACGCGGCTGACCATTTCGCGCGAGGCGCCAATCATTTTGGCGATATCCTGCTTGGATATCTTGCGCATGACGACTTTGGTGCCGTTTTCGTCTTCCGCCATTTCCATCAACAGCCGGGCGACGCGACCATATACGTCCATCAGCGCCAGGCTTTCAATCTGCCGGTCGGCGGTGCGCAGCCGCTTGACCAGATTGCGCATGATGTAAAGCGACACATCGAAGTTTTCCGCCAGGCAGCGTTTGAAGTCGGCTTTGGCAATCACCACCAGTTCGCAAGCGCTGACCGTGAGGACGGTGGCCGAACGCGGGTTGTCGTCCAGCACACCCATCTCGCCGAAGAATTCGCCCGGCCCGAGATTAGAGAGAATCACTTCGCGGCCCTCTTCGTCGGACACCAGCACCTTGATGTTGCCAGCGAGGATCAAATAGACGTAATCGGTGTGGTCGCCGGCACGCAGCACAGTGGTGCCGCGCGGCATCTTGCGCGCCACTGCAACGCGGGCGATCGGCACCAGGCGCTCAATCGCTAACGACTCGAAAATCGGCAGGGTACGCAGGGCATCGACAGTAACGCTGGCTCCAGGCGGCATACGTGTTCCCTCTCAAAAATGGGACCTTGGACCAAGCGGTCCTGGCCGGACAAAATGTTCTTCAGGTTTTATTGCCCGTCGTCGCTGCTCAGGCAAGACGGCGGATTGATTATACGGGATTCACCCCTCGGCTCGCGCCGACATGCCTTGAGATTTCGACCTTTGCCCTCAAGTGAGCCTCAAGTAAGCCTCAAGTATAATTTCCCCAATCCCACGACGCCGGAAACCCATCATGAGCACAGCCACTACCCGCCACGCCCGCCTACTCATCCTCGGCTCCGGCCCCGCCGGCTACACGGCCGCCGTCTATGCCGCCCGCGCCAACCTCAAGCCCGTGCTGATCACTGGCATGGCCCAGGGCGGCCAACTGACCACCACCACCGACGTGGATAACTGGCCGGCGGACGCCGACGGTGTGCAGGGCCCGGCGCTGATGGAGCGCTTCCAGAAGCACGCCGAGCGCTTCAACACCGAAATCATTTTCGACCACATCCACACCGCCAAACTGACGGAGAAGCCCTTCACGCTCATCGGCGATGCCGGCACCTACACCTGCGATGCGCTCATCATCGCCACCGGCGCCACCGCGAAATATCTGGGCCTGCCCTCGGAAGAAACGTTTGCCGGCAAGGGCGTCTCGGCCTGCGCGACGTGTGATGGCTTTTTCTATAAAGGCCAGGAAGTCGCCGTCATCGGCGGCGGCAACACGGCGGTGGAAGAAGCGCTCTACCTCGCCAACATCGCCAAAAAGGTGACGCTGGTGCATAGACGCGAAAAATTCCGCGCCGAGAAAATCATGATCGACAAACTCATGGAAAAAGTGAAGAGCGGCAACATCGCGCTGGAACTCGACAGCACGCTCGATGAAGTGCTGGGCGACAAGTCCGGCGTGACTGGCATGCGCGCGAAAAACCTCAAGACCGGCACCACCAAGGACATCGCCCTGCAAGGCGTCTTCATCGCCATCGGCCACAAGCCCAACACCGATATTTTTGCAGGCCAACTCAAGATGGATAACGGCTACCTCGTCACCCAAGCGGGCCTCGCCGGCAACGCCACGCAGACCAGCATCCCCGGTGTTTTCGCCGCCGGCGACGTACAGGATCAAATCTACAAGCAGGCCGTCACCAGCGCCGCGACCGGCTGCATGGCCGCGCTGGACGCCGAGAAATATCTCGACGACCTTGGGCTGAGCTGATTGTGAGCTGATTGTGACCAGATCGTGACCAAACGGCGCGCACCCCTCGCTCCGACTGACGAGGAGCGCGCGCTGTTTCTGCAAGCGGCGGCCGGTGCATGGCCGATCGTCCACGACAAAATCCACCACGAAGCACCGCTGCCGCCGGCCATTCCACGCAGCCCCCTGCTCGATGAAGCCACCGCGCTGGCGGAATCGCTCACGCCCGCGCCGCTGGATATCATGCTCGAAGGCGGCGACGAGGCGGCTTTCCTGCGTCCGGGACTCGCGCGCACGGTGCTGCGCGATCTGCGGCGCGGTCGCTGGGTGGTGCAGGATCACCTCGACTTGCATGGCAGCACCCGCGACGAAGCACGCACGTTGCTGGCTAATTTTCTCGCCGAAGTCCACCAGCGCGGCCTGCGCTGCGTCCGCGTCGTGCACGGCAAAGGCTACAACTCGCCCGGTCGCGAGCCGGTGTTAAAAGGCTTGGTGAAAGGCTGGCTGATGCAACGCACCGAGGTGCTGGCCTACTGCCAGGCGCGCACTGCGGAAGGCGGCGCGGGTGCGGTGGTGGTGTTGCTGAAGGCGGCGAAAAAGAAGTAAATCGTCGACGCGGATTTAGCGGATGAGTGCGGATTCCTCGGATGATGATCTGTCGTTCCCGCAAAAGCGGGAACCCAGTGGCTTTAACGCAACCCCGCCGTGAGCCATATTTTCCGCAAAAATTTTTATGCGCCCCATGGAGAAGCTCACCGAATGGCGTTCTACGATGAATTTTCGCCGAAAAATCGCATGACGGAATTGATGCGAGCCTGGAACTTTTTTTCTCATCGAACCAGCCTACTTTCGTTCCTCAACTCGGATTCTTGGCATATGACGTCGGGTCATCCTTCGGTGTGTGGCGTAGGTGTGTGCATAGGTGAGCGACCAAACTCATCGACACCGCGTGGGATACGTAGCGTAGCAACGCCAAAGTTTACGATTTCAGACAACGCTGTCGCCAGCCAAGCGCACGGCGATGAGGCTCAACGTCGCGACGTGGACCCAAACAATTCCCTCTTCAAGCTTCCATTCTCTGCTTGAGCGTGCTGATCAATTTGTCTCCGTCGCGCTCATTTATCCGGGCTAACAACTTTTCGATCAAGCGACCAATCAATGGAATATGTACCGCATATTCCACGGCAAAAGTAGCCTTTGTGCCGGAGGGCGTTGCTTGCAGCGTCCATACTTGAAGACTATCGAGGCCACCTTTTATTTCATCGACGATTTTTTCATTGACCACACACTCGGTCGTTTCACCCGTACCTCTAAATCGCAGGCCCGCCATCTTGTAAATCCAGCGGGTACGAAAGCCGCCATTGGCCAATGGTTCGATGTGCTCGACCTCCACATTGTTCCAGTAATCGCTTAAATTGGCCGGCTGAATAAGATAGTCGTACACTCTCTTGGGCGAGGCGGTGATGTGCGTTGATTTCGTTACCTTAAGCATGATTTAGCCCTTTCCACCTGATGGGGTGTCTTTGGGACCAAAGCAGCCATAGTTTGTCGAGCAGAGCTATCTGTTCTGAAAATAATGCTTACAACGACCCCGGATTTCTGACCCCGGATATCAGTATTTACGGCACGGCAGGGAAAAGCTTTAGAGGGTGCGGGTGTCAAGCATGGTCTACGCGAGCGATATGCCGCTCAGGCGGCTTCGATGTGCTCCAGCACCAGTCGCACGCTGGCCAGCCCGTTGAACTCGTTCACCGCCAACCGATAGGCGGCGCGGACGGTGTCGGTGCGGTATCGGCGTGGTTGAAGTGGATGGCTTCGAAGCGGGCGGCGCCTTTGGGTCTCTAGCGTCAGGGCCAGGTCTTGCAAAATCACATCCAAACCTCAAGACCGGGCTGGAATCTTAGCTGCCCACCGCGTACTCGACAGCGCCGAGGCGCTCAAGCGAAGACCGACTATGAACTAAACAATGGTGTCGCCGCACCGCAGCCGCTAGCGGCGCTTACGAGTCTCCTGTGTCTCGGCCACAAGAATGAATAGTCGCAATTCATCGACCCAACGCAGTCGACCTTCCATGGACAACTCACCAAAACGCGTCAGGTCCTCGTCCGAGACATAGTGGGTGTAGCCACCGCGTGCACTCCGCACAGCCATCCGAACGCAACCTTTCGAGGTGGGTAATATCGGCCTCGTCTTGGACGCGGCCAGTCGCAGATTTGAGCGAAATCATGTCCTCGCCGAAGTATACCAGCGCGGCCTGCGCTGCGTTCGCGTTGTACATGGCAAAGGCCACAACTCGCCGGGACGCGAGCCAGTGTTGAAGGGCTTGGTGAAAGGCTAGCTGATACAACGCACCGAGGTGCTGGCCTACTGCCAGGCGCGCACCGCGGAAGGTGGTGCGGGAGCGGTAGTGGTGTTACTAAAGGTGGCGAAAAAGAAGTAAGTCGTCGACGCGGATTTTGCGGATGAGCGCGAATGGGCGCAGATTATTTGGGTGATGATCTGTCGTTCCCGCGAAAGCGGGAATCCAGTGGCTTTAATGCAAAGCCGTGAACCATAATTTCCGCCAAAATTTTTGACGCTCCCCATGAAGAAGCGCGCTGAATGCCCTTCTACGAGGAATTGTAGCCGAAAAACTGCGTGGCGGAATTAATGTGGTCCTAGAACTTTTTTTCATGCTCGCCGTTACGGTTTAGTCGGTTGGAGGAAACTTCGCTGTGACGTAATAAGAGGTTTTGTCGCGAAACAATATCCCTCTTTCAATTGTCATTTCTCTTCGCACCAATAATTCCCCATTTGGTACAACTTTGAAAAACACTCGTTTCGAGTAACTTCGGTACGCCCCGTCCGCAGACGTTGTACCGTGTATTTCATACAACCAGTCGTCTCCGATACATTCAACATCTCGCACCACCATATGCTTTCTGACATATTCGTCGCGCCCAATAGTTAGCTGATGGGCAACGGTAATTGTTTTATTCCCAGCATCAACATTGACTAGCAGTGCCACAGTCAAAGGATCGCCAACTTTTTTCTCATATGCAACATCCAGCATTGTCGCAAGCGATTTTGACATCCTACCCGCCACCTGATCACTTGTTGTTAATAGCTCTCCAGAGTGAGCAAATTTGCCATCTATTGCTTCGCAAGCATTGGCTTCAGAAATCCACACAATACTTGCGACCAAGATAAGCAAGCTGAGCAGAAATTGGCGCAGAGAGAAATTTGAAAGGAAATTTTGCGAGCAGGGGAATATCCGGTCTTTCATTGTCACATTTCACCTCTGCGAAATTTTTTCGGATGCGCCTCTGCATCCGAGCATGGGGTCAGGTCTTTCACTATCATATTCACGCCCTTCTCCTGGTCCATGTGACTCTAAACGATGGTTTCGCCGCGCCGCAGCCGCTCGCGGCGCTCGCGCGTTTCGGGCGTCTCAGTTTCGAGGATGAACAGCCGCAGCTCATCAACCCAGCGCAGGCGATCCTCCATGGATAACTCACCGTAGCGCTTCAGGTCTTCGTCAGAGACGTAGTAGGTATAGCCACCACGCTGCGTGTCTTCAGTCATCTGAGCAAAGTGAAGCTGCTCTGACATCAAGACGGTCAGATAGCAGCTTCGTCCGTTTCACCCGTGCGGATGCGCACGATCTGCTCGACCGAGGTGACGAATATCTTGCCGTCACCGATCTTGCCGGTGCGGGCGGCTTTGATGATGGCTTCGATGGCGGCTTCTACGCTACTGTCACCAACGACCACTTCGATTTTGATCTTGGGCAGAAAATCCACGACGTATTCCGCGCCGCGATAAAGCTCGGTGTGGCCCTTCTGGCGACCGAAGCCTTTGACTTCGGTGACGGTAAGGCCGGTCACGCCCACTTCCGACAACGCTTCGCGTACTTCGTCGAGTTTGAAAGGCTTGATAATCGCTTCGATTTTTTTCATTTGAGTAATCCCTCGGTGTCAATGTGCCGAAGCCGCATCAGTGGCTGTGCTCACCACTCGTCGACGTAAGCCGATGTTATCGGATATCGCCAATCCTTGCCAAACCCTCGGCGCGTAACCCGTATGCCGACCGGCGACTGGCGGCGTTTGTATTCGCTGCGCTTGAGCATCGTCACCGTGCGCCGCACGTCTGCTTCGGCATAGCCGGCGGCGACGATCTCGCGCGGACTGAGGTCGTGTTCCATGTAGGCCTCGATGATAGCGTCGAGTACCTCGTAGGGCGGTAGTGTGTCCTGGTCGGTCTGGTCGGGCTTGAGTTCCGCCGAAGGCGCCCGCGTGATGATGCGCTCGGGAATCACCGCCGACAGCGTGTTGCGGTAGCGCGCTAGGCGATAAACCAGGGTCTTGTAAATGTCTTTGATGACGGCGAAGCCGCCCGCCATGTCGCCATAGAGCGTGGCATAACCCACCGCCATTTCGCTCTTGTTGCCAGTGGTGAGCACGATGGAATCGTACTTATTGGAGAGCGCCATGAGGATCATGCCGCGAATGCGCGCCTGGAGATTTTCTTCGGTGGTGTCAGCGGGCAAGCCCTTGAACTCATCGGCCAGCATGTTGGCGAAAGTCTGCATTGCCGGCTCGATCGGAATTTCGTCGTAGCGCACACCGAGATTTTTCGCAATAGTGCGAGCATCATCCAGACTCATCTGTGCGGTGTAGGGAGAGGGCAACATCACCGCCCGCACTTTGTCCGCGCCCAATGCATCCACCGCGATCGCCAAGGTCAGCGCCGAATCGATGCCGCCGGACAAGCCGATGATGGCGCCAGGAAAGCCGTTCTTGCCCAGGTAATCGCGCACGCCCAGCGTTAGCGCTTCATAGACCTCGGCCTCCAAGGGAAGCCCCATCACCACAGCGCCGGGCTGAACGTCACCGTCGACAACGTCGATGATGGCCAGCGCCTCGATATATTGCGGCAACTGGTGCGTCAAGCGACCGTGCCGATCTAGGGCGAAGGAAGCGCCGTCGAACACCAGCTCGTCTTGCCCCCCCACCATATTGGTGTAAATCACCGGGATGCCGATGCCGGCTATGCGCTCGCGCAGTACCTCGTAGCGAGTGGCCTGCTTGCTGAGGTGATAAGGCGAGGCGTTGAGCACCAGCAGCACTTCAGCACCAGCCGCGCGCGCGGCTTCGGCGGCGCCTTCCTCCCATACGTCGGCGCAAATGTTGATACCGCAACGCAGGCCCTTGACGTCAATGACGCAGGGCTCGAAGCCGGGCACAAAATAGCGCTGCTCGTCGAACACTTCGTAGTTAGGCAGGCGGCGCTTGCGATAGGTCTCACTGACGGCGCCGTCTCGCAGCAACGACGCAGCGTTGTAGCTGTCTTCGCCTTCCTGCAAGGGGTGGCCGACGATGACTGCAATGCCTGCGATGCCTTCAAGGCGGGAAGCCAGCGCCGCAAGTTCGCGCTGGCAGGCGTGATAGAAATCCGGCCGCAATAAGAGGTCTTCCGGTGGGTAGCCGCACAACGACAACTCCGGTGTGACAAGCAGATCGGCCCCGGCGGCCTGCGCGCGCGCGGCGTAATCGGCGATCTTCTGCGCATTGCCAGCGAGGTCGCCGACCGTGCAGTTGATCTGAGCGACGGCGATCTTAAGACGCATCAGAACATCGGCTTCTTGACTGCGCCACTCCAACGCGCGACGCCGTCAGTGATTTCCGTCTTGGCTTCTTCCGCCCCCACCCAGCCTTGTACTTTCACCCATTTTCCCGGCTCAAGATCCTTGTAATGCTCGAAGAAGTGCGTGATGCGCGACAGCACCATCTCCGGCAGATCGCGCGGCGATTCGATATCGCGATAAAGGCTGGTGAGCTTATCGACGGGCACCGCCAGCACCTTGGCGTCGCCGCCGGCTTCATCGTCCATCTTGAGCATGCCGACGGGCCGGCAGCGCACCACCACGCCGGTGATAAGCGGCACTGGGCTCAACACCAACACGTCGACCGGGTCACCGTCGTCGGAGAGCGTGTGCGGGATATAGCCGTAGTTGCAGGGGTAATGCATGGCCGTTGACATAAAGCGGTCGACAAACATGGCACCGGTTTCCTTATCGACCTCGTATTTGATGGGGTCGGCATTCATCGGGATTTCGATGATGACGTTGAAGTCGTTGGGCAGGTCGTGGCCCGAGCTGACGCGGTCGAGATTCATTGCAGTTCCTCTTAAAAAAGTAATTATACCCGCCGGGTCTAAAGCGCCTTTCCGCTTGATCCAGCGCAAACAAGCCGCACAAAGACCTTGACGCGCACACCACTATATAGCATCATAATGCGAATAGTTATCATTCATATTTAAACAGGAGCAACTATGTCGCGAAAAATAATGGCCGCCGGTTTCGTGTTGGGGTTCGCCCTCTCGCCATCGGTGCAAGCGCTCGAATACCCCATCGGCGCGCCGCAGAACATGGCCGGCATGGAAATCGGCGCCGTCTATCTACAGCCGGTGGAGATGGAGCCCGAAGGCCATATGCGCAAGGCCACCGAAAGCGACATCCACATCGAGGCCGACATCCACGCCCTGGCCAGTAATCCCAATGGCTACAAGGAGGGCGAGTGGGTGCCCTTTCTGCTTGTGAAATACGAGCTCACCAAACAGCCCAGCGGCGAAGTTATCAAGGGCGACATGATGCCCATGGTCGCCAGCGACGGCCCGCACTATGGCGACAACGTCAAGCTCAAAGGGCCGGGCAAGTACAAAGTGAAATTCACCCTCTACCCGCCCAACGCCAAAGAAAACATGGATGGCCAGCACTACGGCCGTCACACCGACCGCGCCACCGGCGTGCGTCCCTGGCCCAAGGCCTTCGATGTCGAATGGGAATTTACCTATGCCGGCGTAGGCAAAAAAGGCGGCTACTGAAATGTGGCCTCTGAGTCCAGCCTTGCTGGTGGCCGGCCTGGCTACGCTGTGCGCCGCCGCCCCAGTGCTCGCCAAAGACGGCAATTACGCCACCCTGATCGCTGAACTGCGCAAGCTCAACGAACGCGTGGAAAAACTTGAAACGCGCAATCGCGAGCTGGAACAGCGCGTCACGAGTAACGCTGCGGCGGAAACCCGTTTGCAGGTGATTGAAGAAAATAACAAGCAACTGGAAAAAGCCCTTACTACCGAACGCATCAGCGACAAAGAGCCGGATCTGGCGACGCGCCTTAAAGCCGTGGAATACCAGGCGCTCTCCATACTGAAACAGGCGCGACGAGTCGAAGCCCTGGAAGGCATTTCGGTGAGCACCAGCCTGACAGGTGTGGTGCAAGGTGTGAATAGCGGCGGCTCGGCTGCCGGCAGTCGCGAAACGCGCAGCAACTATCGAGGTGACATCGCTGTCTCCTTGCCGGGCGGCAAAATCGGCGACGCGGAAGGCAGTCTTTTTGCGCAGGTGCGCCTGGGTCAGGGCAATGGCATCGGCTTGGTTTCCACTTACACCAGCTCAGCCAACACCACCGCTTTTCAGGTAGTCAGCGCCACGCCCGACGATTCCTTTGCCATCCTCGCGCAGGCGTGGTACCAGGTGAAGATACCACTGCCCTTCGGCGGCTACAAAGCGCATTCGCGCGAGCATTTACACGTCACGCTGGGCAAGATCGACCCCTTCGTCTTCTTCGATCAGAACGTGGCGGCCGACGACGAATCCATTAAGTTTCTCAACAACGCCTTCGTGCACAACCCGCTGCTCGATTCCGGCGGCGACGTCGGTGCGGATCGCTACGGCTTCTCGCCGGGCGCCGTCATAGCCTACGCCAATCAGCACTCGCGTCCGGAGAGCTACGGCGTCTCGCTGGGTATTTTCGGATCAAGCAACGGCGCGAATTTCTCCGGCTCGCCGGGCCAGCCTTTCGTCATCGCCCAATTCGACACCACGCAACGCTTCGCTGGTCTTCCTGGCAACTATCGGGTTTATGGCTGGAGCAATGCCCATGCCAGCGATTTTGACGGCACGACCCGACGCCACACCGGCGTTGGCCTCTCCGCCGATCAGCGCGTTGGCGATTCCACCACGCTCTTCGCCCGCTACGGTCATCAGATCAAAGGCCAGGTGCGCTTCGATCGTGCCCTCACTTTGGGCGCCGAGTTCGCCGGCAACGACTGGGGACGTGGCGCCGATAGCGTCGGCATCGCCGCCGGCTTCCTGCGCACCAGCAGCGAATTCCACAGCAACTCGCTCACCGTCGATGCCAATGGCGACGGCATACCGGACTACGCCTATGCCGCCAGCGGCTGGGAGCGCATCGCCGAGCTGTATTACCGCTTCCGCCTCAACAAGCAGGTGGATGTCTCGCCAGATTTCCAGTACATCGCCAATCCCGGCGGCAACGAAGCCGCATCCAGCGTAAAAGTGGTGAGTCTGCGCGCACGGGTGTCCTACTGAGTATGAGCGCCATGAAAAAATATTTCCTCCTCGGCATGATGCTCTGTAGTGCGCTCGTCCCCTTGACAGTGCGCGCGGAAGAGCTGCCCACTTTCAGCGTCGTCGCCAAGAATGGCCGTTTCACGCCCGCACAACTGGCAGTGCCGGCCGGCAAACGCATCAAGATCGTCATCAAAAACGAAGGCCCCGGCCCGGAAGAATTCGAGAGTGCCGATCTGCGTATCGAAAAAGTCATCGCCGCCGGCGCCAGCTCCTTCGTGGTCATCAACAACCTGAAGCCGGGCACCTATCACTTCATCGGCGAATTCCACGCCGAAACCGCCAAGCTCGAGGTCATCGCGAAATAGCATGAACGCACCCACCGCCACCGCTACGCTTGCACCACACCCATCCCCCTTGCTGCAACGCCTGGGCGACGCCATGCGCCGGCATGGCAGGCTGATTCGCGCCGCGCAATGGTGTGTAGTGCTGTTCTATTTCGCGTTGGTGATCACGCCAGCTTTCCTGCCGCTACCGGCACAGGGCGCCAGCATCTTGAACAACCTCACCCTGCTGGCGCAATTCCTCTTCTGGGGCATCTGGTGGCCCTTCGTCATGCTGAGCATGATGCTGATGGGTCGCGTCTGGTGCGGCACGCTGTGCCCCGAGGGCTCGCTCACCGAATTCGTCAGCCGTCGCGGTCTCGGTCGCGCCATACCGCGCTGGATGCGCTGGAGCGGCTGGCCCTTCTTCGCTTTCGTCATGACGACGGTCTACGGTCAACTCATCAGCGTGTACGAATACCCGAAAGCGGTCATGCTCATCCTTGGCGGCTCGACGCTCGGTGCTATCAGCGTGGGTTACGTCTATGGCAAAGGCAAGCGTGTGTGGTGCCGCTATCTCTGCCCGGCCAACGGCGTCTTCGGGTTGCTCGCCAAGCTCGCACCCGTGCATTTCCGTGTGAATGAAGAAGCCTGGAAGCGCCAGACCGGCCGCGTTGCCAGCATCGACTGCGCGCCATTGATCGATTTGCGTCACATGAAAGGCGGCTCGGATTGCCATTCCTGCGGGCGTTGCAGCGGCCACCGCGACGCCATCGCGCTGTCGTCGCGCTCGCCCAATCGCGAAGTCCTGGCCCTACAACCCAAGGACGTCACACGCTCTGAAGCGTTGCTGCTCATCTACGGCGTGCTGGGCGTGGCGGTCGGCGCTTTTCAATGGACGCTGAGCCCCTGGTTCATCGCCCTGAAAACCGCCGCTGCCGAATGGTTGATCGCGCACGACAGCTACTGGCTGCTCGAAGACAACGCACCGTGGTGGCTACTCACCCACTACCCCGAAGCGTCGGACGTGTTCACCTGGCTGGACGGCCTGTGCATCCTCGCCTACATCGGCGGCGTGGCCGTCACCCTGGGCAGCGCCATCCTGCTCTGCGTCACGCTTGCTGGCCGCGTGTTGAAAGCGGCGAACACCGACTGGAAAGTGCTGGCCATGACGCTCATCCCCATCGCCGGCATTGGCGCCTTCCTCGGCCTTTCCATGCTCACCGTGACGCTGCTCAAAGCCGATGGCATTATCTTCGGCTGGGTCAGCGACGTGCGCGCCGCCCTGCTGATCGCAGCAATCGGCTGGTCGGTTTACTTGGGTCTGCGTCGCGTCGCCGCTGCGCCCACCACCTTGGCGCGTCGTGCCATCGCCGGCCTGATGCTATGCCTGCCTTCTGCGCTAATGGCGACGGTTTGGTACACGGTGTTCTTTGTGTGGTGAAGCTGGCAATAATTATTGATGTTTCAGAAATTCACGACAAACACAGTTCGGGCTGACCCCGTCGAAGCTCTTCGACAAGCTCAGGGCGAGCGGGATGGTGGTGAGTGTCGCGAGTTATGCAAGGCTCAATAAGCGCTAAGCGCCTGCCAAACCCTCTCTGCCACTAAAATCCGCGCAGAGATAAGCACTTTCGCGGGACCACTTTTCATATTCCACGCACGCCTCGGCGCTTGGTTGGGGTAATAATCCTAAAAACCGTATCGTGGTCATAGTCAGGCAGAGCCGCCCCCGCACATTCGAACAAGTCGCATTTCGTAGTTGAATCTACCCTCAATGGCTGGGCCACCGGCCTGGAAGGCGCATCCAGCTTGGCTTCCAGGCCGATTGCCTCGACATTGAGGCGCGTGCATGCGCGAGAGGCGGTTAGCCTTTAGCGCTGTCCACTCAACTCTTCAACGCCACCAGCACTTCGTCCAGCATCTTTTTAGCATCGCCGAAGAGCATGCGGTTGTTGTCTTTGTAGAAGAGTGGATTGTCGACGCCGGCGTAGCCCGAGGCCATGCTGCGCTTCATGACGACGGAGGTTTTGGCTTTCCAGACTTCCAGTACCGGCATGCCGGCGATGGGGCTGGTGGGGTCGTCTTGCGCGGCGGGGTTTACGATGTCGTTGGCGCCGATCACCATGGCGACATCGGTCTGCGGAAAGTCTTCGTTGAGCTCGTCCATCTCGAACACGATGTCGTAGGGCACCTTGGCTTCGGCGAGCAGCACGTTCATATGGCCGGGCATGCGGCCGGCCACGGGATGGATGCCGAAGCGCACGTTGATGCCTTGCTCGCGTAAATACTTGGTGATCTCGTACACCGTGTGCTGGGCCTGCGCCACGGCCATACCGTAGCCCGGCACGATGATGACGTTCTTGGCTTCGCGCAGCAGTTCCGCGGTCTCGGCCGCATTCACTGCGACCACTTCGCCCGCCGGCTGCGCAGCATCGCCTGCTTTGGCCGGCGTGCCGCCGCCGGTGCCGAAACCGCCGGCGATGACGCTCAAGAAATGCCGGTTCATCGCCGCACACATGATGTAGGAGAGAATCGCGCCGCTGGAACCCACCAGCGCGCCGGTGACGATCAGCAAATCATTGGAGAGCATGAAGCCCGTCGCCGCCGCCGCCCAGCCGGAGTAGCTATTCAGCATGGACACCACAACCGGCATGTCGGCGCCGCCGATGGCCATCACCATGTGAATGCCGAAGAGCAGCGCAATCACCGTCATGACGGTCAGCGCCGTCATGCCATCCGTCACCGACGCCGCATGCAGGAACTCTCGCCCGAACCAGATCACCCCCAAAAGCCCCGCCAGATTAAGCCAGTGCCGGGCGGGCAGCAGCAGCGGCTTGCCGCCGATTTTGCCCGACAGCTTGCCGAAGGCGATGAGGGAACCTGAGAAGGTGACAGCGCCGATGAGGATGCCGATATAGATTTCCACCTCGTGGATGGTCTTCTCCGCGCCCGAAAGGTGGGTTGAGGCCGCGGGATCGATGTAATTCGCGAAGCCGACGAGCATGGCGGCGAGGCCGACCAGGCTGTGCATCAGCGCCACCAGCTCGGGCATCTGCGTCATCTGCACAGTACGCGCGGCGTAGAGGCCGATACTCCCACCCACCACCATGGCGGCGACGATCCAGGCGATGCCCGTCGTCGTGACATGCGGGCCGAACACCGTGGCCAGCACCGCGATGGTCATGCCGATCATGCCGTAGAGATTGCCGCGCCGTGAGCTTTCCGGATTGGAAAGACCGCCAAGGCTCAGAATGAAAAGGATGGTCGCGCCTATGTAAGCGACTGTGGTCAGGCTTTCGGACATCATGGCTCCGTTATTTTCTGAACATCGCCAGCATGCGGCGGGTGACGGCGAAACCGCCGAACATATTGATCGCGGTGAGGGCAATGCCCGCCACGGCCAGCCAACGTATCCAGTCTTCCGGCCGGCTGAGCGCTTCCGCCCCCGTCAGCAGGGGCGGGGCAATCTGCACCAGCGCGCCGATGGCGATGATGCTGGATATGGCGTTGGTGACGCTCATCAACGGCGTGTGCAGGGCCGGCGTGACATTCCAGACGACCATGTAACCGACGAAACAGGCCAGCACGAAAACCGTGAAGTGCGAGAGGAAAGCCGCCGGTGCACCGAAGCCGATCAAGCCGAACAACAATGCCGCCACACCGAAGCGTATCGCCATGCTGCTCGCCGAGGCCGGTTCGCCACCCTTGCCGTGGCCTTTAGCCTTGGCGGCTGGCGCGGCCGTGGCCGGCTTGGCGGCTGGCGGCGCAGCGAAAAGCTTGGGCGCCGGTGGCGGCCAGGTCACCGCGCCTTCCTTGACCACCGTGGTGCCGCGTATCACCTCGTCATCCATATTCACGTTAATGACGCCGTCCTTGGTCTTGCACAACTCTTCGGCCAAACGAAACAGGTTGGTCGCATACAGCGTACTCGACTGCTTGGAGAGACGACTCGGCAAATCGGTATAGCCGATGATGGTGACGCCGTGTTTGACGACCAGTTGGCCGGGTTCGGTGAGCTCGCAATTGCCCCCCTGCTCGGCCGCCATATCGACGATGACGCTGCCCGGCTTCATCGACTGCACCATCTCGGCGGTGATCAACTTGGGAGCCGGCCGGCCGGGTATCAGCGCGGTGGTGATGATGATGTCGACTTCCTTGGCCTGCTTGGCGAAAGTGGCGAGCTGGGCTTTCTGGAAACCTTCGCTCATTACTTTGGCATAACCGCCGACGCCGGCGCCTTCTTCCTGATAATCGACGGGAACAAACTCACCACCCATGGACTTGACCTGATCACCCACTTCCGGCCGCGTATCGTTGGCGCGCACCACGGCGCCCAGGCCAGCGGCAGCGCCGATGGCGGCCAGACCAGCAACACCCGCGCCGATGATGAAAACTTTCGCTGGCGGCACTTTGCCGGCGGCGGTGATCTGGCCGGTGAAGAAGCGGCCAAACGCATGCGCCGCCTCAATGACAGCGCGATAACCGGCGATGTTGGCCATGGAACTCAGCGCATCCAACTTTTGCGCACGCGAAATGCGTGGCACGCTGTCCATGGCCAGCACGGTGGCTTTCCGCGCCGCCAGTTGTTGCAACAGTTCGGGGTTTTGCGCCGGCCAGATAAAGCTCACCAGCGTGCCACCCTCGCGCATCAGGCCGACTTCTTGCGCGGAAGGCCCACGCACTTTGAAGATGATGTCGGACGTGGCCCACAGCGTTGCGGCGTTGTCGACGATTTGCGCGCCTGCAGTGCGATAAGTCTCGTCGCTGAAATTTGCTGCGTCACCAGCGCCAGATTCGACGGCGACCGTAAAGCCCAGCTTGATGAGCTTTTCCACCACCTCGGGCACAGTCGCAACGCGCTTCTCGCCGGCTGCGGTTTCTTTAGGCACACCTATCATCAGAGGCATTCTGCTTCTCCCGCTCGCATTTTTTGTGTGTGTATCCCGCGTTGTTCTATGATGTGTTGCCGCCTCGCCATTTTAGAAGCCATCATACTTAAATCGCCGCACTATGAATAGCCGATTCCCGGAGAAGTCCCGCATGAAGAAGTCTCGCAAGCTGCGTTCGCAGAAAACCGGCATGGCGCCCGGCGCATTGGTGCATGTCGGCGAGCAGAAGATTGAGCGCTCCATTATCACGCTGATCGAGTACGACGCCGCCGAACTGAACGAACTGTGTTTCACCTCCATCGCCGAATCGCGGGCGCACCGGACTGGCGGCGGCGTGTTGTGGCTCAATGTGTATGGTCTGCACGAACCGGAGGTGATGGCCGAAATCGGCCGCCGCTTCAAGCTGCACCCGCTGGTGCTGGAGGACATTCTCAACACCGACCAGCGGCCCAAGGTGGACGACTACGGTGACTATCTGTTCCTCGTCGCCCGCTTTTTCGAATACAACAATGAAACGTTCAGCGTCAACTCGGATCAGGTAAGTATCGTCCTCGGCAAGAACTTTGTGCTCACCTTTCAGGAGCGCCCGAGCGGCTCCTTCGACCCCATCCGCGAGCGGCTGCGCGGCGACAAAGGACAAATCAGAAAGCTCGGCGCGGATTATCTCGCCTACGAATTGCTGGACAGCCTGGTCGACCGCTACTTCGTTGTGCTGGAACAGATCACCGAGCGCACCGAAGAGTTGGAGGACATGCTGTTGCAGAAGGCCACACCGGAACTGCTCAAAACCATCCACCAGTTCAAGCGTGAAACGCTGAGCCTGCGCCGCGCCGTATGGCCGTTGCGCGAAGTCATCAACACGTTGACCCGCGCCGACCCGCGCTTCTTCCAGCCTGCCACGCAGCCTTATCTGCGCGACGTCTACGACCACACCGTGCATGTCATCGAATCGCTGGAAGCGATACGCGACCTGCTCGCCGGCATGCTCGACATTTATCTTTCCAGCATTTCAAACCGGCTCAACGCGGAAGTGCGCATCCTCACCATGTTCACCACCATGTTCATGCCGGCGGCGCTCATCGCCGGAATTTTCGGCATGAATTTCCACAGCATCCCCCTGCTCGACTCGCCGAACGGCTTTCTTATATCGCTCAGCATGATGGGTGGAATAGCTCTAGTGATGGCTGCGATATTCTGGCGCCGCCGCTGGCTAAAATAGGCCATAGGCATCGAGATTCATGCATCGAGATTCATCACCACGCCTGCGCCAAAGGCTTAAAATCCCGCTTTCCTCAAAGCGAATGGTCGTGTTCCGTTCGCCACAACAGCACGCGAAGGACCAAAAGGGGTGACTGAATTTTCGCAAGACGCCGGGGCGGCGTCACAGGCGCGGCGCCGTTGCGACGCCACGCGCACCAGCGCGCATGAAGCGCCGTTCGCACGCCTGCACGAAGCGCAAACGCATCCGCGCGATCCGCTCGTCACCTTGTTGGCGGCCGCGCAACGCCTCAGCGATCTGGCCACGCACAATTGCGATGAGCTCGAGTTGCTGCAAGCCGCAATCGATGCGCTGATCGACATGCTGGCGGTGCGGCATGGCGCGCTCATCGTGCTTGATGACGCGCGTGCTGTGCGCTTCCTTACCTGTTGCGGCGTCAATGCGAAAACCGTCATCGATTTCGGGCAGAGCGCCGGCGGCGCCGCGCTGTTTGACGCCGCGTTCGACCACACGGGCAATCTACGCATCGACAACCTGGCCGAACACCCTCTCTACGGCCGCGGGCTGGCGGACCAGTCGCTGGCGCGTAGCCTGCTCTCCGTGCCTATCTCACGGCGCGGCCAAAGCTGCGGCCGCATTTATATCGCCGACAAGCTGGATGGCGCGCCCTTCTCCGACGCCGATGAATTACTCGCCGCCAACTTCGCCAACACCCTGGCGCTGGCACTCGACAAGCTGGAAACCGTAGAGCGACAGGCGCTGGAAATCCGTCAGAGTGAAGAACGCTATCGCACCCTGTTCGACCTGGCGCCGAGCCCCATTTTCGTGCTGCAAGACGAGCGCTACGTCTTCGCCAATCGTCGCGCGCTGGATTTGATCGGCGCCGCCAACGTCGTGCAATTGGCCGAGCGTCCCTACATGGATTACCACACGGCGGAGGACATGGCGAAGATGCTGCAACGGCTCGCGCTTTCTGCCGAGGGACAGCCCCTTCCGCCTATGGAATTCAAGCTGCGCACTTTCGATGGACGCACCGTCACCATCGAAGGCAGCGGGGCGAAGATCACTTTCGACGGGCGGCCCGCTTATCTCGCCGTGGCCCGCGATATCACCGAGGAGCAGCAACACAAAGCGCAACTCCAGCGTCAGGTCGACGAATTGCGCGCCTTGCACAATCTGGCTGAAGTCATTAATCACAGTCTTACTCTGGAACCAATCTATGCCGAGGCGCTACAGGCCACGCAACTGGCCACCGGCGCCGAGCGTGCGGCGATCCAGCTCTACGACGCACATCAAGCGTTGCGCTTTGTCGCCTGGAATGGTCTTTCCGATAACTGCCGCGAGGCGACGGAGGGCCATGTGCCGTGGGCGATCGATGAGCAAAATGCACAGCCACTATTCGTCACCCACCCCGAGACCGAACCGGCGTTCGCCGACCTGCTTCCAGTCATGCGTGTGGAAGGCATCGCCTCGATGGCCTTGGTGCCCGTCTCCCATCAAGGCCGGCTGCTGGGGTTTATTGCTCTCTGCTTCGAAAGCGAACACAATTTCTTGCCTGAAGAAATCCACATCGCCCAAATTGTGGCCGATCAGGTGGCGTTGGCCGTGTCACGCCAGCGCGCCGGCGACGAAGTGCTGCGCGCCAACACCGAACTGCAAAGCCGCGTGCGCCGCCGCACGACGCAACTCGACATCGCCACGCGAGAGATGGAATCCTTCTGCTATTCGGTGTCGCACGATTTGCGCGCGCCGCTGCGCGCGCTTGACGGATACGCCCGCATATTGATGGAAGAGTGCGCGGACATTCTCGATGAAAGCCGGCAAGATCATCTGCGTCGCATCATCGCTGCCAGTGCGCGCATGGGCCGGTTGATGGACGATTTGCTCAAGCTCTCGCGCATAGGCCGCGCCACTATGCACCCCGGCCCAGTTAACTTGAGCGCCATGGCGGAAGAGATGCTCGCGCGCCTACAGGCCAGCACGCCTGAACGCCGCATCACCTTGAACATCGCGCCGGAGATCAACGCCCACGTTGACGCAGCGCTGATGCGCAACGCGCTGGAAAACCTGCTCGAAAACGCCTGGCAATTCACCCGCAACACACCCGACGCACGCGTGGATTTTGGTGCGCAGGAGAAAAGCGGCAAGCTCTGTTACTTCGTGCGCGACAACGGCCAAGGCTTCGCCATGCAGTACGCCACCAAGCTGTTCTCGCCCTTTCAGCGCGTGCATTCGCCGAATGAACTCGACGGCAATGGCATAGGCCTGGCTATCGTGCAGCGCGTTATTCAACGCCACGGCGGGCGCGTCTGGGCCGAATCCTCTCCCGGCAACGGCGCGGCCTTCTGGTTCAGTTTGTGGGACGATGGCATCCTCACCGATTTACTGGAACCACGCCCCATTTATGGCAGTTAGCTTTTTCCATATTTTTTTATTTCGCAATTTCCCTCGGAGCCGCCATGACCCTCGCACCACGTTTGCCGCTACGCACCCTCGCCGCCGCAATGCTGTTCACCACTGCGGCATACGCCCATGCCCAGAGCAAAGGGCCAGTGACGCAGTTCTGGATGGATGTCGCCACCAACAGCATGTCCATACCGGGCATGGACGATATGCCCGATGGTGCCATGGGAGGCATGGCCGGCATGATGGGCGGCATGTTTGGCGCCACTAAAATGCCGGGCGGCGCACCCGGCAAATGGCTCGATGAGGCCCTCTATACGCGCAGCAAACCGGCCGGCACTGAAGGCAGTCACGCCATACCACCCACGCTGAATATGGGGCCAAGCCTGCCGCTCATCCCCGTCACGGCGATACGCACGAGCGGTGGCCACAGCGAAAGCGGCGAATACGAAAAGCCCAAGGGTCGATTGCTGTTCTATTGGGGCTGTAGCGAAACCGTGCGCACCGGCCAGCCGCGCATCGTGGATTTCTCCAAGTCCAATCCGGAGGATTTCGCCAAGTTCATGACCGGCCGCTGGGTGGCCGATCGCGGCGCGAAGAATTCGCCGGGCCGCGCCGTCTGGCCCAATGAGCGCGACAACAAGCGCGTGCCCAAGGAAAGTTCGCTGCAAGGCGACCACGCCGTCACCGGTGAGGGCGTACCGGTGGCGCTGCGCTTCGCGATCGGCGCGGCGCAGGATTTCATACCGCCAGCCAAGCTGTCCACTGCGGGCGACCCGAAAGGTTCGATCACCGTGGCCTGGTCATCCGTCGACAACGCCCAGGCCTACTTCCTCAATGCGATGGGCAGTGGCGGTGAGGGTGGCACTGACATGATTATCTGGAGCTCCAGTGAGCCACCAGAGCCGGGCTGGGGCTTGATGGACTACCTGCCTCCCGCGAAGATCAAACAGTTCCTCGGCGAAAAAGTCATCCTGCCCACCAGCACCCAGCGTTGTGCCATACCGCAGGGCATCTTCGCCAGCGCTCAGGGCGCCATGGTGCGCATGATCGCCTACGGCCCCGAGCTCAACCTCTCGCACCCGCCCAAACCCGCCAAGGCCGACGCCAACTGGAGTCCGGAATGGGCCGTGCGCGTACGCGTCAAATCCACCGGCATGGCTATGCTGGGCATGGACGAAGAACATGGCGGACGCAGCAGCCGTGGCTCGCGCGGCGGCCGCGATGGTGAAGGCGGCGAGAGTGGCGGCAACCCGCTCAATCTGCTGAAAGGAATTTTCGGTCGTTGAACGAAGCGCGGAAAAGTTCGAACCGCTTTTCCGCGCTACGCCCGCGATAGCGGCGGAGCCTTCTCGGGTTTCGCCAGCTTCTTCTCCATCACCTTGATGATCGCCAGCGAGCAGTTGTCGCCGCTGCCGTGAGCGCGTTCGCGGGCACGCTGGATGAGGATTTCCGCCGCCGCGCGCGGCGCATGCGCGGCCAGTACGCCGCCCAGTTCGGTATCAGAGAAATAGGCCCATAGGCCGTCGGAACAAAGCAGAAACGTATCCTGATCGACCAGCGGCACCGCCTCGCCGAAACCGATGGTCGGCTCGCGCTCGGCACCGAGGCAACCAATCAGCACATTCTTTTGCGGGTGGTGCTCCGCCTCTTCCGGCGTGATGCGGCCCAGGCGCACCAGCTCATTCACGTACGAGTGATCCGTGGTTTTGGAAATCAGCGTGTCGCCGCGAAAGTGGTAAATGCGTGAATCGCCGCAGTGCGCCCAATCGATGCGGCCCGGCTGGAACAACAACACACAGGCCGTGCTATGCGGGTCTTGCTCGCTGGTGAAGCGCGTCAGCTTGATAACGACATGCGCCTCATTGATGATGTCTCGCAGAATTTCCTGAGCACTTTCGGAGGCTGGCGCGTACGCATCGAAGCTGGTACCAGCCTTGTGCAGTACCTGCTCCGCCGCCATCGCCCCGCCTGTGTGGCCGCCCATGCCATCCGCCAGCACCGCCAGAAAGAGGCCGCGCCGCGTTGGATGCGGCATTATCGTCACACGATCCTGCTGTTCCTCGCGGTCGCCGATGTGCTGGGCGACGCAGGTGTCGACGGTGAGCGCCATGTCGTTTTGGTTGAGCGGAAATAATTCGAGCCGCGACTTTAGCATGCGAGTCCGGCAAGAAGCCAACAGACCGGGAAAGACATGATCCCCGATGAAATATGTTGGTATAGCCTTCCCATGTTGCTCACGGAATCCTTATCGCCTCTCCCGGAGAGCGCCCGCATTCCATCGCTGCATGGCTGCGAAGCAAGGCGTTCATGATTATTTAACGCCGCCAAAAAAATATGACTAAAGTTATATTGACATCCCGTCCTTTGGCGCCGACACTTCATCCCGCAGTATCGCAGTTGAAGTGGGCGACCCGTCTTGCGGCAGGGCTACGCGCTGGGCGATCGCCATCAGAAGTAGTTAACAATAATGCAGTTTTTTAATCCCTAGGAGGGTGTATGCGTAATTTGAAACTCGCTGTTGCTGGTGTGTTGTCCGCTCTGACTCTGGCCGCGTTGCCTGCGGTTGCCGCGCAAACGATCGTTGCCTATGAAATCGGCGGCCAGCCGGTCTTCACCGGCACGGGCGCTCCCGGCAGCACGATTAAGTTGACCGCTGTTTTGGTGAACCCGGCCAACCACAGCCAAGTAATCGGCTCGAAGGCTGAACTGTGCATCATCACCGCCTATGCGCCCGGCCCGATCCTGTGGTGCAACGAAAGCCTGAAATTCTCGGGCGGCACCTTGTACGCTCAGGGCACCATCGATGAAGTGGCGCTCGAGCATTACGCGCCGCAAACGATTTCGGTGATCTCCGGCGACGGCATCTACCGTGGCAAGACCGGTACGGAAACGATCCAACAGGTCGTCTACCCGAACGAACTGCTGAACACGCTGGTTATTCACTAACCAACCGTTCGTAGTACAAAAAGCGGCGCCCATCAGGCGCCGCTTTTTTTGTCCCTCCGCAGTCGCCAGTCGCAAACCCTGCGCCTTACGCAATCGCGCATTCCCGCCAGATCAATCCGGCTTATCCGTGCTCATTCATGGCTGGAGGCTTTCCCTTCATCACCAATATCGCGCGAAAATCATTGACGTTGGTGAGCGTCGGCCCGGTGACGACGAGATCGCCCAGTGCTGCAAACACACTGTAAGCGTCGTGTGCAGCGAGTCGCGACGCAACGTCGATGCCCGCCATTTGCGCGCGGAGCACACTGTCCGGCGCAAGCAGCGCCCCGGCGTTGTCTTCCGTACCGTCGATGCCGTCGGTGTCGCAGGCAATGGCATAGATGCCGGCTTGGCCGTCGAGGGCCAGGGAAAGCGCCAAGAGAAATTCCGTATTCCGACCGCCGCGCCCGCTTTCTATTCCATTTTCGCGCATGGTGACTCCGCGCAAGGTGACACTGGTCTCACCGCCGGAAAGCAGCACACAGGGCGGCGCCACGGGGCCGCTTCCATTTGCGCATAGGCGCGCCGTTTCGGCCATGCTCATCGCAACTTCGCGCGCCTCACCTTCGATAGCATCGCCCAGAATCAAGGGCGCGATGCCGGCCCGGCGCGCTGCCTCCGCCGCCGCCGTCAGCGCCTGCTTGGCCGTCGCAATAATGCGCACTTCGCTGCGCGCAAAACGTGCATCGCCCGGCTTGGGCGTCTCGCCTGCGGGCGAAGTCAGCAATCGCCGCACGGCGGGCGCGATGTCGATGCGATAGCGTTCAAGCACCGCCAGCGCTTCAGCGGCGGTCGTGGCATCGGGCAGCGTCGGGCCGGACGCGATCACTGCGGGATCGTCGCCCGGCACATCGGATATCGCCAACGTCAGCACACGTGCCGGCCACGCCGCCAGGGCGAGGCGGCCGCCTTTGATGGCGGACAGATGCTTGCGCACGCAATTCATCTCGGCGATGGTGGCGCCGCTGTTGAGCAGGGCGCGATTCACCGCCTGCTTATCGGCCAGCGTGATGCCCGGCGCGGGCAAGGCCATCAGCGCGGAGCCGCCGCCCGAGATCAGCGCCAGCACCAGATCGTCCGGGGTGAGCCCCCGCACACTCGCCAGCATGCGCGCCGCTGCGGCCTGCCCTGCTGCATCCGGAACCGGATGCGCCGCTTCCAGCACTTCGATACGGCGACACGGAACGCCATGGCCATAGCGCGTAACGACCAGGCCACAGAGCGCGCCGATCCAATGGTCTTCCACCGCACGCGCCATCGCTGCCGCCGCTTTGCCGGCGCCGACAACCAGCGTGCGCCCAGTTGGTGCCGCGGGTAGCTGAGGTGGCAAATAGGGTGGCAAACAGAGCGCCGGATCCGCCGCAGCAATCGCTGCATCGAAAAGGCTGCGCAGCAAGTCGCGCGGCGGTAAGAAGGGCGGGTTCATCGTGAAGGGTTCAGAATTTTGTCCGACTGCCGTTATACACAAGTTGCATGCTGCCCCAAGGAAACCGCCATGAATGAAAACTCCCCACCGGTTGAGCGCCGTCAGAACCCGGAACTGCGCACGATTTTCGACGAAGCCTATGCGCGCGTCGCACCCTTCCTCGATCCCAAGCAGACCTGGGGCGGCGTGCCGCTGGAGCGGCTGGCCTTCCGCGTGTTGCGTGAAGCCTACCCGCAACTCTCACCGACGGAAACCCATCAGCTTGTGGTCGCCTCGGTACGCGTATATCGCACCAGGCATCCGGACAACGCCGCACATCTGCCCACGCCCGCAGAAATCGCCCTGACGCAGTAGCCGGGCCGGCGCGCCTTGGCCACCATGCGCTATCATCGCGCCATGGGACATCGACTCTCAAAAATCTACACGCGCACTGGCGACGACGGTAGCACCGGCTTGGCCGACGGCTCACGCGTCGCCAAAGACAATCCGCGCATCGCCGCACTGGGCGAGGTGGATGAACTCAATTGCGTCATCGGTCTGTTGCTCACCGAAGCCCTGCCGGATGCGATACACGCGCTGCTCACCGGCATCCAGCATGATCTTTTCGATCTCGGCGGTGAAATGGCGATACCCGGCTCGACGCTGCTGGCGGCAAAGCGCAGCGAGCAACTAGAACAGGCCATAGACACGCTCAACGCGGAACTGGGCCCGCTCAAGGAATTCATCCTGCCCGGCGGCACACGCGCCGCCGCGCTGGCGCATCTCGCCCGCGCCGTCTGCCGCCGCGCCGAGCGGCAACTGGTCGGCCTGGCCGCCATAGAGGCGGTCAGCGAAGCAACGCGCGTCTACCTAAACCGGTTATCGGATTTGTTCTTCGTGCTCGGTCGCGAGATCAATCGGCAAGCCGGTTGCGGCGATGTGATGTGGCAGAAAAATCGCGGCGACTAAACACGTCCGCCCTCGCCACCAGTCTGACCACTGATGTCCGGATGATGCGGCCTTGATAAGGAAACCCGCTTGGGATAATCTCGATGTCATTCGATCGTTTGTCGTCAGTCCGTATGCTGCTATGAAAATAGCGAATACGCTCCCGCAACAGATCGAGCGCTTTCGCCGACTTCAAAGGGGATAAAAACACCATGCCGCTTTTCATGATTGATTTAATGCTGTATGAACATGCCGTATATGTGCTGAAGAACCAATCTGCAAGCGGGTTTCCAGCCAGTCACCCCAGGGTGGTTATGCGGCAAGCCGGGGAGTTATCCGGCAAAACTGTCGCCCGATAACAAAGTTAGGCAGTCATGACTCAGAACGGCACAAATCGACTGAAGCTTGGAATTGCAATCGTGTGTATCGTGTTGGCTCTCGGTACGTTGCCCTCTATTTATCTGATTGGGAGCGGCTTGTTAAACAACGCCGTGGCGCTGGCCGAGCGCCCGCATTTTCAATTGAAATTGGTTGCCTACATTGGCGAGGTCGTGCTTCTCGGTCTGGTTGCAATTGTTCTTCTCAAAAACCGTCGCGTGTGAATTGAGAGCATTTCGCCTAACTTTGCATTCGAGCGGGACGCGCCAAAAGCGGCGCGCCCCTCAATTTGAACTACAAGGGCTTCCCCAAAATCGCAAGTGCCGATCCGGTTTTTAGTTCATCACTTTTTCCTGGTCACGTTTCAGTTCTACTGCGCGTATCTGACAAGA
>JAYUNL010000133.1:0-2483 GCA_043761745.1 Rhodocyclaceae bacterium
CATCAGGACGAACAGCGGGATCGAGAGCAGCGTCTCGTTGGTCATAGCGCCGTAGGTCCGCTCGACCATCAGGTCGAAGACCTTGTTGTGCGCCCAGGACTGCGAAGGGTCGTAGAAGGCGATAAAGCCGAAGAACATCCCGAGCCCCATCAGCGTGAACGCCGTGGGAAACCCCATCATGATCACGACCACGATGAGCGCAAGCATCGTCAGCCCAAGTGCGGGATCGCTCATTTCTTCTCCCCCGCCGGATGACGGCCGGTTTCCTCGCTGGCGCGGTCCCCGAGCCCGCGCTGGCGCGCGGCCTCGTCGATGGTGTGCACATTTTCGATCGCCTGCCTGCGCGATTCCTCGTCGACGTGAGCGCTGGCCGCGAGCTGCTGCTCGACGACATCGATCTCCTCCACGTCCTTGAGCCTTTCGGGCCAGTGCCCTGTTTTCAAGCACACGACGCAGCGCGTGATCTCGGCCAGACCTTGCAGCATTACCAGCGCTCCGGCGATCGGGATGACGGTCTTGAAGTGATAGACGGGAGGGCCGTTCGCCGTGACATTCGAATGCTCGTTGATGCGCCAGGAGTCGCCTGCGTAGTCGTAGCCTGCGTACACCAATGCGGCGATGCCGGGTACAAAAAAGAGCAGGTACAGCGCCAAGTCCAGGCTGGCCTGGGTCCGCGGTTTCATCGATCCGTACAGGAAATCACCGCGCACGTGTGCGTCCTGCGATAACGTATACGCGCCGCACATCATGAATAGCGTGCCGTACATCATGTTATTGACGTCGTAGATCCACGCGTCCGGCGAGTTGAGGATGTAGCGCTTGAAGACCTCGACGCACACCACGCACATAAGCAGGATGATGAGCCACGCGGCCGCTTTGCCCGCCCAGGTGCTGATGCGGTCCGCGCCGAACAAAATACGTTGAACGTCCATGAAGGCGGGCCGCTCCCGGCAAGTCATTCCTGAAAAAAAACGGCACCACTCCGGGCATTTACCCCGGATGGTGCCCGCTGGTTGCTAATCTGGCCTCAGGCTTTCTTGGCTGCCGCTTTGGCGCCGAAATAGTGGTTATAGGCCATGCGCCGGTTGACGTTGTTGTCCATGTCCCATTTCACCGCTCGCTCGGCGAACGCCTTCTGTGAAGCGACGATCTCCTTGAACAAGGGATTGTCGGCGGACTTCTTGGCGACAACCTGGTCGTAGACCTCGAGCTGCTTCTGCAAAATCGAGTCGGGCGTCTTGTAAAACCGGACCTTGTCCTTGGTCTGCAGTTCGATGTAATCCTTGGAGTAACGGTCGATCGCCTTCCACGTCAGGTTCTGGGACGCGGCATCGACCGCGTTGGCAATGATCGCGCGCATCTTTTCCGGCAGCGCGTCGTACTTGGTTTTGTTGAACGTGATCTCGAACTGTTCGGCGTTCTGGTGGAAGCTCTGCAGCATGCACACCTTGGACACGTCCGCAAAGCCGAGCAGGCGGTCGGAGGTCATGTTGTTGAATTCCGCAGCGTCCAGCAGGCCGCGGTCCATCGCCGGAACGATCTCGCCGCCGGGCAACGCATTGACCGCGACGCCCATGGCAGTGAAGACGTCGATCGAGATGCCAACCGTGCGGTACTTGAGGCCCTTCAAGTCCTCGGCCTTGGTAATAGGCTTCTTGAACCAGCCCAGCGGCTGCGTCGCCATCGGGCCGTACGGGAAAGACACCACGTTAGCGCCGATCGAGGTATAAAGTTTCTGCAGCAGCTCCTTGCCGCCGCCCCACTTGTGCCAGGCGAGCAGCATGTTCGCGTCCATCCCGTAGCCCGGCCCCGATCCCCAAAGCGCGAGCGCGTTCTGCTTGCCGTAGTGGTAAACCAGGACGCCGTGGCCGCCATCCAGCGTGCCCTTGGACACCGCTTCGAGGAGGCCGAACGCGGGCACCACGGCACCGGCCGGAAGGACCTCGATCTTGAGATCACCGCCGGTCATGTCATTGACCGTCTTGGCGTAGTCGAGCGCGTACTCGTGGAAGATATCCTTCGACGGCCAGGTCGATTGCCAGCGCATCGTGATCGGGCCCGTCTGGCCCTTGGCGATCATCGGGAAGCCGAGCGTCGCTGCGCCGGCGGTAGCGGCGGCGCCGGTAAGGAATTTGCGGCGCACAGCGTCGGGTTTCACTTGCTTGGACATGTCTGCGTCTCCTCTGTAATTGGCGTCTCTCTTATTCTGAGAGTGCAGCCCCCGGGTAGGGGCGGTGTTTTAAGGCTTGTGGATTCTAACCGTGCCCGCCGGGGCGGGCAAGAAAGCGCGCCTGCCTCTCCGCAGGGCTGAAACCGGCGCGTGTACACGTCCCGGAGGCCTTGTATTCCGCTTAGTTCGTACGTACGGAAGCCGTCGGCACGGGCGCTTCTGTGGGCGCACCTTTATGGCGCTCGTTCGGATGCCACCCCAGGACCGCCAGCAGCACGAAGAACCCAACTACGTAAGCCACCCCCACGAACCA
>JAYUNL010000134.1:0-36386 GCA_043761745.1 Rhodocyclaceae bacterium
CCATGAACTCAGTCATCGACAGCCCTCTTTGAAACTGCACCTTGTTGATCCCCATCACGCATCTCCTCTCCTAGCGATGCGTACATCTTCCACCCAGCCAGGCTCACTGGATGAGCCTGCTGAACTTTGTGGCTAATCAGGTGCCTCGTTGAAATTGAACCTTGTTCTTCGACATCGCTTATCTCCTTGGAAAATCAAGCGATGTCAGTATGCAGACCCTACTGGCTCACCAACTGAGCCTTGTTGGTAATCAGGTTTCGCTATGGGGGAATGGTTATGAAATCGATACTTGGCTACGGTTTTTCATTGGTGCTGGCGCTGCTTGCAAGCCACGCGGTTCATGCCGAAAGCGGCCTCACGGCGACGACCGTGTCGATTGGGCAGTCCGCCGCTTTCAATGGCCTCGGGGCCGAGCAAGGCAATAATTTCAGCAATGGCATCCAGCTTTATCTCGACACCATTAACGCCAAAGGCGGCGTGCACGGCCGCGAGATCGTTCTGAAGGCACTCGACGACGGTGGCGATCCGGCACGCACTCAACAAAATTCGCAGAAGTTGATGAATGAAGACAAAGTCTTCGCGCTGATGGGATACGTCGGTGCTGGCCCATCCCATAGTGCACTGGCATTGGTTGAGAAAACAGGCCTACCCTTTCTCTTCCCACACACCGGCGCGGATGCACTGCGAGGCTCAAATCGCTGGGTTTTCCACGTCCGCGCCGGCTACAAGGAAGAAGCCACTAAAGTCATAGATCACCTTGTGACCATCGGTGCCAAGCAAGTCGCCATCGTCTATCAGAACGACGAAGCGGGCAAAGCCGGATTGCACAGCTACGAGGAGGCGCTGCAAAACGCGAAGCTTAAGGTCGTCGGCCAGACCTCGTTGGACGCCGCCGGACAGTATCCTCAAGGCGCCTTAACCGCCATCGTCGCACTCAAGCCCGATGCGATCCTGCTTGCCACGACAGGCAAAACCTCAGTCACCTTGATCAAGGACTACCTGTCTATCCCCAAGACTGAACAGCCGCCGTTCTTCGGCTACTCGGACATCGGCGTCACGCAACTGCGCAAGGGCCTGGGTGATCAGGCCATCGGCATTGGTATCGCCCAGGTGATGCCATCGCCATGGAACGGAAAATACGCGGTAGTACGCGAATATCGTGATGCACTGTCCATGGCCTATGGCATCGGTCGCGCCTCATACCGCGAGACGCAGTTCAAAGCCGGTCAGGTGGAACCCAGCCACGCCGGCCTGGAGGGCTGGATTGCGGCCAAAGTCATGGTGGAGGCCTTGAAGCGTGCCGGCAAGGATCTTACTCGCGCAAAATTCGTCACCGCACTGGAGAGCCTGCACAATTTCGATACTGGGGATTTCGTGCTCGATTTTTCGCGCGACAAACACATTGGCTCGTCCTTCGCCGAGCTGTCGATTCTGCGCGCTGGCGGCAAGATAACGCAGTAGGCTGAGAAATTCGTCTCAGGCCCTGCGCCACTCCGTGACGCCGCCCGGCTTGTCTTCCAGCACGACGCCCGCGGCCAGCAAAGCCTGGCGAATCTGGTCTGCTTCGGCGTAGTTTTTGGCTTGTTTGGCAGCGACACGCGCGGCGATGCGAGACTCGATCTCCGCCGCCGCTAACCCGCCTGCCGGATCGCCGCTCGGCGCTTGCAGGAATTGTGCTGCATCGCGCTCCAACAAGCCAAGGAGGCCGGCCAGCGCCTTCAAGAGGCCCGCCAACGGCGCCGAACGCGTCTTGTTGACCTCGTTGGCCAGTTCGAACAGCACGGCCAGTGCTTCGGGGGTATTGAAGTCGTCGTCCATGGCGGCACGGAACTTCGCGGCATGCGGCTCGTTCCAGTCAATTGCCGTCGGCTGGGGGGCGACAGCCTTTAACGCAGTGTAAAGCCGCGTCAAGGCGCCACGTGCGTCATCAAGATGGGCGTCAGAGTAATTTAGCTGGCTACGGTAGTGGGCGCGCAAAATAAAGAAGCGCACCACTTCGGCGTCATACTGCTTGAGCACTTCACGGATGGTGAAGAAGTTGCCCAGCGATTTGGACATCTTCTCGTCGTCCACGCGCACGAAACCATTGTGCATCCAGTAATTGACGAAGGCGCATTGCCCATTTGCGTTCTGAGCGCCTTCGCTTTGTGCGATCTCGTTCTCGTGATGGGGAAATTGTAAATCCTGACCACCGCCATGGATATCAAAGTGCGGGCCCAGCAATTTCGAGCTCATGGCCGAGCACTCGATATGCCAGCCAGGCCGGCCGCTGCCCCAAGGCGAATCCCACTTGGCTTCATCGGGTTCGCTCTCCTTGGCGTGCTTCCAAAGCACAAAATCGAGCGGATCCTGCTTGCCTTCGGCCACGTCCACGCGTTCGCCGGCGCGAAGGTCCTCCAGCGACTTACCGGAAAGTCGGCCATAACCCACAAACTTGCGCACCGAATAGCAAACGTCCCGGTTGGCCGCGACATAGGCGTAGCCGTTCTTTTCCAGTGCATCGATCATGCGCAGCATGTCTGATACGTATTCCGTGGCGCGCGGCTCATGATCGGGCTTCAAAACACCCAGGGCGGCGGCGTCCTCGTTCATATAGGCGATGTAGCGATCGGTCAGTGCACGAATGGATACGCCGTTTTCCTTCGCGCGTTTAATGATTTTGTCGTCGATATCGGTGATGTTGCGCACATAGACGACGCGATAGCCGCAAGCGCGCAGCCAGCGCGCCACCATGTCGAACACCACCAGTACACGGGCGTGGCCGAGGTGGCAGTAGTCGTACACCGTCATGCCGCAGACGTACATCCGCACCAGGCCGGGCTCGATGGGGGCGAACACCTGCTTGTCGCGCGCCAGCGTGTTATGGATTTTCAGCATGCGGGTAAAGTCGGGATGCCTGCGGGACGATAATACGGATAGACGGGCTAGCAAGGCGTACTACGGACTGCGGGGGCGGTGTATGGCCGGCGGCTTAGACTTAAAGATTTAGACTTAAAGACCTAGACTTATATTGCGATTATTGTTGCTTCGCCGCCGTTCTTGCTAGAATGACACGTTCAAAATTTTCTGGCGAAAAGTATACCATAATGATTTCATCCCGCCTCCCCGCGCTCGCCGCCATCGTCTTGGCCGCGACTGCCATCTTCACCCCAGTCGCTGCCCGCGCCGATACCTTGCAGGACGCCAACGCCCTATTCAAACAGGGTCAGCTCGGCCCGGCGCTGGAGAAGGCCGAAATGGTGCTGGTGGCCAAGCCCAAAGACGCCCAGGCCCGCTTTCTGAAGGGCTTGATCCTCACCGAGATGAACCGGCAGAACGACGCCATCATCATCTTCACCAAGCTCACCGAAGATTACCCGGAGCTGCCGGAGCCCTACAACAATCTGGCCGTGCTCTATGCCCAGCAACGCCAGTTCGAAAAGGCCAAGAACGCCCTGGAAATGGCCATCCGCACCCACCCTTCCTATGCCACCGCGCATGAAAATCTGGGCGACATCTATGCCCGCATGGCCAGCCAAGCATATGACAAAGCATTGCAACTGGATTCCTCCAATGCCAGCGCCCAGACCAAGCTGGCGATGATCCGCGATCTAATGGGCGCGTCTTCGTCGCGGCCCACACTGGTGGCCGCGCGCAGCAACCCGGCTTCGGGCAAGATTCCCGCCCCGGTGGCCGCCGCGGCACCCGCCCTTGCCGCCACACCGCCGGTTGAAACCAAGCCCGCCGTCGAAAAGCCCGTCGTCGCCAAACCCGCGCCGGTCACCACCACCGTCGAGCCCAAGCCCGCCGCCGCCAGCGCCAAGCAAGACGTAGAAAAGGCCGTGCAGGACTGGGCCGCCGCCTGGTCGAAGAAAGACGTCAAAGCTTACCTTGCCTATTACGCAAAGGACTTCCAAACGCCTGGCAAAGAAGCCCGCGCCGAATGGGAAGCCGAACGCGGTCGCCGCATCAACAAGCCGGGCGCGATCCAGGTCACCGTGGAAAAGTTGCAGGTCACGGTTGATGGTGATCGCGCCACCGCCCACTTCCGCCAAAACTATCGCTCCGCCTCGCTCAAAACCGGCAGCAACAAAACCCTGGTGCTGGGGCGACATGAGGGCAAATGGCTGATCCAACAGGAGCGCGTCGGCAACTAATGAGAGGTCGCTACGGTTTCACTCGATTCTGCTTGGCGCTGCTCATCGGCGCCGGTAGTACCGCTACCCTTGCCGCCACGCCCGCTCCTAGCACACCTGTTAGGCCCGCCGAGCGCACCTATTCAGACTCGGGGCCCGAGGCCCAGCTTGCGCGCATTTACCAAGAAATCGAGCAAAATCGGCTGGACACCGCGCTGACCCAGGTTGAGGCCTTGCTCAAGACTTATCCGAATTTTCGTCTCGGTCATTTGATACGCGGCGACCTGCTGCTGGCGCGCGGGCGCCCCATCACGGTGTTCGGCGCGGCGCTGAACGCACCACCGGAAAAACTCGCCGATCTGCGTGAGGAAGCCGTCGCCCGTCTCCAGGGCTACCGCGACAAAGCGCCGGCCAACTCCCTGCCGCGCTACCTGTTGCAATTGCAACCGGAGCAGAAGTACGCGGTGGTGGTCGATACGGAAAAAGCCCGTCTTTACCTCTACGAAAACCACAACGGACAACCACGCTTCGTGGCCGACTACTACATTTCGCATGGCAAGGCCGGTGGCGACAAACTGCGTGAAGGCGACAAGAAAACGCCCATCGGCGTCTATCACGTCACGGCCAGCCTGCCGCGCAACAAGCTGGGCGATTTCTATGGCAGCGGCGCTTTCCCCATTAGCTACCCCAACGAATGGGACAAGCGCCAGGGGCGCAAGGGACACGGCATCTGGCTGCATGGCACGCCTTCCGACACTTTCTCGCGACCGCCGCGCGCCTCCGATGGCTGCGTGGTGCTGTCCAACCAGGACCTCGATGCCTTAGCGAAGATGTTACAGATCGGCACCACGCCAGTGATTATTTCCAACAATATCGAGTGGCTCTCACTGGATGACTGGCAAGCCGAGCGCGGCGCATTGCAACAGAGCATTGGCGATTGGCGCGCCGACTGGGAAAGCCTGGATACCGAAAAATATCTGCGCCACTACTCCAAGCGCTTTTTCTCGAGCAACCAGAATTTAGAGCAGTGGGCCGCGCAAAAGCGCCAGGTGAACAGCGGCAAGCAATGGATCAAGGTAGCAACCAACAACATCAGCATGTTCCGCAACCCCGGCGCCGACGAAATGGTGGTCGTCGCCTTCGAACAGGATTACCGCAGCAGCAATCTCAGCAATGTCATGAAGAAGCGCCAGTACTGGATCAAGGAAGATGGCGCCTGGAAAATCATTTACGAAGGAGGCGCTTGAAGCGCCGCCAATCTCCAATCTTCTACTCAGCGAGCCTAACCATGAAAAAACTCATCGCCCTCACCGCCACATTCCTCTTCGCATTGACCCTTGGATTCGCCGCGAAGGCGGCCGAGCCCAAGGTCGAAATCACCACCAGCCTCGGCAACATCGTGCTGGAATTGAATGCGGAGAAAGCGCCCAAGACCGTTGAGAACTTTCTCCTGTACGTAAAAAGCGGCGCTTACAACGGCACAATTTTCCATCGGGTCATCGACGGCTTCATGATCCAGGGCGGCGGTTACGACGCTGACATGAAGCAGAAGCCGATGCGCGGCGCAATCAAGAATGAAGCCAGCAATGGTCTGAAAAATGAGCGCGGCACTATCGCCATGGCGCGCACTGGCGACCCGCATTCCGCCACGGCACAGTTTTTCATCAACGTCGCCGACAACACCTCTCTCAATCACGTCTCACCCGAGCAAAACTGGGGCTACGCGGTGTTCGGCAAAGTCGTTGAGGGCATGGACGTGGTGGATAAAATCAAAGCGGTAAAAACTGGCGGCAAGGCTTACATGCAGAATGTACCGCTGGAGCCGGTGACCATACTGTCCGTCAAGCTTCTGCCAGAACCCAAGCCAGCCAAATAACAGGAGCGCAACATGGTCAAACTACACACCAATTTCGGCGCCATCACGCTCGAACTCGACGCGGAAAAAGCGCCCGCGACGGTGAAGAATTTTCTTTCCTATGTCGAGTCCGGTCATTACGACAATACGATCTTCCATCGCGTCATTGACGGCTTCATGATCCAGTGTGGCGGTTTCGCCCCCGGCATGGAGCAGAAGCCCGTCAGTGAGCCGATACCCAACGAGGCGGCGAACGGCCTCAAGAATGACCGCGGCACCATCGCCATGGCGCGCACTGGCGACCCGCACTCCGCCACGGCGCAGTTTTTCATCAACGTCGCCGACAGCGGCTTCCTCAACCACACCGCGCCTAGCGGCCAGGGCTGGGGCTACTGCGTTTTTGGCAAAGTGGTGGAAGGCATGGATGTCGTCGACAAGATCAAGGCCGTCAAGACCAGCACCACCGGCTTCCACCAGAACGTGCCGGTGGACGATGTGGTGATCGAGAAGGCCGAGGTAGCCTGAGGATTGGGGCGCGCGCCCCGATGTCCATACTTTTCATCTCCGATCTTCACCTCTGCCCGTCGCGGCCGGAGATCAACCGGATATTCTTCCATTTCCTCGCCGGCCCGGCGCGGGCAGCCCAGGCGCTCTACATTCTCGGCGACCTCTTTGAATACTGGGCCGGCGATGACGATCTGAACGATCCGTTCAGCCATGAGGTTTGCGCCGCGTTACGCGCCCTGACCGACGCCGGCGTGCCAGTATTCTTCATGGCGGGCAACCGCGATTTCCTCATCGGCGACGTCTTCGCCCAGGCGGCGGGATTGACACTGCTGGCGGATACAACACTCCTAGACATAGCGGGTACGCCGACCCTGCTTATGCACGGCGACACACTGTGCACCGACGACGTGGACTACCAGCGTTTCCGCACCCTGGTTCGCTCGCCACAATGGCAACACAACTTTCTGTCCCTGCCACTCACCGAACGCAAGGCGCAAATTGCAGCGCTGCGTCGCGAGAGCGAAGCGCAGAAGCGAATCAAGGCTATGGACATCATGGATGTGAATGCGGAAGCCGTTGTCGAGGCTTTTCGCGAGCACGGCTGCACGCGCCAGATCCACGGCCACACTCACCGCCCGGCACACCATGTCATTGACGTTGAGGGCCTTGACTGCGAACGCTGGGTGCTACCGGATTGGTATGATAGCTGGGGTTACTTGAGGTGCACGGAAGATGGCTGTGTCTTGCACAGCTTCAAGCCGCCTCACAACTGACCGCACACTTGACCGATACCGGAACCGGCACTCACGCGTCGGCCAATTTGGCGTAGACTAAACTTTCCCATACAGTATGCGCAGTACATGTATGGTGGAAACTACGCGTTGTCCTACGCTTCACCCTACCCGGGCATGCAAGCCTCCCGGTTTTGTCATGGGGAGTCGATGATGAACGAGAAGTTGATTCAGCATCTGGGCGGGTTCGAGAATATGTACCCCAAAAATCTCGACACCAAGTTCCCCCGCATCGTGGAAAAAATCGTCAGCCTATGGGGCGGACCGGAACTCGACGAATATTTTTCCAGTCTTCTGATCGATGATCGCGGCAACCGGCAAGGATTTCCGCCAGAGATAGCCCACGAAATCTTTCTGCTCGCCAATGTTTACGACAAAATCCAGGGGAGGGGAAGCGAAGAGGGTAGCGCCTGGGATAACGAAACAGAAACCGCGAAGCACGAAGTCGAACAACCGCAACTGAAGTTCGTGCCAAGCTCAATGTTGAAGGCTGCCGAATCGCACGACCCGACGCAAATCGCGCTCTACCTGAAGGCGGGTATGCCGGTGGACGTCCGCGACGAACGGGGCTGGACCCCGCTCATGGTCGCCAGCTTCAACGGTAACGAGGCGGTTGCGCAAGTCCTCATCCTGCACGGCGCCGATATCAAGGCATGCGACCATGGCGGATACACGCCTCTGCATTGGGCCGCTCACAATGGTTATCAAAATGTCGTTCGCTTGTTCATCAGCAAGGGGGTCAACAGAAACGTCCAGAGCAACTACGGTTGGACCCCCCTGTTACAAGCCGCCGCAAGAGGCCATCTTGAGATTGTGAGCGACCTACTCAAAGCGGGCGCCTACCCGGATCTTTCCAGTCGTGATGGCTGGACTCCCCTACATAAGGCGGTGGCCAACAACCACAAGGAAATCGTCGCAACTTTGCTGGAACATGGGGCATCGATACTCGCCGAACATGATGACGGTTCCACACCACTGTCGCTCGCACAGAAAAGCAAACACCAAGAAATCCTCGACCTGGTTCAAACCAAACTGACGAACGCGAACTGATTGCGTCTTATAGCGACGCCAGTCCGCGCGCCAGATCGGCTTGCAGATCTGTGAGCGATTCCAGGCCCACCGCGACCCGCAGCAAGTTTTCCTGAATGCCCGCCTCGGCGCGCGCTTCGGCCGTGATGCGGCTATGCGTGGTACTGGCGGGATGGGTGATGGTGGTCTTGGTGTCACCCAGGTTAGCCGTGATGGAAATCAGCTTGGTCGCATCGACTACCTTCCACGCCGCCTCACGCTTGCCGCGTACTTCGAAGGAAACGATGGCCCCACCGGATTTTTGCTGGCGTCTCGCCAGCGCGTGCTGCGGATGCGAGGCCAGCCCAGGGTAATACACGCGGGCCACCTGTGGCTGTGCCTCCAGCCACTGGGCCAGGGCCAAGGTGCTGGCGGATTGCGCTTCCATGCGGATGCGCAAGGTCTCCAGACCCTTCAATATGATCCAGGCATTGAAGGGCGAAATCGAGGGTCCGGCGGTGCGCAGGAACTTAAAAATTTCGTCGTTCAGCTCTTTACGCCCGACCACCGCGCCGCCCAGTACGCGGCCTTGCCCATCGAGATACTTGGTGGCCGAATGAATCACCAGGTCGGCGCCCAACTCCAGCGGGCGCTGCAAGGCTGGCGTGCAGAAGCAATTATCGACGACCAGCAGCGCGCCGGCGGCATGGGCAACGTCCGCCAGCGCAGCGATATCGAACACCTCCATGAGCGGATTGGAGGGCGTCTCGATGAACACCAGACGCGTATTCGGCTTCAGCGCCGCGCGAAATGCGGCCGGATCGCTGCCAGCGACGAAACTGGTGTCGACACCGAACTTGGAAAAAATGTTGCCGAACATCTGTTGCGTCGCGCCGAAAATACCGCGCGAGGCGACGATATGCTCGCCGGCTTTCATGAGCGCCATGACGGTGGACAGTATCGCGGCCATGCCCGAGGCGGTGGCAACGCAAGCCTCCCCGCCCTCTAGCGCGGCAAGCCGCTCCTGCATGACGGTCACGGTGGGATTGGTGAAGCGGCCATACACATAGCCTTCTTCCGCGCCGGAAAAGCGCGCCGCCGCTTGCGCCGCGTTGTCGAATACGAAGCTCGAGGTGAGATAGAGCGCCTCGGAGTGCTCGTTGAATTGACTGCGCGCGATGCCCGCGCGCACGGCCAGCGTATCAAAATGGAATTTGTCAGTCATGAAGGTTACTCAACAACGGCCGATAACGACCCAAATAATGGCCCAATAGCGACCCAATAAAAAAACCCGGCGCAGCATCGCGACCGGGTTTCCCCTCGCTTTAGCCGCATTTTTTACGCGCCCGCAAGCTGAACTCAAATCGGCGCAATTGCAAAGTTACGCCAGCGGCAAGCCCCTGTCAATCGGACACCACCAGATTGAGATCGAGCTGGGCCGCGTCACCCTCGTCCTTTTCATCTCTTTCGCGCGTGTCGCCGTTGCGTTGATCTTCGACACTGGCCAGGTACGCGGCGGTGATATCGCCGGTGATATACACGCCATCGAAACAGGAAGTCTCGAAGTGCGTAATGGCGGGGTTCACCGAGCGCACCGCTGCCTTAAGCGCATCGAGATCCTGGTAGATCAAGCCATCGGCGCCGATCTCGCGACAGATTTCCTCATCACTGCGATCACTGGCGATCAGCTCGCCGCGCGTCGGCATGTCGATGCCATAGACATTGGCATAACGCACGGGCGGCGCCGCCGAAGCGAAATACACTTTGCGCGCACCGGCGTCACGCGCCATCTGCACGATCTCGCGGCTGGTCGTGCCACGCACGATGGAATCGTCCACCAGCAGCACGCTTTTGCCCTTGAATTCCTGCGCGATGGTATTGAGCTTTTGTCTGACCGATTTCCGTCGCTGCGCCTGGCCCGGCATGATGAAGGTGCGGCCTATATAACGGTTCTTGACGAAGCCTTCGCGATAAGGAAGATTCAGCCGGGTTGCCAACTCCATGGCGGACGGACGGCTGGAATCTGGAATCGGGATCACGGCATCGATGTCGATATGCGGCAGCGTGTGCTTGATTTTCTCGGCCAGATACTCGCCCATTTTGACGCGGGTTTCATAGACGGAAATGCCATCCATCAGGGAATCCGGCCGTGCGAGATAAACGAATTCGAACATGCAGGGCGCGCGCATGGTGCGCTCGGCGCACTGCTGGCTGTGGAAGTTGCCCTGCATGTCGATGAGTACCGCTTCGCCCGGTGCTACATCGCGCATCACCTGAAAGCCGAGGGTGTCGAGCGCGACGCTCTCCGAAGCGACGAGATATTCGTTGCCATCAGGCGTGACATTGCGGCCAACGATCAGCGGGCGTATGCCATAGGGATCGCGGAAGGCAAGCACGCCATAGCCGGCGATCATCGCTACCACGGCATAGGCGCCGCGCACCCGGCGATGCACGCCGGCGATAGCCTTGAAAATGGTGGCCGCATCGAGGCGATAGCCAGTCGCGGCGGCCTGTAGTTCGTGCGCCAGCACGTTGAGCAGCACTTCGGAATCCGAATTGGTGTTGATGTGCCGCAAGTCCTGCAAAAACATCTCGCGCTTCAACTCGTCGGCATTGGTCAGATTGCCGTTGTGCGCCAGCATCAGCCCAAAAGGCGAATTGACATAAAACGGTTGCGCCTCGGCGGAATTGTAGGCGGAGCCGGCGGTCGGGTAACGGCAATGGCCGATGCCCCAGTTGCCCGCCAGGCTGCGCATATTGCGCGTGCGAAACACGTCGCGCACCAGGCCCTGGCCTTTGTGCATATGAAACACATCGCCTTCGGCTGTCGCAATACCGGCCGCATCCTGGCCGCGGTGCTGCAAAACCTGGAGGCCATTGTAGAGCAACTGGTTAACGGCGCTCTTCGCGACAACACCGAGAATTCCGCACATGCCTTTTTGCCCTTTGCCTTTCTTGCGACGCGTTTCTTGCTAAAAATCTATCAATACTTGATGCGCTTCGACACCGCCGGCGGCAGCCAGGATTTCATCGCCAGCACTGCTGTTTCCAGCGGCGGCGCCAACCAGGCTTCGCGCCACCAAGCCTGCTGCGGCAACGCCGTCAAGCCGCCAACCAATACGGCGGCCAGCACCACCACGAGGCCGCGCGCAATGCCGAACACGCCACCTAGCACACGATCCAACGGCCCCAAACCCATGGCCCGCAAGAGCCGCGAAATCGCAAAACGCAGCAAGGCCGCCAACAAGAGTACGAGCAACACTACTACGGCAAACGCGGCGATGTACTGTAGCGCCGGCTCTTTGATCCAGCCCGCCAACGCCGGCTGAATCTGCGGCGCGAAGGAGCGTCCGGCGAAAAAGGCCGCCACCCAGGCCGCCAGCGCCAACGCCTCGCTGACAATACCGCGCCATGCCCCGAGGAATACCGAGGCCGCGACAACCGCCAGCACCGCGTAATCGAATACCGTCACTGCTTCTGGGCGACGACACCATCGACCCCGATACGCTTGATGCGCTCAAGCGCCTTTTCCGCCGCTTCCTTGCTCTGAAAGGGGCCGGCCCGCACGCGGGTTTTTTTACTGCCGTCCGGCGTATCCAGCGCCTCGGTATAAAAACTGTAGCCCTGTGCCTTGAGCTTCGCCTGCAAATTACGCACATTGGCCGGATCGCGATAGGCGCCCAGTTGCACGATCCACTGCGCAGCAGTGCCGTTCAGCGCGGCTTCGAGCTTGGTCTGCTCGGCTTTATCATTGGGCTTGGCGGGGACTTTTTCAATCAGCTTTTCCGTCTTTTCCACGGGCTTGACCGCAGACTTGTCCGCAGGCTTCTCGGCCTTGGCTGGCGCGGGTTTATCCAGTGCAGGCTTGGCCTCGGACGCCGAACTAGGTGCCGAACTAGGTGCCGAACTGGGTGCTGAATTTGGCGCCGGTTTGGGAGCTAAGTTGGGCGCTTCAACAGGTTTTGCCGCCTCAGCCGGTTTGGCTTCCGGAGTAGCAGCGGGCAAAGGCGTGGGGATGGCGCCGGGTTTAACGGGCAGGATGCGGGAGGTGTAAGAGCCGGCGTCCTGATTGGGTATGCGTATCTGGATGTCGTGCGCGGTGGGCTTGGGCTCCTGATCCATCACCATGGGCAGTACGATGGCGGCCAGCACCGCCAGCGCAATGGCGCCGACCAAGCGCCGGCGTGCGCGTTTCTTCAGTTCGAGTTGTGCGTCGAGTTGTGCATCCAGTTTTGCGTCTTTAGCGCTCATCATTTTTCCGCGGCGATCGCGCGCAATACATCTGCGACTAAGAGGAACGAACCGAAGGCGACGATTCTATCATTTTCCCCGGCCTCTTCCCTCGCCGCACACCAGGCTTGCGCGGGCGTGTCGTAACACTTCATGGCCGTGATGCCGCGCTCGGCCAGCCGTTCGGCTATCTGCGCCGCAGTCGCCGCGCGCGGGCCTGCCAGCGTCGCTACGCGCCAGTAATCGATGCGGCCCCGCATGCGGTCTATGACACCGGCAATGTCCTTGTCGCGCAGCATGCCGAATACGGCGTAGGTGTTGGGATGAAAAGCCATGTTGCCGAGATTATCGGCTAAGACGCCGGCTGCTTGCGGGTTGTGGCCGACGTCCAGCACCATGGTGGGGCGACCCGGCAAGACCTGAAAGCGGCCCGGCAATTCCACTTCGGCGAGACCGCGCCGTATGTCCTGCATGGCCACCGGTAGCACGGTGTCGAGCGCCCCAAGCACACTCAGCGCCGCCATCGCCGTGCTGGCATTGGCGAGCTGCACACTACCACGCAAGGCCGGGTGGGCGAGGCCGCCGCGTCGGATGATGGCGTCGTGATGACGCCCCCACCATGTCCATTGTTGTTGCTCTGCCAGATAACCGAAATCGCGACCGAGTATGGCTAGCGGCGCGCCGATTTTTTCGGCATGGGCGATCACGCTGGCGGGCGGCTGCGCGTCGCCCACTAGGGCCGGCTTACCGGGACGGAAAATTCCCGCCTTCTCAAAACCGATGGCCTCACGGGTGTCGCCGAGATATTCGGTGTGATCGATGTCGATAGCGGCGACGATGGCGCAGTCAGTATCGAAAGCATTCACCGCATCCAGCCTGCCACCCAGGCCCACTTCGAGGATGATGACATCGACATTCTCCGCAGCGAAGGTCGCCCAGGCCGCCAGCGTGCCAAACTCGAAGTAAGTCAGCGGCTTTTCGCCGCGTGCGCGCTCGACTGACGCAAAACCTGCGCATAAAGCCTCATCGCTGGCCGGCGAACCGGCAATGCGCACGCGCTCGTTGTAGTCGAGTAGGTGTGGCGAGGTGTACAGACCGACGCGATAACCCGCCGCCAGCAGCATGCGCTCCAAGAGGGCGCAAATAGAGCCCTTGCCATTGGTGCCCCCCACGGTAATGACCGGCACCGTCTGCGCGATGCCCAGCGCACGCCTGACCTGATGCACGCGATCAAGACCCAGCGCGATAGGCTGCGCGTGCAGCCGTTCGATGTGGGCAAGCCAGTCGGAAAGCGTCTTAGGAGTCACAGAAAAGCTGCCGCGGCTGACACGGCTGAATGCGGCTTGTTACGGGATTGATCCGCGACTATCCGCGTCCTCCGCAGCTCGATATTATTTGTCACACAGCCGGAACGCGCTGCAGCAGGGTGAGCAAGGTGGCCAGCTTGTCGCGCATTTGGCGGCGGTCGACAATCATGTCGATGGCGCCTTTTTCCAGCAGGAACTCGGCGCGCTGGAAACCATCCGGCAGTTTCTCGCGCACCGTCTGCTCGATCACGCGCGGGCCGGCGAAGCCGATCAGGGCGCCCGGCTCGGCGATCACCACATCGCCGACAAAGGCGAAGCTGGCGGAGACGCCGCCCATCGTCGGATCGGTCAGCACGGAAATAAACGGCAGGCGATTGGCGGAGAGCTGGGTGAGGGCCGCCGTGGTCTTGGCCATTTGCATCAACGAGTAAAGCCCTTCCTGCATACGCGCGCCGCCACTGGCGGTGATACAGACATAAGGCAATTGCTGCTCGACGGCGCTGCGCACGCCGCGCACGAAACGCTCGCCCACCACCGAGCCCATGGAGCCGCCCATAAAGTCAAACTCAAACGCCGCAATGACCACCGGCAAGGTCTTGATGGCGCCTTGCATGACGATCAACGCATCGCCCTCCTCCGTTTCCTCCATCGCGGTATTGAGACGATCCGCATAACGCTTGCTGTCCTTGAATTTGAGTGGATCAACCGGCAACACTTCCGCGCCGATTTCGAAGCGGCCTTCCGGATCGAGCAGCAGATCGAGACGCGCGCGCGCGCGCATACGATGATGATGGCTGCATTTCGGACAAACGCCGAGGTTCTTCTCCAAATCCGTACTGTAGAGGGTCGCTTCGCAGCTCGGGCACTTGCACCACAAGCCTTCGGGTATGGACTTTTTGGCACCCTCGGCGCGCTTGATGCGGGGCGGGAGGAGCTTCTGCAACCAGCTGCTCATTTGACCGCCTCCCTCTTCAATGTCGGCATAGTCTCTTCATCCATCGCCACACGTATGACGCGCAAAAACGCCGTGACATTCGTTGCGGCTGTTTCGCGCGTGCTTTGCTCCACTTCCTCGATGATGCGGCTGCCGATCACGACCGCGTCCGCCACGGCGGCGATGCGCCGTGCGCTGGCCGCGTCGCGTATACCGAAGCCCACGCCCACCGGCATGCCCACCTTGGCGCGAATCTGCGGAATGCGCCGCGCCACTTCATCGAGATCGAGATGGCCGGCGCCGGTGACACCCGTCAGCGATACGTAGTAAATATAGCCGCTGCCAACCTGCGCCACCTGCGCGAAGCGCGCATCGGTCGAAGTCGGCGCCAGCAGAAAAATCGGATCGATGCCGGCGGCGCGCATGCTTGCGGCGAAACCAACGCATTCCTCGGGCGGGTAATCCACGACCAGCACGCCGTCAACGCCCGCATCCGCCGCTGCGGCCGCGAAGTCTTTCACGCCATAGGACTCGATGGGGTTCGCGTAGCCCATCAGCACGATGGGCGTGCGCGTGTCGACAGTGCGAAATTCTCGCACCATGCCGAGCACGCTGCGCAGCGACACGCCGTGCTTGAGCGCCCGTTCGGAAGCGCGCTGGATGGTCGGGCCGTCGGCCATTGGATCGGAAAACGGCACGCCCAACTCAACGATATCGGCACCGCCCGCCACCAGCGCATGCATCAGCGACACGCTAAGCGCGGGATCTGGATCGCCGGCGGTGATAAAGGGGATCAGCGCCTTGCGGTGCTGGCCGGCGAGAGCAGAAAATGTGGTTTGAATGCGGCCCATCTCAATCTTCGGAAAAGTAATCGGAATCGACGCGTTTGATTTCGTAACTGGTCACAGTGCTAACCCCCAAACCATAGTCGATCATCAATTCGGCAAGCATCTGGCCATCTATCAACACTAGCTTTGCGTTGATCTGCGTGGCATAAGCACGGGCCTCCTTGCTGTAACCGGATGTCGTCAGAAAAACGCCCTTATTCGCCTTGTGGCCGGCGAGGGCCCCGACAAATTTCTGGATTTCCGGCCGTCCCACATCACCCTCCCAGCGTTTCGCCTGAAGGTAAATGACATCCAGCCCGAGGCGGTCTTCATTGATGATTCCATCGATTCCGCCGTCGCCACTTTTTCCAAGCACCTGCCCCGCATCTTCACGCGTACCGCCATAGCCCATACGCACCAGGAGCTCGACGACCAAGCGCTCGAAGAAGGCAGGGGCCCCCAGCTTGACCTGCTGAAGCAATTCCGCAGCCAGCGTTCCGCGCAGTTGCTTGTAACCGACCTCCAGCAGTTCTTCCGGCGTACTCCCCTGTACTGCCGAATCGATCATGTTATCCGCTTCTTTTTTACCTGATCGCGCCTTGAAGGCTTTGTACTCGTCAAACTGCTCCAGAAATTTGAGATCGATTTTTGCCGGAGGCGCAGCCATCACATCCAGGCCTCGTTGGGTAATCCGATGGACGCCACGTTCGATGTTTTCGAGAAGGCCGGCCTGCTTCAAGTAGCTCGTGGCCCAAGCCACTCGATTGTCAAATCGACCTTGCCGACCGGATGGCAGCATTTCGGCCAGTTCCTCATTGGACAAGCCAAACTCCTGCCCAAGAGCCACCGCCACTTCCGGCTTTGCATGGCCCTTGCCGTCTGCGTAATGGCGCAGGAGTGGCAACGTCAGCGTCTGAAAATCCGGGATCGCCACAATCAGGCAAACATGAGCCGAGCGCCTTTCGGCTGCGGAATCGGGCTCCCAAATTCACGAGCGGTATCCAACCAGAGTCGAATGGCCTCATTGACGCTGGCCAAGGCAACTTCACGGCTGTCACCATGGGCGACACAGCCAGGCAGTTCAGGGACTTCGGCAACAAATACACTGTCTTCGTTGCTCCAGTAAATGATGACTTCATAGTGATCCATCAGGAGTCTCCCGCCAGACGATACTTCAAGATAATGGCCCTAACCTGTTTCGCTTGATAAGGCTTAGCCTTGTTTCCATCGCGTTGCAAATTGAGCAACTCCGTTACCCCCTCACGCCCCATATCAGAACTCAGAACTGGATGCCGGATTTCTCGGCAACCGTGTGCATATCCTTGTCGCCGCGACCGGAGAGATTAACCAGCAACAGTTTGTCCTTGGGCAGGGTCGGCGCCAGCTTGGCGGCATAGGCCAGCGCATGCGAGGACTCCAGCGCCGGAATGATGCCTTCTAGGCGGCATAGCGTGTGAAAGGCCGCCAGCGCTTCGTCGTCGGTCACCGCGACATACTCGGCGCGAGCACTGTCTTTCAGCCAGGCGTGCTCCGGGCCAACGCCTGGATAATCGAGGCCGGCGGAAATCGAGTGGGTCTCAGTGATCTGGCCGTTCTCATCCTGTAGTAAGTAGGAGCGATTGCCATGCAACACGCCTGGGCGCCCGGCCAGCAGCGAGGCGGCATGGTGGCCGCTGTCCAGACCGTAGCCTGCCGCTTCTACGCCGACCAACCTTACCGATTCGTTAGGAATGTAATCGTAAAAAATGCCCATGGCATTGGAGCCACCGCCCACGCAAGCGATGACGTAATCGGGCTGGCGGCCAGTGAGTTCGGGCATCTGTGCTATGCACTCAGCGCCGATGACGGACTGGAAATCGCGCACCATCATCGGATAGGGATGCGGTCCGGCGACGGTGCCGATAATGTAGAAAGTGTTGGCCACATTGGTAACCCAGTCGCGCATGGCTTCGTTGAGCGCGTCTTTCAGCGTCTTGGAGCCGGATTCCACCGGCACCACCGTCGCGCCCAGCAGCTTCATGCGATAGACGTTGGCGGCCTGACGCTTGATGTCTTCCGAGCCCATATAGACCACGCATTCCATGCCGTAGCGCGCGGCCACTGTAGCCGTTGCTACGCCATGCTGGCCGGCGCCGGTTTCTGCGATGACACGCGGTTTGCCCATGCGACGCGCCAGCATGGCCTGGCCGATGCAGTTATTAATTTTGTGCGCGCCGGTGTGGTTGAGGTCTTCACGTTTGAGATAAATCTGCGCGCCGCCTAGCGTTTCAGACCAACGCTTGGCGTGGTAAATCGGGCTGGGGCGGCCGACATAATGCTTCAGGTCATAGGCGAATTCGGCCTGGAAGGCAGGATCGTGTTTGGCCGTCTCATAGGCCGCGCGCAACTCGTCCAGCGCGGCGACCAAGGTCTCCGCGACGAAGCTGCCACCATAGGGGCCGAAGTGGCCATGCGCGTCGGGCAGATCATACATTTGCACGTCTTACTCCATCCATAAAGGCTGCGATCTTATTCGCGTCCTTAATTCCCTTGCCGGCTTCCACGCCGCTGCTGGCATCCACCGCCCACGGCCGCACGGCGCGTATCGCCTCGGTGACATTGTCGGCATCCAGCCCACCGGAAAGGATCACTGGCAATGACAGCCTGGACGGGATGAGCGACCAGTCGAAAGGCTGGCCGCCGCCGCCATAGCCTTCGACATAGGCATCGAGCAGCAAACCCTGCGCGGATGGAAACGACTCCGCATATTTTACCAAATCGAACCCAGGCTTGACCCGGGCGGCCTTGATGTAAGGCAGTCCGAAACTTGCGCAGTAGGCCTCTTCTTCTTCACCGTGAAACTGCAAGAGCTGCAACGGTACACCATCCAACACGCCACGCACCACCGATGCGGGTTCGTTCACGAACAATCCTACCAGCGTGATGAAGGGCGGTACGGCGCGTGCCAGCTCGCGCGCCTGCGCTATGCTGACCAAGCGTGGGCTGGGTGAATAAAACACTAAGCCCAAGGCATCCGCCCCGGCTTCGACGACTGCGTGCGCGTCCTCGGCGCGGGTGATGCCGCAGATTTTGACTCGCGTTTGAGACATGCTAAATAAGAGGCAAATCGAAAGGCGCGATGATACGGCCATTCATAGGCAACTGCCAGCGCGCCTCGTACTCGATGCCCGACAGATACAAGCCCGAGGGCGAGAAGGTTGGCGCGGCGAGACTGCGATCGTGGCTTGCCAGCACCTCCGCGATCCAATCTGGAGAGTGCGCCCCCTTGCCCACATACACCAGCGCGCCCACCAGGTTGCGCACCATGTGATGCAAAAACGCGTTGGCGCGGAATTCGAAGACAATACAATAGCCCTGGCGTGAGACCGTCGCTTCGTGCAGCGTTTTCACCGGTGACTTGGCTTGACATTCGGCAGCACGAAAAGCGCTGAAGTCCTGTTCGCCGACGAAGTGGCGCGCAGCGCGCTGCATGACATCGACATCGAGCGGCAAGTGAAACCAGCCGACGCGGCCGTGCAGCAAAGCCGGGCGCACTGCGTGGTTGAACAGCACGTAACGATAACTGCGTGAGATTGCCGAGAAGCGGGCATGGAAATCATCAGGCGCCACGCGAGACCAGCGCACCGCGACGCTGTCCGGCAGATGCGCATTGGTCCCGCGCACCCAAGCGTTCAATGGACGTTCCGCAGAAGTATCGAAATGCACAACCTGGGCGGCGGCATGCACGCCCGCGTCGGTACGGCCGGCGCAATGCACCCGCACGCCACTGTCGGCGATTTGCCCCAGGGCCCGCTCCAGTACGTCCTGTACGGTATTGCCCTGCGGCTGCGATTGCCAGCCCGCAAACGCCGAGCCATCGTACTCGAGCCCGAGAGCGATTCTGCTAGTCATAGTTAGCGTGAAATACTGCCATCGGAGCGCCGTGTGATATCGAGCGTAGCGAGCCAATCAGGACCCCCCACGAGGGGGGCGAAGGGGGACGGGCGTTTGAAAGGGGCTGACTTTCATGATGCGGGGTGCTGTTCCCGCATCATGAAAGTTAGGGGTAATCGATAATCGATGCGCCCCGCCACGCTAGTGGTTTGCTGCGTAAATGCGAGGGCAAAAAAACAGGGGCCTGCATACAGAGAATGGGGGCTCGCGCCCCCGTTCCCGAAAATCAGCTCAGCTTGGCCAGAATGCCGCGCGCCTTTTCCTGCTGCTCGCCGCTGCCTTCTTTCAACACTTCTTGCAGCAACTCGCGCGCACCTTCCTTGTCGCCCATTTCTTCGTAGGCCTTGGCCAATTCGAGCTTGGTCGCCACATCATCGCCATCCGCAGCGAGCGGTGTGCCAAGATCGAGATTGATGTCGCCCAAGTCCAGCGTCGGTGCAGCCCCATGCGGTTGGGACTCGGCCGACGCCGTGCCGAGATTGAAATCAAAATCCAGCCCGCTACCGCCGACCATCGTTTTGTCGAAATCAATCACTTCTGCAGCCGATGCGGCATGTGCCGGCGCTTGGCCGAGGTCCAGATCGAAATGCAAGCCTTCATCGACGGCAGTCGCCGCGTGCTCGCTGGTGGTCGCTGCGGCGGAACTGCTGCCGAGCCCCAGATCGAAGTCCAAGCCACCCGCCGCTTCCGCCTGGATGGGCGTGGCGCCGGTACCCAGGTCCAGATCGAAATCCAGATTCTCCGGCATCGCCGCCGTTTCAGCCGCCGCAGTGGCGCCCTTGCCGAGTATGACCGTCGCTGAACCGTCTTCCACGGCCTGAGCGATCTGGCTCAATTCGCCCGGCATGGTCCAAGTGCTATGCATCTTCTGCCCGGCCGGAACGATCACCGTGGTATCGGTCGGACCGCCTTGGGTAATCGGCCCACCACCGTAGAGTGGATTGGCAGGATCGAGCTTCTGACCCATGGCCGCCGCTTTTTCCCAATCCGCGCCAACGCCACCGGTCTGTGCGTAGAGATCGCTGGCGAGCGTTTCGAACTGCTTGAGGTTCTTGCGCGCCAGGAAAATTTCCAGCAGTTTGACGTGTATTGCCGTGCGCCCCGGATCAGTCTTCAGCGCATCGAGCAGAATTTCTTCGGCTTGCGCATCGCGGCCATAAGCCATGTAAACGTCGGCCTCGGCCACCGGGTCGACGCCCTCTTCGGCATCAATGGCGCTGATGGAAGCCTGGCTGAAGTCCGACACCATCGAACTGGCGCCGTTGGTATCCACGCTCTGTCCACCGGTGGCGCCGAAAACCGAATTGGTCGCGAGATTGGCCGTGGTGGTCGGCACGCCGTCGCCTTCGAAACCACCCTTGCGCCGCCGCCGAATTAACGCATACGCTCCAAGGATGAGAATCAGCAAGCCGACGATAGGGATAGCCGGGTTATCCATCAGCGTATCTATCAGGTCCGGCTCTTCCGGTGGGCGCGGCGCGGCTGGTTTCTTGGCTACGGGGTTGGGCGCGGGCTTGGGCTCCTCGGTCGCTTTGGGCGCTTCGGCGGGTTTTTCTGCAACGGGTGGCGCCACAGGCGCGACGGGCGGCGTCACCTCCGCCGGCTTGGGCGCTTCGGCGGGCTTGGCGGGTTCGACAGGCTTTGCAACTTCTGGCGTCGGCGCCGCCGGCTTTTTGACTTCAGGTACTGGCACAGGTGCAGGTGCCGGCTTGGCGGCAGCTTGTTTCTGCAACTCGGCGAGGTTCTGGTTCTTCAGATCAAGTAGCTTCTGCAAATCCTTGACGTTTTTTTCCAGGTCAGTCTGACGCGATTGGGCTTCCTTCAGCGCCTTAGCCTTGGCGGTGAGATCTTCCTCCAGCGCGGCGATGCGGCCCTGCGCGGCTTTGGCTTCTTTGCCTGACTCAGCTCTGGAAATTTTGATCTGGTCTTTGGCCTCGGCGGCCGGCGCTCTTTCTTCCACCTTGGGCGCGATTTTGCCGGTGGCCGTCTGCCGCGACGCTTCTTCTTTTGCCACGCTGCTGCCCGCGGCGGAGGCGAGCTTCTGACGATAGGCGTTGAAATCAGCGGTGTGCGCAGAGATCACGCGGCGCGCTTCGGCCGGCGTCACCGCAGCGACCGCGTCGCGTTCAGGGATAGCCAGTATCTTGCCAGCCTTCAGGCGATGCACATTGCCAACAAAGGCGTCCTGATTGCTTTGGAATATCGCCACCAACATTTGATCGAGGCTCACACCCTCGGGCTTGGTTTCGGCGGCAATCTTGTTCAGCGTATCGCCATGCTTCACTTCGAGCGTCGTCTTGCCTTCCGTGGCCGCTGCTTTGGCGGGCTTGGCTGCATTGACGGGACCTTTGGCGGCTTTGGCATCTTCCGGCTGTTTTTCTGGTTTCTTGGCGGGCGCGGGCTTTTCTTCGATCACCCGCTGCTCCGGCGCAACAGGCGCGGAAACCGGCTGGGTCACCACCGGCGCAGTAACAGGCTGGGGTACCACCGGCGCGGGCTTGGCGACCGGCAAGGCCACTTGCGGCGCAGGCTTGGGCGCCAGGAGCTCCGGCGGCGGATCGAGCAAGAAGGTGTATTCCCGCACCAAGCGGCCGGAAGACCAACTCAGTTCAAGCAAGAAATCCAGGAAGGGCTCGTCGACGGGCTTGTCGCTGCTCAGCCGGATAAACGACTGGCCTGAGGCACGCTTATCGACCGCAATCTTCACCCCGGCCAGCGCGGGCACAAAATCGAGGCCGGCTTGCTTGAAGGCGTCGTGCGACGCGAAACGCGCCGTGACCGAGGCAAGCTCCTCGCGCGTGGCCATCAGTTCGACTTCGGCGCGCAGGGGCTGACCCAGCGCCGACAGCACGGTGATCTTGCCCAATCCGGCGGCATTCGCCCCCAGCGGCAGCATGGCCAAGGCAGAAGCCAGTACCGATACGTTCAGTAAATATCTGTGGAGTTTTTTCTGCACCGCGTCACCCTCGCGGAAAATATTCGGAACAATTAACATAACATCATGAGTTTAGCTATGCAAGCTAAACTTCCTCCTCATACGTTGTGACGCAAGCCGGCGATTTATCAGCCGGAACGTTTGTAGGCTAGCCCCCTGAAAGGCGCCGCCCCGGTTCAGCTTGTTATGTTGTTGTCGCCGGCTTGAGCAGTTCCGGCTTGAATCGCCCGCCTTGGGCAGCCCGCGAGGGCCTTGCAAAGCGCATTGCCGGGCGATGTGATACTAGGCTTCGAGCAGAATACGCAGCATACGGCGCAGCGGTTCCGCCGCCCCCCACAGCAACTGATCGCCTACCGTAAAGGCGGACAAATATTCGCTCCCCATGGTGAGCTTGCGCAAGCGGCCGACAGGCACTGCCAACTTGCCTGTAACAGCGGCGGGTGTCAATTCGCGCAGGGTAATGTCGCGCTGATTCGGCACCACGCGCACCCAATCGTTGGCCGCCGCCAGCATGCCTTCTATTTCGTCCAAGGGCACGTTTTTTTTGAGTTTGATGGTCAAGGCCTGGCTGTGGCAACGCATGGCGCCTATGCGCACGCAGAGGCCATCCACCGGGATAGGCGTAGCTTCACGACCGAGAATCTTGTTGCACTCGGCCTGGCCCTTCCATTCCTCGCGACTCTGGCCGTTGCCGAGGTCTTTGTCTATCCACGGAATGAGGCTGCCCGCCAACGGCACGCCGAAGTTGGCGGTGGGAAATTTTTCGTCGCGCAATATGCCCGCCACTTCGCGGTCGATGTCGAGGATGGCCGAGGCCGGATCGTCGAGCAGGTTCTTGGCCACGCGATGCGCCTCGCCCATTTGCGCCAGCAACTCACGCATGTTTTGCGCGCCGGCACCGGAGGCTGCTTGATAAGTCATGGCGGTCATCCACTCAACCAGGCCGTGCTGGAACAAACCGCCCAACGCCATCAGCATCAGGCTGACGGTACAGTTGCCACCGATCCAGTTCTTGCCGCCGCGGCCAAGCGCATCTTTGATGACATTCAAATTAACGGGGTCAAGAATGATGACGGCATCACCCTGCATGCGCAGCGAGGAGGCGGCATCGATCCAGTGGCCCTGCCAGCCGGCCGCGCGCAGCTTGGGAAAAATTTCGTTGGTGTAATCGCCGCCCTGGCAGGAGATGATGATTTCCATCGCCTTCATCTCGGCTATGCTATTAGCATCCTTCAGCGCCGGCACCTCGCGGCCCACGGCCGGGCCCTGGCCGCCCACTTGCGACGTCGTAAAAAACACCGGCTCGATCAGGTCGAAATCGCGCTCTTCCAACATGCGTTGCAGGAGCACGGAACCTACCATGCCGCGCCAGCCTACCAGCCCTACTCGCCTCATATTGCTCTCTCTTTGCTCTCGCTTCCGAATTTGCTCACAGCGCCGCAATTACCGCGTCGCCCATTTCTTTCGTGCCGACCATGTTCGTGCCGGGCTCAAAAATATCACCCGTGCGATAGCCCGCCGCCAGCACTTTCTTCACCGCCGCCTCGATGCGCCCTGCCGCCTCTTCAAGATTGAAAGTGTAACGCAGCATCATCGCCGCCGAGAGGATCGTCGCCAGCGGATTCGCCACGCCCTTACCGGCGATGTCCGGCGCAGACCCGTGTATCGGCTCGTACAGCCCCTTGTTCTTCTCGTCCAGCGAAGCCGAGGGCAGCATGCCGATAGAACCCGTCAGCATCGAGGCTTCGTCCGACAGGATATCGCCGAACATATTGCCCGTCACCATGACGTCGAACTGCTTGGGGTTGCGCACCAGTTGCATGGCGGCGTTATCGACCAGCATGTGCGACAGCTCGACCTCGGGATAGTCCTGCGCCACCTCGATCACCACGTCGCGCCAGAGCTGGGTGCATTCCAGCACGTTCATCTTGTCCACCGAGCACAGCTTGCGATTACGCTTCTGCGCCGCCTCGAAAGCCACACGGGCAATACGGCGGATTTCACTTTCGCTGTAGATCATGGTGTTGAAGCCGACTCGTTCGCCGTTGCGCGTCTCGATGCCGCGCGGCTCGCCGAAGTAGATATCGCCCGTCAGCTCGCGCACGATGAGGATGTCCAGCCCCGCCACCACTTCCGGCTTGAGGGTGGAAGCATTGGCGAGTTCCGGATACAGCAGCGCAGGGCGCAGGTTGGCAAAGAGATTGAGATCCTTGCGGATGGCGAGCAGGCCGCGCTCGGGTCGCTTCTCGCGCGGCAGCGCGTCGTACTTCGGCCCGCCCACAGCACCGAGCAGCACGGCGTCCGCTGCGCGCGCCAGTTTGCGCGTGGCTTCTGGATAGGGCTCGCCGGCCGCGTCCACCGCGCAGCCGCCGATCAGCGCGTTGTCCATTTCAATTTTCAAACCGTCGCGGCGCAGCGCATCCAGAACGCGCACGGCTTCGCCGACAATTTCAGGTCCGATGCCATCGCCAGGCAGTACGCAGATTTTCATATTCAGTGGGAGTGTCGTAGTCAGAAGAGCCAAGGCTGCTCGGTGCGACGTTTCGCTTCGAACTCGCGAATCTTGTCAGCGTGACGTAAGGTCAGGCCGATGTCGTCGAAGCCATTCAGCATGCAGTATTTGCGGAAGGGATCGATGTCGAATTTCAGCGTTTTACCATCCGGCCGCGTCACCGTCTGCGCCTCCAGATCGATGCGCAGGCGATAACCTGGTGTGGCGAAGGCCTGCTCGAACAACGCGTCGACGGCGTCCGCCGCCAGCTTGATGGGCAGCAGACCGTTCTTGTAGCAGTTGTTGTAAAAGATGTCGGCAAAGCTGGGGCCTATGAGCGCGCGAAAACCGTAATCTTCCAGCGCCCAAGGCGCATGCTCGCGCGAAGAACCGCAACCGAAGTTGTCGCGCGTGAGCAACACTTCGGCGCCACCATAGCGTGCCTGGTTCAATACGAAGTTCGGATTGAGCGGCCGCCCAGCATTCTCCTGCCCCGGCTGACCGATATCCATGTAGCGCCACTCGTCGAACAGATTCGGGCCGAAGCCCGAGCGTTTGATCGACTTTAGAAACTGCTTGGGGATGATGGCGTCCGTGTCGACGTTGGCGCGATCCAGCGGCGCCACCAAGCCATCAAGCAGCGTGAACTTGCGCACTTACTTGGCCGCCTTCTCGATAGCCTGGCCGCCCTTTTCGATATCCTTGCCCATGCCCTGGAAGGTATTACAGCCGGCGAGCAGCAAAGCCGCGCAAAGTGCGGCGAATAGCGTTGTCTTGTTCATGCTTTGATCTCCTTTTTTTAATGCACTAAAGAATTTCTCGTACATCGGCGAAGTGGCCAGCGATGGCCGCCACCGCCGCCATTTGCGGACTCACCAGATGCGTGCGACCGCCCGCACCCTGGCGCCCTTCGAAGTTGCGATTGGAGGTGGACGCACAGCGCTCGCCCGGCTCCAGTCGATCGGCATTCATGGCCAGGCACATGGAGCAGCCCGGCTCGCGCCATTCAAAACCGGCGGCGCGAAACACCTGATCCAGACCTTCCTGTTCAGCCTGGGCTTTGACCAAACCGGATCCCGGCACGACCAGCGCGAGCTTGATATTGCCGGCAATATGGCGACCTTTCACCACCGAGGCGGCGGCGCGTAAATCCTCGATGCGCGAATTGGTGCAAGAGCCGATGAACACCTTGTCGATCTTGATTTCACGCATGGGCGTACGCGGCACCAAGCCCATGTATTGCAGCGCGCGCTCCATGCCCTCACGCTTCACCGCATCCTTTTCCTGCGCGGGATCGGGCACGGCGCCCTCTATGCTCGTGACCATTTCCGGCGAGGTGCCCCAGGTTACTTGCGGCAAAATAGTGCGTGCGTCGATCTCGATGGCGACATCAAATTGCGCGCCCTCGTCGCTTTTCAGTGTGCGCCAATACGCTGCCGCCTTATCCCAAGCCACGCCAATTGGCGCCAGCGGACGACCTTTGACGTAGTTCACGGTTGTTTCATCAACGGCCACCATGCCGGCGCGTGCGCCTGCTTCGATGGCCATGTTGCAAAGGGTCATGCGCCCTTCCATGGACAACGCGCGTACGGCGCTGCCGCCGAACTCGATGGCATAGCCGGTACCGCCTGCCGTACCAATGCGGCCGATCAAATGCAGCGCGATGTCCTTGGCTGAAACGCCCTTGCCCAGCGAGCCTTCGACGCGCACCAGCATGGTCTTGGATTTTTTCTGCAACAAACATTGCGTCGCCAGCACATGCTCGACCTCGGAGGTGCCTATGCCATGCGCCAGACAAGCGAAAGCACCATGCGTACTGGTGTGCGAATCGCCGCAGACCACCGTCATACCGGGCAGTGTCGCCCCCTGCTCCGGGCCAATCACATGCACGATACCCTGACGCTTGTCGCGAAAGGGGAAGTAAGCGCGAGCGCCGACTTCGCGGATATTGGCATCCAGCGTCTCCACTTGCAGGCGCGAAATGGGGTCTTCGATGCCCTTGTCCCAATCGGTGGTGGGCGTGTTGTGGTCGGCCGTCGCGACAATAGAATCTGCGCGCCACGGCTTGCGCCCCGCCAGTCTCAGCCCTTCGAAAGCCTGCGGGCTGGTGACTTCGTGCACCAGATGGCGGTCGATGTAAAGCAAGGCCGTACCATCTTCTTCCTGGTGGACGACATGGCCGGCCCATAGCTTGTCATAGAGCGTCTGTGGCATGATGTGGGTTCTGCTGAAAGGGTTGAATTATATCGAATCCGCGGGCAAATCGTTGCGCCGCAACACCCGGTAGACACTATGAGTACTCTGGAACTTGTCGTTCTCTGCATTGCCCTCGCACTGGCGGCCGGCCTCTCCGGCCACGAGCTGATGCAGCGCTACAAGAAACGCCAAGCCGAGGCGCTCACCGCTGCCGTCGCCGCCGCCATCACCCATTACTTCCTTCAAGGCCAGGTCAAAGTCGCGGCGCGCTGCCTGCCGCTGCCAGAGGGAAAACACTTCCTGGCCTTTCTCGATTCCGAGCCGCACAAGCGCTTCCGTTATTCGCACATCGTCGAAGCGGTGCTCATCAAGCACATCGAAAAAACCATGGACGTGCATCTCGACCGCGTCTATTGGCGCTTCCCGCTGCCCGAAAAGCGGGAATCCGACCCGCAGTCGGTTGCACCGGTTGTTGCCGCCGCCGTGCCCAACGCCGCAGCGCCGGCCAACCCGGAGGTGCAGTCGACCGCCGAACAATCCGTTACCGCGCAGGAAGACGAATACATCGCCCAGGGCTTGCTGCGCGCCAAGGTGCGACACGACTATCTGGTCGATGAAGGCTCCTGGGATCTTTTTGAAAAAGCCATGCAGGAAGGCGAACGCTCGGCTCAGGCCCAGACCCAGTCCACGGAAGCCGACGCAGTAGCCGACACCGAAAGCAACAAGGTCGGCTAGCGCTTGGTACGCAGTGACTGATCCGCATTCGCCGGCCAGCCGCGCAGGATGCACACCATGCCGACCAGCGCGAAGCCTGCGCCCAGCGTATAGGTAAGCGAAGCGCCGATGACATCCCAAGCCCAACCGCTCAGCAGCCCGCCCAGCATGCCGCCGGCGCCGAAAGAAATACTGCCGTAGAGCGCCTGGCCACGCGCCTGGTGACGACCGGCAAACCAACGGTTCACGGCCGCGATGGCGCTGGCGTGATGCACACCGAAAGTCGCCGCATGCAGCAGTTGCGCCACAACGAGGAGCCAAAGCCACTCGACGCCCCAACCTATCATCAAGAAGCGCAACACGGCACAGCCGAAGCTGAACAGCAACATCGCGCGCAGCGAAAACGCATGTAACAGGCGCGGCATAAAAATGAACACCCCAATTTCGGCCACCACGCCCAAAGTCCACAGCAGGCCTACCAGCGACGTGCTGTAGCCATGCTCCACCAGGTAGAGCGAATAAAAAACGTAGAGCGCGCCGTGGGCGGCCGACATGAAGAAGCATCCGGCCAGGAGCGCCCGCACTTCGCGCCGGCGCAGGATGTCGCCTATGGGCAGATGGTCGGACTCGTGACGCGGCTCGGGCTTTTCCGGCAACACCAGGGCGAACGCCAGGATGCCCGCCAGCAGCGCCATGGAAACCCACAGGATGGATGACAAGGGCAGCCGGTCCAGCAGCCAGCCCAGTCCCAACACGGCAGCGATAAACCCCACCGAGCCCCACAATCGCACGGCGCTATAACGATGGGCCTGCACGCCCAAATGGGAAAACGTCAGCGCTTCAACCAGCGGCAACGAGGCGCTCCAGAAGAACGCCAGCAAGGCCATGCCGAGAAAGTGGCCGGCGAAATTCGTCGCCACAAAGAAGCTGGAAAATCCCACCAGGCTCATCAATCCCGCCGCGCGCACGATGGGCGTTTTGGCCCCAATGCGATCGGCCAGCCAGCCCCACAAATTGGGCGCCACCAGCCGCATCAACTGCATGAGCGACATCAGCACGCCGATGTCCCAAGCGGAAAACGCCAGCGACTTCAGATACAGGCTGAAATACGGCGAGAAGGCGCCGATGAAGGCGAAGTAGAAAAAGTAATAGGCGGAAAGCCGCCAGTAGGGAACCATCGATCGTGCGTCAGTGTGGGCATCCATAAAGCGGATACCCGATTATTCAGGCCGACGATTTACGCTTCGTCCGGCTCGGGGTCGTCGATGGCGACGCCGCTCGCAGGCTGGGCGGCGTTGGGCGCCTGCGCCGCGAGTTTGGGCGTGTCACAGCGTACGTCGGCGCACTGGGCGCGATAGCGCAGCGCGTGATCCATCAGCACCAGCGCCAGCATGGCTTCGGCGATAGGCGTGGCGCGAATACCCACGCAAGGATCGTGACGGCCGTGCGTTGCGACCATCACCGGGTTACCCTGCTTGTCGATGGAGCGGCGCGGTAAGCGAATACTGGAGGTGGGCTTCACGGCAAGCTTCACCACCACATCCTGGCCCGTGGAAATGCCGCCCAGTACGCCGCCAGCGTTGTTGGAAAGAAAACCTTGCGGTGTCATTTCGTCAGAATGCTCGCTACCGTGCTGGGTCACGCTGGCGAAGCCGGCGCCGATCTCCACGCCTTTCACCGCGTTAATGCCCATCATGGCGTAGGCGATGTCCGCATCGAGGCGGTCATACACCGGCTCGCCCCAGCCCACCGGCACGCCTTCGGCGACGACGGTGATCTGCGCACCGACCGAATCGCCAGACTTGCGCAAGGCATCCATAAAGCTTTCCAGCTCTGGCACGATCTCCGCATTCGGTGCGAAGAAAGGATTACCCCCGATCGCCTCCCAAGTCTGAAAGGGAATCGCCATCGGCCCAAGCTGCGACATATAGCCGCGCACTGTGACGCCATAACGCTCGCGCAACCATTTTTTTGCGATGGCGCCGGCGGCGCAACGCACCGCCGTCTCGCGCGCCGAACTGCGCCCGCCGCCGCGATAGTCGCGGATGCCGTATTTCTGCCAATAGACGTAATCGGCATGGCCGGGGCGGAAGGTTTCGGCGATGTTGCCGTAATCCTTGCTGCGTTGATCCTCGTTGCGGATCAACAGCGCGATGGGTGTGCCAGTAGTGTGGCCCTCGAACACGCCGGAGAGAATTTCCACCGTATCCGATTCGCGCCGCTGCGTGACATGGCGTGACGTGCCGGGTTTGCGGCGATCCAGTTCCAACTGAATGTCGGCCTCACTCAAGGCCAGCCCAGGCGGGCAACCATCCACCACGCAGCCGATGGCCGGCCCATGCGATTCGCCGAAGGAGGTGACACAAAAAAGTTTGCCGAGAGTATTGCCAGACATAGTGAAAATGCGCGCTGGTAGGGAGTTTGCAGCGAGTTTATCATAGGCGCGACGGCTACTTTTTCTCGCGCCATGCCCAAAATCAAAGCCACGCCCACGCGCAAGCAAAATGCACCCGCCACCACGCCGCTGCGCCCCGCCAAAAGCCGCACGGGCAGTCTGCCTCAGCCCGAAACGATCAAGCCTAAAACACCGGAATTACGCTGGCAGCGCACGCAGCGCTATGTTTGGGACAAAGGCGGCAACAAGGGCGGGCGGCGCTAGTGGTTTGCTTGGTAAATATCGGTGGCCAGTTCGTCGCTTGTGATGTCATTCCCGCGCACCCAGGAATTCAGCATCTTGCTTGAACCACCCGGAGTTTCCGTTTTCGCAAGAACGCCCAACCGAGTAGCGGTCATAGACGCTTATCAATAAGCGGCTACTTCTCGCCGAGCTTTTCCAACTGGCGCCGCGCGTCGTCTGCCCCGGAAAATTTCTTGCCTATTTCCAAGGCTTTTTTTAGCGCTGCGACGGCCTCGGGTCGCCTACCCTGTTCAGCATAAACAACGCCGAGGTGATAGTGGAAATCGGCACGCTGCGGTTGTTTGGCGAGCGCCTTCTGCAAAACTGGAATGGCCTGATCCAGTTCGCCACGCGCGTGGTGCACCCAACCCAGCGTGTCCAACGTATCGCCTGATTCTGGGGCAATTTCGACGGCCTTCTTGGCCCAAACCAGAGCCTCGTCCAAGTGCTCTTTACGTTCAACCGCCATCCACGCTAGGTTGTTATAGGCACTGAACATTTTTGGGTCGGCTTCGACCGCCTTGAGGAATGCCTGCTCCGCCGCGCCCCACTTCTTCTGTTCCTGATATACCGCGCCCACTTTAAGATGCGCAATCGCGAGCCCCGGCAAAACTTTCGCTGCTGCTTGATACTCGATAAGCGCCTTATCCAAAGAACCCTTGGCGACAAAAATATCGCCACGGTCGAGTCGAGCTGGCATATATCCCGGCTGAATCTGCAAGGCCTTGTTCAAGGCAGCCAGGGCCTTGTCGTATTTTTTCTCGGTAGCATAGAGCCGCCCGAGCTCATGAACGGGCACGGGATCCTTCGGCGCGAGTTTCGCCGCCAAGCCGAACTCTGTGACTGCCGGCTCGAATTCCCCTTGCATCGCCAACGCGGAGCCTAAGCCTAGATGCGCTGCGGCAAGACTTGGTTTGAGTTTGATGGCCTCGCGATAGGCATTAGCAGCCTGACCTGGCTTGTGCAGTCCGCTCAGGAAATTGTCACCCAGGTCGACATAGGCGTCCGCAGAACTGGGCGCAAGGCTGATCACCTGCTGGAGAGTCACGCCAGCTTCCGCAAACCGGTTCAGTCCAATCAGATAGCGCGCCCAGCCGCGTTGCGCGTCCGTATTCTTGGGATCGATCTCCAGAGCCTTTTTCAACCAAAGCTCTACCTGATAGGGCTGATTTTGGCGTCGTGCGACCTCGGCCATGCCGATGAAGGGTAACGGAGCCTTCTCGTCGAGCTTCGCGGCCTCGGTGAACGCCGCAGCGGCCGCGCCCAGATCATTACGCATGAGCGCCGCATAGCCTTTACTCACGCTCACCTGGCTCGGCGTTGCCGTAGCAGAAGGCAGCCTGTGTCCCGGTTCAAAAATTGGCAAACCGTAACTTAAGGCAGGCATGACGCCTAGCAAAGCCAGCATCACCCAATGGGGTACGCGCTGAAATTTCGACATAGGTCTCGCTCGTAAGAACTAGAGACGTGCATTATCGCCGCAATAGCTACCGTGCATCAATGAAATGCGCTCAGACTCCCCACGCAGCCAACCACTCCGCCCCTATCGTGAGTTCCACAAAGCCGCGCTGCCACTACCCGAGAACGAAACAAAAATGCGAGCAGGGCTCAAAAACGCCTACGGCCCCTAAAGGGGCCGTAGGCGAAACAGCATGAAACAGGAAGCTTAGACGTTCTTGCGACGCCCGGCGCCCAGGCCGATCAGCGCGATGCTGAGTAGGGCCAGAGTAGCGGGTTCCGGCACGCCGGCAGCCTCATGCAAGCCGCCACCACCGTTGCTGATCACCACGTTGAAGCCCTTCAACCCTGGGTTGTCGGCAAGGTGATCGCTGAAGCCCAGCGCATCGAAGAAGCTCGCTTCATAGGCCTGATGCCCGAAGCAACCAAGGTTCGGGATTAGCCCCGCAACCGCACCGAGGCCGAATGCCGCGCCGGCGGACGTAAGGTAGTTGTTGTCGAAACAGCTACCCAAAGTACCGGGGCCACCACCGCCCAAACCGGCCACATGGCTATTCGCGCCACCAACGGTGCCGAGCAGGAAATCCCAGGCCGCATGACCTTGGTAATTTTCAATTCCGATGCTGCGACCGGCGACCGAGAAGGCCTTGATGTCGGCCTCATGACCGGCAATGACCGCATCATTTTCGTTGCAGCAGGTGCCCGGCGACGTAATATAAAGACCCGAATACTTGGACAACAAATCCGCGAGGCTCGGAATCGAGGTAGCGAAGACTGTGCCTGCCGGCGCACTGCCCTGCGGTGCCTCGTAGGCCGCATTACCGATGGCCAAGACCGGCAACGTGTTTGCGCTGGAATATTTCTGTAAACCCGTCTGAAAATTCGTGCTGTAGGGCTCAAAGTCGTGATAAGTCTGCGAGTCACTGCCTTCCAGAATGATAAGACCGCCGGCTTGCGCCGGCGCTGCCGCCGCCATGATCGCGACGCCCATGCCCAGCAGCATTCCGCGAAGCATGGTTGAGATTTTTGTATTCATTTGCCTCTCCTTGATAAGTGATTGGCCCGTCTGAGCCAGTCGTATAAGCCTGCCGGCACCTACCATGCAATACTTGGGCCATGTAGTTATCTATCTGTTTTTTATCATGTATCAATAACCATACCCACTTCAACTGTAAAAAAAACTGACAGCGGCCTCAGGTTGGCGTGCGCCAACCCACCCGCAAGGCCGTCAATACCGCCAAGCCCTGCAGCAGCGCCACACCGACCAGCACCGCCACGAACATCGCTGCATCCATCAGAGGACCGAAGATGAGCGGTGCGGCGGCCAGGCCGATATCCAGGCCCGAGTAGACGAAGCCATAGACACGGCCGTAAGCGCCTTGACCAAAGCGCGAGGTCGCCGCTTTGCGCACCAGGAGGTCGCGTGATGGCCCAGCGATACCTGCCGAAAATCCGATCAACGCCATGAAGGCCGCCACGCTCCAAGCCGGTAGCACGCCGCTAGCGAGAACGAGCGACAACACCGCTGCGCTGGTGAGTACTAGCGCGATGATGCGCTCGTGCGCACGATTGTTTGCGGCAAGAAAGCCCCCGACGACGATGCCCCCCGCGCCGCCCAGCAGATACGCTGTCAATGCGGAGGCACCCACTGCCAGAGACAGCCCGTAGAGATGATTCAACACCGACGGCGCATAATTTAGTATTGCACCGAAAGCGGCGGTGGAGACAAAGAAAAAAGCAAAGCACAGCCAGACCGCGCGCGAATTGAGAAAAGCGAAAGTCGAGCCGCCCGCCTCGACCGACTTGGGCCGCGCCGCATGCGCGGCGTCCAGATCGGCAATCGCTCCGCGCCGGACGATGAGCAGCGCCAACGCAGCCAAGGCCACGCCCGATGCAGCAAAAGCGGCGACGCGCCAGTTCGTCGCCGAGGCAATGGCGGTCAGAAACACTGGCGCCGCCGCCCAGCCCAGGTTGCCCGACAGCCCATGCACAGAGAAGGCGTGGCCCAGCCGCGCCGGCGACACATGTCGATTGAGAATGGTGAAGTCAGCCGGATGAAACACGCAGTTGCCCAGGCCTGCCAAACCGGCTGCAACGCAAAGCATGACATAGCTGCTCGCCAGCCCCAGCACCACGCCCGACAAGGCGAACAAGGCGATGCCCGCCCATAGCACACGCTGCGCGCCAAAACGATCCACCACAAAACCTGACGCCGCTTGCCCCACGCCAGAGATGATAAAAAAAACCGTCATCAAAGCGCCCGCCTGAGTAAAGCTCAAGGCGAACTCGCCCATCAGCCAGGGAAACAGCGACGGCAGGAGGAGGTGAAAAAAGTGCGAGGTGCCATGCGCGAAGCCGACGAGAGAAATGACCTCGAGGTCGGTGCGGGCGTTTGGGGTTGTCGTGGATGGATTCATTGATGCGGGCGCTGCTCTCTACACTTCTCTCTGCGCTTCTATCCGCACATTACCCAGCATTGACAATTATAAACATTTTGTTTATGTTTCGTTCATGATTCGATCTTTCGCCGAGCCAGAGACGGAACGTTTCTACGCGTCGGGAAAATCGCACCGCCTGCCTCCGGCCATTCGAGTGCGAGCGGCGATGCGCCTAACGCAGTTGAACGCAGTCACGCGCATCGAGGATTTACGCCAGCCGCCGTCGAATCGGCTGGAAGCTTTGAAAGCCAGCCGTGCCGGGCAGTGGAGTATACGCATCAACGATCGGTGGCGCGTCTGTTTCCGCTTTCAAGACGGCGATGCGTTTGATGTCGAGATGGTCGACTACCACTGATACGGAGTAAGGCCATGTTGAAGAACGGTTTGCCGCCCATCCATCCCGGAGAATTCCTGCGCGAAGCGCTGGAAGAATTGGCAATTTCCCAAGCGCAGTTCGCTCGCGCCATTGGCGTCTCGCCGATGCGGGTTTCCCATGTGGTGAATGGCACGCGTCCGGTGACGGCAGATTTAGCGCTGCTGTTCGGTCGTGCGTTTGCCCAATCGCCGCAATATTGGCTCAACTTGCAATCGGCCTATGACCTGAAACTTGCCGAAGCGGCAATGGGCAAACAACTAAAAGACGTAACGGCGTTGGTGCACCGATAGCTTCATAGGATGGGTGAAGCCTCATTTACGTTTTCAGTTGACCCATCAAATCACCCAATCGAATATCGGGCGATGGGTTGCGCTGCGCTCCACCCATCCTACAACTGAAACTTGCCGAAGCGGCAATGGGCAAACAGCTCAAGGACGTCACAGATTTGACGCACGGATAGCGGCGAAGAATCCGCAACCCAAACTTCCTCCCTGCGCTAACCCTTCATAAACCCAATCCCACCGCCCTTCGCGGCAGTGACGCGTATGGTGTCGCCTGCCGCGAACTTGCCTTCGAGGATCTGCTTCGCCAGCGGGTTTTCGATGTATTCCTGAATGGCGCGCTTCAGCGGCCGCGCGCCAAAGACAGGATCGAAGCCAGCTTTGGCGAGTTCGGCCAGCGCGGCGTCGGGGATGTCCAGTTTCATCTCCAGCCGGGCCAGGCGCTTCTCCAGATAGCCGACCTGGATCTTCGCGATGGCGCGGATGTTCTTTTCGTCCAGCGCGTGGAACACCACCACTTCATCGATGCGATTGATGAACTCGGGGCGGAAATAATTTTTCACTTCCACCATCACGGCGAGCTTGATGACTTGATAGTCGTCGCCGGACATCTGCTGGATCATCTGGCTGCCGAGGTTGGAGGTCATCACAATCACGGTGTTCTTGAAGTCCACGGTGCGGCCCTGGCCATCAGTCATGCGACCGTCATCGAGCACTTGCAGCAGCACGTTGAAGACATCCGGGTGCGCCTTCTCGACTTCATCGAGCAGGATCACGCTGTAAGGCTTGCGTCGCACAGCCTCCGTCAGATAGCCGCCTTCCTCGTAGCCGACATAGCCGGGTGGCGCGCCGATCAGCCGCGCCACCGAATGCTTCTCCATGAATTCGCTCATGTCGATGCGGATCATGTGCTCTTCCGAATCGAAGAGAAATTCTGACAGCGCCTTGCACAGTTCGGTCTTGCCGACGCCGGTCGGGCCAAGGAACAGGAAGGAACCATAGGGACGGTTCTCCTCCGAAAGACCGGCGCGCGAGCGGCGTATGGCGTCGGACACCATGCGCACCGCTTCGTCCTGCCCCACCACACGCTGATGCAAGCGCTCTTCCATCTTGAGCAGCTTTTCGCGCTCGCCCTGCATCATTTTCGAAACCGGAATGCCGGTAGCACGCGAGACGACCTCGGCGATTTCCTCGGCGCCCACCTGCGTGCGCAAGAGCTTGTTCTTGGCGTGGCTGTCGTTGGCTTTTTCCGCCTGCTTGAGCTGCGCGTCTAGTTGCGGCAGCTTGCCGTATTGCAACTCGGCCACTTTGTC
>JAYUNL010000135.1:0-14178 GCA_043761745.1 Rhodocyclaceae bacterium
AGCGTTCGTAGCCATCTGCATCGTCGCCAGAAGCAGCCTCATGTCATTCGAAACCTGTTTCAGGAAAAACATGTCCGTTATGCCGCCTGATCAAAATCACGCACTATTTACCGGCCTCGTCAGTAAAACATGGACGCCTTCCTGACTTCCACCTTCCTTGTCGCTCTGGCTGAGATAGGCGACAAGACCCAGCTTCTCTCCTTCGTGCTCGCCGCGCGGCTGAGGAAGCCGCTGCCTATCATCGCCGGCATACTGGTCGCCACGCTGGCGAATCACTTGCTCGCAGGCACCGTGGGCATTTGGATAGCCGGATTGATTCCGCCTGGCGCGCTGCCTTGGGTGACGGGCTTGATCTTCATTGGCTTTGGCTTGTGGGCCTTGCATCCGGACTCCCTCGACGACGACCCAAAAATCCACCGAGCGGGCGTCTTCGTCACGGCCACAATTGCTTTCTTTCTCGCCGAAATGGGCGACAAGACGCAACTTGCCACCATGGCGCTGGCCGCGCGTTTCGATGCACTAGCCGCGGTCGTCACAGGCACTACTTTAGGCATGATGCTGGCCAATATTCCAGCGGTGCTGGTAGGCGAAGCGCTGGCGCGCAAGCTGCCGATGAAAGCTATCCGCATCACGGCGGCGGTGGTGTTTATCATCACTGGCGCCGTGACCATTTTCGGCGCGCCGGACATCGCCCGTTAAGCGGCCGAGCTCAGTACATCAGTACATCACCGAGCGATTATCAGCCAGACTGGCGGCCTGCACCTCACGGCTGCGATCGAGGCGCGGCCCACAAGCCAACTGGGTAAACCAGCGTCCCGACACCTGCCACTCCTTCGACCAGTCGTCGTCACCGCCAAAACTCGCCGTGCTAGCGCCCATAGTATCGGCGATGTCGTAAATATCTTCGCCGGTGTCGATCAGAAGTTGCGCAGCGACCGCGTCGGCCTCGCGAACCTGGTCGCCGCGATAGCTGGCTCGCACCATGCTCGATCCGGCGTAAGACGCTGCCGAACTCAGCGCGGAACTGGCGAGACCACTTTGCGCCAAAAAGGCCGCCCCGCGAATCAGGTTGGAGACAGGAAACAATATGCCGGTGGCAATAGAAAAAATAATGCTGGTCGCTGAGTCTTCGTCGTGGTGACGGCTGATGACATGACCCATTTCCCGCGCCAGCAACAACGACAGCGTTTTGTCATCGAGGCCCTTGCGCCGCAGTCCGCCCAATACCACCACCTCGCCGTCACCATTGGAGAGTGTACCCGCGTCGGCTTTCATCACCACGGAGAATCGAAACGCCGGCACGCGTTCGGCGATATCCGGATAGCGGCTGTACGCGGAACGTGCAAGCCGGTCGCCGATCGCCTGGATCTTGCGCTCGAAATCCTCGCGGGTATCGCAGCCTGTCAGCGGACAGTATTCGCGATGGTGGCTGCTGGTATCCAGATCGGCTGCCGTGGCAAGTTTGACGCGCATGCCTAAGTCGGAATACACGCTGCCGAGCAATGGGTCCGCCACAAACTGTGTACGACCTTCGCGCGAAGTGCTGGCGCAAGCCGTCAACAACGTGCAGACGACTAGCAGGGGTATCGCTGAAGGATGCATGGATAATGTATGACCGGAGGATATGTGGCTGGACTGCGTGGCGGGACTACCCAAGGTAAGGCCAGCATGCGCTCGCAGTTGAAGAGCGTCAATGCCGAATAGCGAGGTAAACCACAACTATTTCTTCGTTTGTCGCTACAGCCCGACGCTTCAGTAACGCAATCTCAGTAACCCAACATCTCCGCCGCATGCTTGCGGGTGGTCGGCGTAATCTTTACGCCGCCCAGCATGCGGGCGATCTCTTCCACGCGAGCATTGCGGTCCAGCTTCGTCACGCGACTCACCACGCCGCCGGTTCCATCTTCCACACCTTCCTTGACGATGGACCATTGCCAATCGGCTTGCGCCGCCACCTGCGGCAAATGGGTCACGCACAACACCTGGCGTTCGTCACCGAGTTGCTTCAACAGCCGGCCCACCACTTCGGCCACGCCGCCACCGATGCCGACATCGACTTCGTCGAACACCAGCGTCGGCACATTGCCCGAAGCGGAGGTGATGACCTGGATGGCGAGACCGATGCGCGACAGCTCACCGCCGGAAGCGATGCGCGCCAGCGGGCCGGCCGGCTGGCCGGGATGGGCGCAAACGAGAAACGCCACATTTTCCAAGCCGTAGACTGCGCCTTCGTCGAGTTTTTCCAGCGCCACTTCAAAGCGGCCGCCAGGCATGGCGAGCTGTTGCATCGCCTCGGAGACCGCCTTGGACAGCGCTGTCGCGGCCTGCTTGCGCCCTTTTGACAATGCCTGCGCGCGGGCCTGATAGCGCGCCTTGGCGTCGGCTTCGCGCGCGCTCAGAGCGCCAACATTCTGCAAGGTTTCCAACTCCAGTAGGCGCGCGCCCCAGCGGATCAATAGTTGCGGCAATTCCTCCGGCGTGCTGCGGTGCTTGCGCAAGGCATCGTGCACCGCGCGCAGGCGGCCTTCCAATTCTGTGAGACGTGCGGGATCGAGATCGAGCCGATCCCGATAATGGCGCAAGGCGTGGGCCGCTTCCTGCAACTGGATTTGCGCACTCTCCAAAGTTTCCAGCGTCGCCGTGAGCGCGGGATCGTAGTCGGCAAGCGGGCGCAGCCGCGCGGCGATGCGCTCCACCTGCCAGGTAGCGGCGGCCTCGCCTTCGGACAAACTTTCCAGCGCCTCGGCCGCGCCCTCCATGAGCGCGGCGGCGTGGGCCAGGCGCTTGTGTTCGCGATTGGTTTCCTCCCAGCCGGCGAGGTCGAAGCTGAGCGCCGCCAGCTCCTTGATCTGCCAGTCGAGCATGTCGCATTCGCGCGTGTTGGCCTCGGCATTTTTTTCGGCGGCCAGACGCGCCTCCTTGGCCCGGCGCCACTCGCCATGCAGCGCTGCTACCTCGGCGGCGAGTGCGCGCAGCCCCGCGTAGCCATCGAGCAACTGACGCTGGGCGTCGTTGCGCAGCAAGGAGTGATGGGCATGCTGGCCATGAATGTCGGCGAGGAAGTCGGCAGCTTCACGCAATTGCGTCAGTGTGGCCGGCGCACCATTGATATAAGCGCGCGACCGACCGGCCGCATCGACGACGCGACGCAGCAGACAACTCTCCGTCTCAAAATCATAGCCGCGCAGCCATTCGAACATGGGGCTATCGGCGGGCAGATCGAACTCGGCAGAAATTTCCGCCCGCTCGGCGCCCACACGCACCACCCCAGCATCGGCGCGCTCACCCAAGGCCAGCGAGAGTGCATCGACAAGGATGGATTTACCCGCCCCCGTCTCACCGGTAAGCGCCCCGAAACCCTCGGCGAACTCCAACTCCAGGGTGTCGACGATGACGAAATCGCGGATGTACAGGCGACGCAACATGCGCGGCTCTCAGACCATGCGCGGGGTTTCGCTCCAGTGCAGCTTTTCGCGCAGCATGGCGAAATAACTGTAGCCGAGCGGGTGGATGAAGCGAATCGAGCGGTTCGAGCGCGTCACACGCACATGATCGCCGCCAGCAATGTCGAAGCGCGCCTGGCCGTCGGCATGCACGCGCGCCTTGTGCGGCGGCAGCATGACGATCTCAATATGACTGCTATCACTCACCGTGATGGGCCGGTTGGACAGCGCATGCGGGCACAGTGGCACCAGCCCGATGCCGGGCACGGCAGGATGCAGGATCGGCCCGTTGGCGGAAAGCGCATAGGCGGTGGAGCCGGTCGGCGTGCAAATGATGAGTCCGTCGGAACGCTGGTTGTAGATGAACTCGCCGTCAATAGACACAGCGAATTCGATCATGCGGCCGAGATCGCCCTTATTCACCACCACGTCATTAAGGGCCAGCGTGTGAAATACGCGTTTGTCATCACGCAGCACCTCGGCCTCAAGCAGAATGCGCGCTTCCGTCGTGAACTTGCCGTCGAGCAGGTCGGCGATGGCGTCGAGCATGCCGTCCCGGGCGAGGTCGGTCATGAAGCCGAGCCGGCCCTGATTCACGCCCACCAGCGGCACATCGTGTTCCACCAACTGCCGGGCGGCGGTGAGCATGGAACCATCGCCGCCAAGAACAATGGCCAGATCGGCCTGTTCGCCGATGCGGCCGTAGGAGGCCACGGCGAAATCCTCGGTGTCGATCAGGGCTGCGGCGCCCTCCTCGACCAGCACGACAACGCTGCGGCTCTTGAGAAACGCCGCCAGCGTCAGCAGCGATTCGGCAACCTCGGGACTCTGGTACTTGCCGATTAGGGCGACTGTGCGGAAAGTTTGCGTCATGGCCGAATTAAACCATAAAGCTGGCGCTCGGGAATCACTGCGTAACTCGCGATATGATTGGCCTAGCGCGGCCAGGTCATGTTCTGTCCGCGTACTCCCGTGTTTAACCGTGACTGAAGCGTGTTCATTGGCAAGCGTAGCGATCCATGCGTACTGAACTTCGCAATACCGACTCGACCCGAACGGCAATCGTCACCGGCGGCAACGGCGGGTTAGGTTACCAGTGCGCGCAGGCGCTCGCGGCGACCTCCGACAACTGGCATGTCGTCATAACCGGCCGCGACCAGGAGAAATCGCAACGGGCAGTGGCCGCCATAATCGAAGCCACAGGCAATCCGCATATCGAGGCCCTGCCGCTCGATCTTGCCTCACTCGCCTCGGTGCGCCGCTTTGCCGCTGATTTTTCCGCCAACGCTCGGCCCCCGTTACGTGCCATCGTCTGCAACGCGGCAATCTCTCTGCCTAGTAACCAGTTGCTGACGCAGGACGGCTTCGAGCAGACCTTCGGCGTCAATCACCTGGGCCACTTTCTGTTGCTCCAGTTGCTGCTAAAGCAGATCAGCCCGCCGGCCAGAATCGTGCTTGTCAGCAGCGCGGTGCATGATCCGTCGCAACTGAGCGGCATGCCGCCACCACGTTTTAGCAACGCCGCAGAACTCGCCCACCCCCCCAGTGAACCCGGCGAGAGCGCCCGTCGCGCGGGACAGCGCGCATACAGCAACGCCAAGTTGTGTAATGTGCTCTGCGCCTACGAGCTGTCGCGCCGCCTGCGCTCCCATACTCCGGGCGGCGGTTATGAATCGATCACGGTGAACGTCTTCGATCCGGGCTTGATGCCGAACACGGCGCTGGGACGCAACTATGGCGCCGTACAGCGCTTCTTCATGAACAGCTTGTTCAAAATACTACGACTGGTGGCGGCCGATGTGCACAGCGCTCAGGAATCTGGCAGGGCGCTCGCCACACTGATAGCCGATCCCTCGCTCGGACTGACGACAGGCAAATACTTCGCCGGCCTGCGCGAAACACCATCCTCCACCCTATCCCATGACACCGAAAAAGCCGCCGCACTGTGGGATGCCAGTGAGCAGATGGTCAAGCTGCAAGCCCACGAGACCATCTTCCGGTAGCGCCATGGGAGCCTGGAACCTTTTCTCGCTTCATCGCTATGCCAAATCAATTCACGCTGACCTCTTATCGATTCCGACCCCTTATCGTACGATAAATAACCCATGCTCCTGCAAACCTATCTCTCCTCCATGTACGCCATCAAGGCAACGGGCGCGCACACCAAGGAAACCTCTTTTTACACGCCGCTCAACAACCTACTCGACGCGGTAGGCAGCACGCTCAAGCCGCATGTGCGCTGCATGATGCAGCTCAAAAACATCGGCGCGGGAATACCCGATGGCGGCCTGTTCACACAAGATCAATTTGACCGAAAAACACACGATCCGAAAGACATACACAACCCGGCGCGCGGCGTGGTCGAAATCAAAGGCCTGGCAGAAGCAGTGGATGACACCGCCACCAGTAAACAGGTGGATAAATACTGGGCGCGCTACAAACTGGTGCTGGTCACCAACTACCGCGACTTCGTCCTGCTTGGCGAACGCGATGGCAAGCGCGTCACCTTGGAGCGTTACACGCTTGCCGTCAGCGAAACGGATTTCTGGCAACTCGCCGCCCATCCGCAAAAAGCCGAAACAGAACTCGGCGGCGCATTTACCGATTTTCTCACGCGCACCATGTTGTATGCCGCACCATTGTCAGACCCCAAAGACCTTGCTTGGTTTCTTGCCAGCTATGCGCGTGAAGCGCGGCATCGCATCGAACGCGCCAGCCCGCAGGCCGTGCAACAGCTCGCCGCACTGAAAGAAAGCCTGGAAAGCGCGCTCGGCGTCAGTTTTGAATCCGAAAAGGGCGAGCACTTCTTCCGCTCCACCCTCGTGCAAACCTTGTTCTACGGCATGTTTGCGGCATGGGTGCTGGAAAAGCGCAAGGGCAACAAGGCACATTTCGACTGGCGTAGTGCCGCATATTCTTTGCATGTGCCGATGATCTCTGCCCTGTTCGAGCAAATCGCCATGCCCTCCAAACTACAGGCTCTCCATTTGGTGGAAGTGCTTGACTGGACCACCGACGCGCTCAACCGCGTGGATGCCGTTGCCTTCTTCACTAAATTTCAGGCCGAACATTCGGTACAGTATTTTTACGAGCCTTTCCTGCAAGCCTTCGATCCCGCCCTGCGCAAGGAACTCGGCGTGTGGTACACCCCGGAAGAAATCGTGCGCTACCAGGTGGCGCGGGTGGATGCCGTGCTGCAAAGCGAACTCGGCTTGCCCGACGGCCTTGCCGATCCCAACGTCGTCGTGCTTGACCCCTGCTGCGGCACGGGCGCTTACCTCGTCGAAGTGCTGCGCCTGATTGCCGCCAAACTCAAGGCGCAAGGCGCGGATGCCCTGTCCGCGCACGAACTAAAAAAGGCCGCCATGCAACGCTTGTTCGGTTTTGAACTATTGCCCGCCCCGTACGTTGTGGCGCACTTGCAAATCGGCCTGTTGCTCAGCGACCTTGGCGCGCCGCTCGGACAAGATGCACAAGAGAACGTCCAAGAGAACGTCGGGGTCAGGTCTTTCATTATCACATTCCCCCTGCTAAGAATAAACCAATAAACGGGCCAGGTTGGATTTTCCTAAGTCTCATATCATGTCCTAGCCGATGGGGCGATGCGTTCGGGACGCACATCCGCCTTCATCTCGCGTACCGAGGCAAGCAGTTGAGGCCGATATCGACTTTCTGTTTGGACTTAGCCATACCTGATGGGCAGCTTGCCTTGCTTAGCCGTGATCGGCTTCGGCATGTAGCTTCAAACCGAGTGCGCCGATTACTTTGAGGATGGTATCGAAGCTGGGGCTGCGTTCGCCGGACAGCGCCTTGTAAAGGCTTTCGCGAGACAGTCCCGCATCCCGCGCGATCTGTGCCATGCCTTTGGCGCGGGCAATGTCGCCAAGCGCCTTTGCTACGAAGGCGGCATCGCCATTCGCTTCTTCCAGGCAGGCTTCGAGATAGGCCGCCATTTCATCGGGCGTTCTGAGATGTTCGGCAACGTCATAGCGAGTGGTGACGGTCTTGCTCATGGTGGCGACTCCGTAAGATTACGAGCGAAGCGCAGCGCGGCTTTGATGTCGCTGGTCTGGGTGCTTTTGTCGCCACCGGCCAGCAGAATGATCAGCTCGCGCCCTCGCTGTTTGAAATACACCCGGTAACCGGGGCCGTAGTTGATTCGCAACTCCAGACACCTTCGCCGACGGGCTCGACATCACCAGGATTTCCCATCGCGAGCCGTTCGATTTTTGCCTGGACTCGCGCTCTGGCCTGGTGGTCTCGCAGTTTGTCGAGCCATTGCGCGAACTGGTCGGTTTTGCGAATTTCTATCACGAGGCAACATGTAGCCAATTGGCTACATGTTGTCAATGCCGCTCATGACGTTGGCCCCACCATGTTTTCGGCTCGCACCCAGCGATCAAAGTCTTCGCCGCTGACATGGCCGGAGGCGAGTGCGGCTGCTTTCAGCGTGATGCCCTCGTGATGAGCGCGATGGGCGATTTCGGCGGCGTGGTCGTAGCCTATGTGGGGGGTGAGCGCGGTCACCAGCATGAGCGAGCGGCCTAGCAGTTCGGAAATGCGCGCGCGATCCGGCGCTACGCCACGCACGCAATGTTCCTCGAAACTGTTCATGCCGTCGCTCAAGAGGCGCAGGCTTTGCAGGAAGTTGTGGGCGATGAGCGGTTTGTAGACGTTCAGCTCGAAGTTGCCGGAAGCGCCGCCGAGGGTGATGGCGACATCGTTGCCAAAGACTTGCGCGCAGAGCATGGTGAGGGCTTCGCACTGGGTGGGATTGACCTTGCCCGGCATGATGGAACTGCCCGGCTCGTTTTCCGGGATGCGGAGTTCACCCAGGCCGGCGCGCGGGCCTGAGGCCAGCCAGCGGATGTCATTGGCGATCTTCATGAGTGCGGTGGCGAGTGTTTTCAGTGCGCCGTGCGCCGAGACCAGTTCGTCGTGTGCGGCCAGCGCGGCGAATTTGTTTTCTGCGGTGACGAAGGGCAGTTGCAGCTCGCGCGCCATTTCCGCTGCCACGCGGGCGCCGAATTCGGCGTGCGTGTTGAGGCCCGTGCCGACTGCGGTGCCGCCCAGGGCGAGGCGGTACAGCGCGGGCAGCGTCGCTGCGATGGCGCGTTCGGCATGATCCAGTTGCACCACATAGCCTGAGAACTCCTGCCCCAGAGTGAGCGGTGTAGCGTCCTGCAAATGGGTGCGGCCGATTTTCACGATCTTCGCAAACTCGGCTGATTTGCCGGCCAGCGTGGCGCGCAGTTGGCGCAAGGCAGGCAGCAGCCGTGTTGCCACACCTTGCGCCGCCGCCACATGCATGGCAGAGGGAAATACATCATTCGACGACTGACCAAGATTGACGTCGTCGTTGGGATGCACGAGTCGGCCCTCACCGCACGCGCCACCGAGAAGTTCAGAAGCCCGATTGGCCAGCACTTCATTCACATTCATGTTGGTTTGCGTGCCCGACCCGGTCTGCCAGACGGAAAGAGGGAACTCGTCGGCGTGCTTGCCAGTTAGCAATTCATCAGCAGCGGTGATGATGGCGCGCGCCTTGGCGGCATCGAGCAGTCCGAGTTCCGCATTGACAGTGGCGGCGGCGCGCTTGATGCGCACGAGCGCGTCGATCAGCTCACGCGGCATGCGTTCGCAGGAAATGGCGAAATGCGCCAGCGAGCGCTGCGTCTGCGCGCCCCACAGGTGTTCTGCTGGCACATCGATAGCACCAAAAGAATCGTGTTCGGTTCTGAGTGTCTTCATGGAGAACTTCTCGCCCAGGTGTTCGTCTGCAAAGGTCTCAGCCTAGCAGGAAGCGCGTGCCGGCGCAGTGGCTTTCTATCGAGCATCGTTTGTGTACGTTACCGCACAGAAACATATCTACCCATGATGCAAGATGCACTCGCAAATCCAGCATGCCATGAGGACGCTGGATCAAATTGACCACTGAAAGGAATCGCCATGAACTGGGATCGCATCGAAGGAAATTGGAAACAACTCAAGGGCAGTGTGAAAGCGCAATGGGGCAAGCTGACGGACGACCAGTTCGACGTCATCGCCGGCAAGCGCGATCAGCTTGCGGGCAAGATTCAGGAAGCCTACGGTCTCACCAAGGAAGAAACAGAAAAGCAAATCGCCGAATGGGAAAAGCATCAGCATTGAAGCGTCATGAATGTTTGAATGCGATGTTTGAGTGCGACGTTCGAATGCGAACGCAAATTGTTATAACTGAAAGAGGAACGATCATGCAAGCAATGAAACTTGCGGCAAGCGCCGCGATGTTGGTGTTGGGTTTTGGCATGCAGGCGGGCGCTTGGGCGCAAGCACAGACTTCACAGCCCATGACCAAAAGCGATTACAAGGCGGCCGAGCATCGTATTAAAGCGGAATACAAGGCCGATAAGAAGAACTGCGGCAGCTTGGCTGGAAACGCGAAGGATATCTGCAAGGCTGAGGCCAAAGGCAAGGAACGTGTGGCGCGAGCCGAGTTGGAGGCCAGCGAGAAACCGGGCGCCGAAGCCAACCACAAGGTTGCGGTGGCCAAGGCCGAAGCCGCCTACGCCGTTGCCGAGGAGCGTTGCGATGACAAGGGCGGCAACGAGAAGGACGTTTGCAAGAAGGAAGCCAAAGCTGCTGAGACCAAGGCCAAGGCCGATGCCAAAGCTGCCACGAAATCCGCCGCTGCCGCTGCCGCTGCCGTCTCGCATGATAAGAGCATGGACGCGCAGGCCAAGGCGAACGAGAAGATCAACGACGCGAATCAGGACGCCGCCAAGGACAAGGCTAGCGCGGACTATGCTGTCGCCAAGGAAAAATGCGATGCCCTGGCTGGTGATGCGAAAACCGCCTGTCTGAGCAATGCCAAGGCGCGCTACGGTAAGTGACAAGCACGCCAGCCGACAGCTTAGGTCGGGTGGTGACTTGTTTTTTTGCTCGGTGGAGCGCGGGTTGGTGTCAGGCGATTGCCGCCTGCGTCGCGCTCCACACACTTCTATGAATTGGAGAGAACTGTGAATACTCAAACCATGGCAAGTCAGGGCGCTCTGGCTGACATCAGCCAGCGTGCCAACGACGGCAATCGTGAAAAGTTGCTGGCCGACTTGAAGACCATCGCCAGTGACGCGGATGCGCTACTCAAGCAGGTGGCGGATTTTTCCGTCGAGGGCTATGCGGCGGCGCGTGCGGGGCTGGAATCCAAGCTACATGAGACGCGCGAGAGGCTGATTCAAGTGCGCGCCACCCTGGACGAAAAAGCTCGGCGTGCGGCCGAAGCGAGCGCGGCCTATGTGCGTGAGCATCCGTGGAAATCGGTCTCCGTGGCGATGGCGACCGGCGTGGTGCTCGGTTTCGTGTTGGGCAAAGTGAGTGAGTAAGCGTCCCGCTTGCCGCGGTGGTTATCGTTCCTGGGGAGGAAAATCATGAGCGTAGGAACCATATTATTAATCGTGCTGGTGCTGATTCTGATCGGCGCCGTGCCCGCCTGGCCGCATAGTCGCAGTTGGGGCTACGGGCCCAGCGGCATAGTTGGCGCTGTCGTCCTGATCCTACTCGTTCTTTTATTACTCGGGAGAATCTGAGCGCGACTTGGTCTATCCTTCGATTCAGGCCCGGCCTATCGAGGGCCGCTCACCCGGAGGATAGCCATGGCGCAAAACGCATTCAATGCCTTGCAGGCGTTTGTCACCGCCTCAGGTCGAAAAGGCAATTATTATTCCTTGCCGGCGCTGGACAAGGCGGGTCTTGGACCCGTTTCACGCCTGCCGGTATCGATACGCATCGTGCTCGAATCCATCCTGCGCAATTGCGACGGCAGGAAAATCACCGAGGCGCATGTCAGGCAACTGGCCGCCTGGGCGCCCAAGGCTGTACGCACGGCGGAGATTCCTTTCGTGGTCGCGCGCATCGTCTTGCAGGATTTCACCGGCGTGCCGCTGTTGTGCGATCTGGCCGCCATGCGCAGCGTGGCAGCTCGTCTGGGCAAGAATCCGCAAATCATCGAGCCACTGGTGCCGGTGGATCTGGTGGTCGACCATTCCGTGCAGGTTGATTATTTCGGCTCGGCGCAGGCGCTCGATCTCAACATGAAGGTCGAGTTCCAGCGCAATCTCGAACGCTACAAGTTCATCAAGTGGGGCATGCAGGCTTTCAACACCTTCAAGGTGGTGCCCCCGGGCATAGGCATCGTGCATCAGGTGAATCTGGAATACCTGGCGCGCGGCGTGTTGCAGAAGAACGGCGTGTATTACCCAGACACGCTGGTCGGCACCGACTCGCACACCACCATGATCAACGGCCTCGGTGTGGTGGGCTGGGGCGTGGGCGGCATTGAGGCCGAGGCCGGCATGCTCGGTCAGCCTATCTACCTTCTCACGCCGGATGTGGTGGGCGTGCATCTCTACGGCAAACTTCGCGAAGGCGTCACCGCCACCGATCTCGTGCTCGCCATCACGGAACGCTTGCGCCGTGCGCGCGTGGTCGGCAAATTCGTCGAATTCTTCGGCGCCGGCGCGGCCTCGCTCAAGCTGCCGGATCGCGCCACCATCGCCAATATGGCGCCCGAATACGGCGCGACCATGGGCTTTTTTCCGGTGGATGAAGAGACGGTGGCTTACCTCGCCGCCACCGGCCGCACGACGGAAGAGATTGAATTTTTCCGCGCCTATTTTGAGGCGCAGCAACTGTTTGGCATGCCACGACAAGGCGACATCGACTACAGCGAAGTGCTGGACATCGATCTCGCCACCATCCAGCCCAGCGTTGCCGGCCCCAAGCGCCCGCAGGATCGCATCGCACTCGGCGACCTCAAGACCAAGTTCGACACATTGCTCACCTTGCCCGTCGCCGACAGCGGCTACGCCAAGCCGGTGTTGGAAGTCGGCGCGCGCCGTGCTACGCATTTCGCGCTCGACCACGGCTTTGCCGATCTGGGCCACGGTGACGTGCTGATCGCCGCTATCACCTCCTGCACCAACACCTCCAATCCCGGCGTCATGCTGGCGGCCGGGCTACTGGCGCAAAAGGCGGTGGAGCACGGCCTCAAGGTGAGTCCGCGCGTGAAAACCTCGCTGGCGCCCGGTTCGCGGGTGGTGACAGAATATCTTCAGGCGTCGGGGCTGCTGGCCAGCCTGGAAAAACTCGGCTTTCAAGTCGTGGCCTACGGTTGCACCACGTGCATAGGCAATGCCGGGCCGCTGGACCCGGAACTCGAAGCGGCCGTCGCCAAAGACGATCTCATCTGCGCTGCCGTGCTCTCGGGAAATCGCAATTTCGAGGCGCGCATCCATCCGGCCATCAAGGCAAATTTTCTCATGAGCCCGCCGCTGGTGGTCGCCTTTGCCTTGGCTGGCCGCGTGAATATCGACGTCTACAGCGAGCCGCTGGGTATAGGCAGCGACGGCGCGCCGGTGTATCTCAAAGACATCTGGCCCAGCGATCAAGAGATATTCGAGGTCATGCGCTATGCCACCGACCCGAAAACCTATCGGGCCCTGTATGCCGATTTCACCGCCGGCAATCCCTTATGGAATGCCATTCCCGCCAGCAGCGGCGAGGTCTATGGCTGGGAGAAATCCACCTACATCGCCGAGCCACCTTTCTTCAACGACTTCACGCGCATGCCGTTGCCCATCCGCGACGTGCGCGGCGCGCGGGCGCTGGCCATCTTTGGCGATTCGGTCACCACCGATCACATCAGCCCGGCGGGGTCCATCCAGCTTGCTTCTCCGGCCGGTTTCTATCTGCAGGAACACGGCGTTGCGCCAGTGGACTTCAACAGCTACGGGTCGCGGCGCGGTAATCACGAAGTGATGATGCGCGGCACTTTCGCCAATGTGCGCATCAAGAATCTGCTCCTGCCTCTGCGCGCAGACGGCTCGCGTCCCGAGGGCGGCGTCACGCTCTTGCTGCCGGAAGAAATGCCGCTACCGATTTTCGACGCGGCCATGCAATACATATCGCGCGGCGTGCCGACGGTGATTTTCGCCGGCGAGGAATACGGCACCGGCTCCAGCCGCGACTGGGCCGCCAAGGGCACGCGCCTGCTCGGCGTGCGCGCGGTGGTGGCACGCAGCTTCGAGCGCATCCACCGCTCCAATCTGGTCGGCATGGGCGTGCTGCCGTTGCAATTTCTCGGCAGCGATACGGCTGCGTCGCTGGGCATAGTCGGCGATGAAGAATTAGACATCCTCGGTCTGCAAGATAGGCTCTTGCCGCAGCAAGAAGTCATGCTGGGTATATCGCGCAAGGATGGCAAGCGCCAGGAAGTAAGGCTGCTCTTGCGCATCGACACACCCATCGAAATGGATTACTACGAGCACGGCGGCATCCTGCCTTATGTCTTGCGCAAATTGCTGCCGGCATGATGGAATGGCCCACCCCATAACCGGTCGCCATCATGTACGAATCCCGCAAACACAAACCCTTACCCAACGCGCTGTTTTTGCGGCGCCTGGCGCTGCATTTTCTCGCTGCTGTCGGACTGCTGATAATTTCAGTGTTGATCGGTATGGCCGGCTATATGCATTACGAAAACCTGCCTTGGCGCGATGCCTTCCTCAACACCGCCATGCTCCTGGGCGGCATGGGCCCGGTCGATCCCCCCAAGACCGACGGCGGCAAACTCTTCGCGGGTTTCTATGCGCTCTACGCCGGCCTAGTATCGTTACCTATTAATTACGAAACATAATGCCGCGCCATTTTTGCATCTGCGTCCTGTCGAGTGAACATCCACTCGATGCCACGCTGCTCG
>JAYUNL010000136.1:0-28106 GCA_043761745.1 Rhodocyclaceae bacterium
CTGCTTCGTAAATAACAGTACTGAATGAAAGTGATGGGTTTCGGGTTGTGGTAAGGCGCGAACCACAGCGATAGCTCTGCCTATCGCGCGGATTCGCAACGCCGCCACAGCCCGAAAGACGCGCTTTCATGTGCTGATATTTACGAAGCAGGCCACTAACCCGCGCCTATACGCGCGGGCCTAAGCAGCCTACCCAAGTCTTTAATGATTCCGCCAGGGTCAGGCTTCTCGCCATAGCGCATCATCAGGTTGCCCATCGGGTCGATGACGAAGAGGTGGCCCGCATGCTCGCCTGATATCGGCAAAGCCGCTAACAAGGGCGATCCGGCGGCCAAGACCACGCGGGTGCCCTCGTAGTCAGCCACCAGATTGGCGGGCGGGCGCTGCGTGTCTGAGATCAGCCAAACGCGCTCCAGTCGGCCCATATCCTTGCCTTGGGCGAGGCGCACCTGACGCAGGGTGTAGAGCCGACCGCGACAGGGCTCGTCGCAAGCGCCGCCGTCGACTTGCAGCAGTATCCATTGGCCCTTCAAGCTCGCCAGATCGAAACTGCCGCCCTCCAAGGTCGGCAAGGCGGCGCTGGGCAGGGGCGCGGGCGCCAACAACTCGCCGTGGTTCATGCGCTTCTCGGGCTGCCAGAAGTAATAGGCGAAGCACGCCGCAAGCAGCGGAAAAGCGCTGACTGCCGCAATCAGAAAAATAGTGGTTTTGCCTTTCAAAACTTGCGTCCTTTAAGCCAGAAATAGATGAAGAGCGCCGGGATCACCAGAGCGAAGGCGTACCACTGGCACGCAATGAAATAATGTTTGAAGGCATTCAAATCGGGCGCAGGCCAATCGCGGCGCAAGCCGTCATCCGCGCCGTCGGTCTGATAAACCACTGCTGGCTGCACGTGCAGGCCAGACCACTCACGAAACCGATCCACGGTCAGGTTCTCCCAGATATTGCCTTCGCGCGTAGTTGATGACAACTCCATAAAGCGCGATGGCGGCTGACGCAACACGCCGTGTAATTCCACCATGTCGGCCGGTGTCGCGATGCGCGGCGGCTCGCTGCGTGAGGCGGGGGCTTCGATCCAGCCGCGATAAACCAACACGTGCATGTCGCCGATCTCCAACTTTAACGGCGTCACGACATAAAAACCAACGCGACCATGATGCAGTTTGTTGTCCACCAGCACGGTTTTGTCGGCGACCCACACGCCTCTCAGCGTCGCGCTGCGAAAGTCGATTGAGGCTGGGTCGAGCGGGGCCGATCCAATGTCGATCGCCGGTTCATTGTGCAAGCTTTCTAGGCGCAGTTGTAACGCTTCTTTGCCTTGCGCCCGGCCTATCTGCCAGTTGCCGAGCAGCACGAAGGTGGCGGTCAATATCAAACCACCCATAACGGCCAGCGCACGCAATAAGATCACTTTCACCGGCATGGCAAACGAATCGCTTGGCCACTAGCAGAAGCCTGGTTTAGACTGCGACCACTCACGAGGGAAACACCATGCGCATTGTTGTCATCATCTTCATTGTCTTGATCCTGGCGAGTATGGGCTCGGCCTTGTTTTATCTGCATCGCGATCGCGGTCAGGGAAAAACACGCGCCGTCAAAGCCCTGGCCATTCGTGTTGGCCTTTCCATCACCCTATTCTTGGTACTCATGGGTGGATACTACTTTGGCTTTTTCCAACAAGGCGTCTGACCAAACATAAGACACGAACAAAAACGCCGCAGTTCTGCGGCGTTTTTGTTTTTCCGCTGAGCGGGAAAGCGGGCTTATTTGCGTATTAGCGTGAAATACAGCCATCGGAGCGCCGTGTGATATCGAGCGTAGCGAGCCAATCAGCCCCCCCGCGAGGGGGGCGAAGGGGGGCGGGCGTTTGAAAGGGGCTAACTTTCATGATGCGGAGTGCTGTTCCCGCATCATGAAAGTTAAGCCCGCCCCGATCACAGCCAATACACCAAGACAAAAAGCAGCAGCCAGACCACGTCAACAAAGTGCCAATACCAGGCGACGGCTTCGAAGCCGAAATGGTGTTCAGGCTTGAAATGGCCGGACATCACGCGGAAGAAGATGACGGTCAGCATGGTGGCGCCCAGCGTCACATGCAAGCCGTGGAAGCCGGTCAGCATAAAGAAGGTCGAGCCATAGATGCCGGTACTGAGCTTGAGGTTCATCTCATGATAGGCATGCATGTATTCGTAGGCTTGCAAGCCCAGGAAGGTGACGCCCAGCAGGATGGTGGCCGCCAGCCAGAATTTGAGCTGGCCGCGATTGTTCTTCACCAAACCCCAATGCGCCAGCGTCAGCGTCGCGCCCGAACTGAGCAGCAGCAGCGTGTTGATCGCCGGAATGCCCCAGGCGGCCATGGGCGAAAAATGCTCCTTGAAGGCAGGGCCGGCACTCGGCCAAATCCCGGAGAAGCCGGGATAAAGCAACTGCTGATGTTCGAGGTTGCCCAACTCGGGAACCGACAAGACGCGCACATAGAACAGCACGCCGAAGAAAGCCGCGAAGAACATCACTTCGGAAAAGATGAACCAGCTCATGCTCCAGCGGAAGGAGCGGTCCACCATTTGGCTATATTTGCCGCCCTCCGACTCGCGGATGACGGTGCCAAACCAGCCGAACAGCATGAATACCAGCACGGCAAAGCCGGCCAGCAATACATAGGGGCCGAAGGCGATTTTGTTCATCCACATCACCGCCCCGCTGGCGGCCAGGAACAAGGCCAATGAGCCAATGACGGGCCAATGCGAGGGGTCGGGAACGAAGTAGCGGCTTGCCTGCTGATTCATGTGTGCCTCCTAAGTCGTGATTCTTTGTTAAGCAGTAATGACGCGCACGATTAGCACCAGCGTCAATACAAAAATTGCGACGAAAACAACGCCGACGAAAATGATGTGCAGCGGATTGAGCGCCGCCGTATCCTCATCATGCGAACTCTTTCGGCCCACGCCAAACAAGGCCGAGAGCACGGTGCGAACCACCTGCATGAAGCCTGCCTGGCGTTGCGTCATGATGAACGCCACACTACGCCCCCGGCCTGGACGCTTGCGACCGCTCAACGGGCGCGGTTCCCGCCACCTCGAAGAAGGTGTAGGACAAGGTGATGGTATTCACTTCCTTGGGTATCTCCCGGTCGATCAAAAAGACCACCGGCATCTCCCTGCTTTCTCCGCCCGCCAGGGTTTGCTTGGCGAAACAGAAGCACTCCAATTTCTTGAAGTACTGCGCCGCCAGTCTGGGGCCGTAACTCGGTACAGCCTGCCCGGTAACGGCGTGATCGCGCGTGTTTTTCACCAGGTATTTCACGTGCGCCAACTCGCCCGGATGCACCGCCACGCTGCGCTGGCTGGGTTGGAATGTCCAGGGCAAGTTAAACGTGTTGGCATCGAATTCGACGGTGATGGTGCGGCTTTCATCCACCTGTGTGTTGCGCACCGGTGCGTCCGGATTGAGCAGGTTGTTGATGCCATTCACTTCGCATATTTTCTGATAGAAGGGCACCATCGCATAGCCAAAGCCGAACATCACGACCGCCACCACCGCCAGCTTGATGAGCAGACGTTTGTTGTTGGCTTTGGCTTCCGCTTCCAGATTCATCCGACAATCCACTTGCGTAAGAAGTAAGTGACCAGCATGAGCAGGGGTATCGATGCGGCCATCCAGGCCGTACGCCGGTTGCGCGCTTTGCGCTCAGAATTGCGCTCCATACCGATCTCGATGCGCCGTACTTATTTCAAAACCGGCGGCACTTCAAAGCTGTGGTGCGGCGGCGGCGAAGGCAGCGTCCATTCCAGACCCGTCGCGCCTTCCCAGGGCTTGTCGGCCGCCTTCTCACCACCGCGGATAGTCTTCAGCACAACATAGAGAAAGAGCAACTGGCTGAAGCCGAAAACGAAGGCGCCGACCGTCGAAATTTGGTTGAAGTCGGCGAACTGTAGCGCGTAGTCCGGAACACGGCGCGGCATGCCGGCCAGGCCTAGGAAATGCTGCGGGAAGAAGGCGACGTTGAAGGACACCAGCGACAGCCAGAAATGCCACTGGCCCAGCGTTTCGTCATACATGTGGCCCGTCCATTTGGGCAACCAGTAATAGACCCCTGCAAAGGCCGAGAACAAGGCGCCGGCCACCATCACGTAGTGGAAGTGCGCCACCACGTAATAGGTGTCCTGCAACTGCACGTCGACCACTGTCAGGGACAGCACCAAACCGGTAAAGCCGCCCACCGTGAACAGGAAGAGAAAACCCAGCGCGAAGAGCATCGGCGTTTCGAAAGTCAGCGAGCCCTTCCACATGGTGGCGATCCAGTTGAACACCTTCACCCCGGTCGGTATCGCGATCAGCATGGTGGCGTACATGAAGTAGAGCTGCCCCGCCACCGGCATGCCGACGACATACATATGGTGAGCCCAGACGATGAAGGAGATCAGCGCGATCGAAGCCAGCGCGTAAATCATCGAGGTGTAGCCGAAAATCGGCTTGCGCGAGAAGGCCGGAATGACGTGTGAGATCACACCGAAAGCCGGCAAGGCGATGATGTACACCTCGGGGTGGCCGAAGAACCAGAAAATGTGCTGGAACAGCACCGGGTCGCCACCGCCGCCGGCACTGAAGAAACTGGTGCCGAAGTGACGGTCCGTCAGGGTCATGGTGACCGCGCCGGCCAGCACCGGCATCACGGCGATCAAGAGATAAGCCGTGATTAGCCAAGTCCAGCAGAACAGCGGCAGGCGCATCAGGGTCATGCCTGGCGCACGCATGTTCAGGATGGTGGTGATGATATTGATGGAGCCCATGATGGACGACATGCCGAGGATATGCACGGCGAAGATCGCCATATCCATGCCCATACCCATTTGCAGAGACAACGGGGCGTACATAGTCCAGCCCGTCGCGGCGGCACCGCCCGGCACCAGCAGCGATCCCGTCAACAAAATGCCGGCCGGCGGCAACAGCCAGAAACTCCAGTTGTTCATCCGCGCGAAGGCCATGTCGGGGGCGCCAATCATGAGCGGGATCATCCAGTTCGCGAAACCGACGAAGGCCGGCATGATGGCGCCGAACACCATGATGAGGCCATGCAGGGTGATCATCTGGTTGAAGAATTCGGGTTCCACATACTGCAAGCCCGGCTGGAACAACTCGGCCCGAATCACCAGTGCCATAATGCCGCCGACGATAAACATGGCAAAGCTGAACCACAGGTACATGGTGCCGATGTCTTTGTGGTTGGTCGTTGTAACCCAGCGCATCAAGCCTGTCGGCGCGTGGCCATGATCGTGTTCGTGTGTCGAATGTGCGCGTTCCGCTGCCATTTCGCTCTCCTGAAATTCCCGGTATTCGTGTGTGTCTGGTCGACGTGTTTAGCGGCTCGCCTAGCGGCTCGCCTTGATTTCGCTCGGTTCCACCGTTTCGCCAGTGTGGTTAGTCCAGGCGTTGCGCGTGTAGGTGATGACGGCGGCAATCTCCACATCATTGAGCTGCTTGCCAAAAGCGGCCATCGCGGTACCCGGTCGGCCATTTAGCACTGTAGTGATCTGGCCTTGCTTCGGCCCTAGCACGGTCTTGGAACCATCCAATGCGGGGATCGCGCCAGGAATGCCTTTACCCGTGGCCTGGTGACAGGCGACGCAGTTGGCGGCATAGACTTTCTCGCCGCGAGCTTTCAACTCGTCGGGCGTATAGGTCTTGGTCGGATCGTCCGCCGCTGCGGCCATCTGTTTTTTCTGCTCGGTTACCCACTGCGTATATTTTTCCGCCGAAACAGCTTCGACGACGATGGGCATGAAGCCGTGGTCCTTGCCGCACAGTTCCGCGCACTGCCCGCGATAAATGCCTTCCCGCTCAACGCGGAACCAGGTGTCGCGCACAAAGCCCGGGATGGCATCCTGTTTGACCGCCAGCGCCGGCACCCACCAGGAGTGAATAACGTCGTTTGCCGTGGTGATAAGGCGGATTTTCTTGCCGATGGGAACAACCACGGAATGATCAACTTCGAGCAGGTAGTGTTCGCCTTTGGGGGCAGTGCCTTCGATCTGTTCCCGCGACGTGGAAAGATTGGACTTGAAACTGATGCCTTCGCCTTCACCCTTGAGGTAGTCGTAGCCCCACTTCCACTGATAGCCCGTCGCCTTGATGGTGATATCCGGGTTGGAGGTGTCGCGCATGTTCAAGAGCGTTGTCGTCGCGGGAATAGCCATGCCGACCAGAATAATCAGCGGCACAACGGTCCAGGCAATTTCCACCGCGGTGTTTTCATGGAATTGCGAGGCCTGGTGGCCCTTGGACTTTCTGTGGGCGAACACCGAGTAGAACATCACGCCGAAGACGCCGACGAAGATGACCAGAATGATCACCATCATGATGTTATGCAGATCGAAAATATCTTGACCGATCCGGGTGGCCGGCGTCTGGAAATTCAACTCATAGGCCGCCTGCGCGAGACCGTTATAAAGGGCCAGCAGCAGCCCGCCGAAACCGCTAAGGCTCGCGCTCAGTAACCACTTCGTCTTTGGAGTCATGCTCTCAACCTCGTCACAAAGAATTCTTTTTCGTTGCATGTAGGCGCCAGGCGCCAAACAAAAGGGGCCCAAATAAAAAGCGGGCCCAAATAAAATATTCGGTAATGGGAACACTGCGATGTGCGAAGCCAAAAGCCGGGCTATCCCTTACTGCCAACCCCTTGTAACCAACTACCAACCTATTGAACACCTGAACACCTTTGGAAGGGAACACCTTTGGAAGGGAACCCTTTTGCAAGGCGCCATTGTTGCTCTTTGAATCCTTGCAAAATTAACACATCAAGGGGCCGACACGCAAGCCGAATTGATGCGGATCAAGGCGCTCCTGGGAGGGAACATCAGTGAAAATCAGCGATCAAGCGCTAACAGCAATTTCTCATGGATGCCGCCGAAACCGCCGTTGCTCATGACCAAAATATGGTCGCCCGGCCTGGCCTGCCCGGCAATGGCCGCCACCATGACGGCCAGATCATCGTAAGCGGCCGCATGCTCGCCCAAAGGCGCCAAAGCCGCGCGCGCGTCCCAACCCAAATTCGCGCCGAAACAAAATGTCATATCAACCTGCTTCAGGCTATCGGGTAGTTGGCCTCTCATGACACCTAGCTTCATGGTATTCGAACGAGGCTCAAGCACGGCGAGAATGCGGCCGTGCGGCGCTTGCTGGCGTAACGCCGCGATGGTGGCGCTGATGGCAGTCGGATGATGGGCGAAGTCGTCGTAGACCGTAACGCCATTCCGCACACCGCGCACTTCCAATCTCCGTTTGACGCCGGCAAAACGACTCAGCGCGTCCAAAGCCGTCGCGGGCGCCACGCCGACGTGGCGCGCTGCGGCGATCGCTGCGAGAGCGTTGCTGCGATTATGTTCGCCAGGCAGCGACATATCCAAGAGACCGTGCTTCGCCCCGGCGAAGCTCACCGCATAGCCACCGGGCTCGGCGGTTTCCGCAACCGACCAAGCCGCCGGATCGTTGAAACGCTCGACAGCGCTCCAACAGCCGCGCGCCAGCACGCGCTCAAGGCTTGCTTCCCGCGCATTAACCACAAGTAGGCCGGTAGGCGGAAGAATTCGCACAAAATGATGAAATTGTGTCTCGATCGCCGCTAGATCACCGAAGATGTCAGCATGATCGAACTCCAGGTTGTTCAATATTGCGGTGCGCGCAAAGTAATGCACAAACTTCGAGCGCTTATCGCAAAAAGCTGTGTCGTATTCGTCCGCCTCGATCACAAAGAAGGGTGAATCCGTCAGTCGTGCCGACAAGCCGAAGTTACCTGGCACTCCACCGATCAGGAAGCTCGGACGCAGGCCGGCATCTTCCAGTATCCAGGCAAGCAAGGAAGCCGTGGTTGTTTTACCGTGCGTGCCAGCAACCGCGAGCACCCACTTATGGCGCAGAATATTCTCTGACAACCATTGTGGTCCGGAGGTGAAAGGCAGGCCACGTTCAAGGATTTCTTCAAGCAAAGGGTTGCCACGGGAAACGGCATTCCCCACCACAAAAAGATCGGGTGCCAAGTTGGCTAGGCTGGCATCGTAGCCCTCAATGAGTTCGATGCCCTGCGCTTCCAACTGCGTGCTCATGGGGGGGTAGACGTTGGCGTCGCAGCCGGTCACCCGATGGCCGGCGGCGCGCGCCAACAACGCCAGGCCGCCCATGAAGGTACCGCAGACACCGAGGATATGGATATGCATGGTAATCCGGCTAAAATAGCCGCGGATTCTACCTGATCGCGCCGGCGCTCGATGGTGCACGACATGCCTGCAAATTCAAAAAATGGCCCGCGCCTGGCCCTGATGCGCAAGAACATCGCGGCGCTCGCCGCTCGTTTGATGGCCGAAGACGGCGTCGCCGACTACGGACTGGCCAAACGCAAAGCAGCCCGACAACTCGGCGCAGCGGACACCGAAGCGCTGCCCACCAACAGTGAGGTTGAAACGGAACTTCGCACCTACCAAGCGCTGTATCAGGGCGATGAGCAACGCATGCGTCTACAGCAACTCAGACAGAAAGCCGTGGAAGCCATGCGCATACTCGCGCCGTTTAACCCTTACTTATCCGGCCCGGTGCTCGATGGAACGGCGGGCCGGTACGCCGAAATCGAGCTGGAGGCTTTTCCGGACAGCGCCAAGGAACTCGAAATATTTCTGCTCAATCGAAGCATTCCTTTCGAACAAAGCAGCGCCCGTCGAACCGGCTTCGATACTCCTGAGTGTGTACTTACCTTGGATTGGGAGCAGATTCCTATTCGACTGTCTGTCTATCCCCCCGACGCCGAGCGCATGCAGAGACGCAACCCACATAACGGCCGTTCGCTGGAGCGTGCCCGTTTGGCCGCAGTGGAAGCGTTGCTGGCGGCGTATCAATCATGACCAGGCTGCGTAGCGCCGGGCTGGTAATAGCGGTCGCTATTTTGGCTGCGGTCGCTGGTTATCAACTTCGCCCACAGCCAGCCGCAATAATGCCTGCGGTCAGTTCTGGCGATGCGGTCGAACGGCTGTTTGCGCTTAAGCTAAGTGATTTAATGGGTAAAGAACATAGTCTGGCGGAATGGCGCGGCAAGGTTCTGGTGGTCAATTTCTGGGCGACCTGGTGCACCCCGTGCCGCGAGGAAATTCCGGAATTCTCAAGAATCAGCCAGAAATTTGCAGGAGAAAATGTGCAGTTCGTTGGCGTTGCGTTGGATACAGCAGATAAAGTCGCCGCCTTCACCCGCGAAGTGTCTATCCCCTATCCAACGCTACTGGGTAGTTTGGACAGTATTGATCTGCTCGGCGAGTTGGGTAACACGGCGAAAGGCTTGCCTTTCACGCTGATCCTCGGCAGCGATGGCACTATCCACCACCTCAAACTCGGCGTTTTGCCCGGCGCTCAACTCGAAGAGCAGCTCAATTTAGCCCTTGCCGCCACGTTGCCTCAAGTGCGGCAACAAGCGCGGCAACAAACCCCAAACTAGACAAACTGCGTCGATTTACGGCAAACTTGCTGCTATGAACGCGAAAAAGACATCAGCCGCAAGCAAGAAGCGCATTAGCAATACACGCGTGCTGGTCATACACGGCCCAAATTTGAATTTACTTGGCCAGCGCGAGCCGGCCATTTACGGCCACGAAACACTGGACGAGATCAACAGCGGGCTGGCCACTCAGGCCAAGGCGGCCGGCACACAACTCATCAGTTTTCAAAGCAACCATGAGGGCGACCTGATCGACCGCGTGCAGGCCGCCCCTAGCGAAGGCGTGGGCTTCATCATTATCAACCCCGGTGGCTACAGCCATACCAGCATCGCCTTGCGCGATGCGCTGGCGGCGGTGGCCATCCCATTTATTGAAGTGCATCTCTCCAACATCCACTCACGCGAACCGTTCCGTCGGCATTCCTATTTTTCGGACATTGCCAACGGCGTGATCTGCGGGCTGGGTAGCCAAGGCTACCGGCTCGCGCTCGATTACGCGCTGGAACATCTCAAATAGCAACTCGGTCTGCGGCAGGGCGCAGGGCTCTGCCTGCCGCAGCGCAATAGCTCAGGAGAAGACTATGGACTTGAGAAAGCTCAAAAAATTGATCGACCTGGTGGAGGGTTCAGGCATCGCCGAACTGGAAATCACAGAAGGCGAAGAAAAGGTGCGCATCGCCAAACATGGCGGCGTGGTACATCACCACACGCCAACCTATGCAGCGGCTGCGGCCCCCGCTGCTACCAACCATGCAGCGCCCGTGCCAGTGATTCCGGAAGCGGTGCCAACTGTTGATGGCCATGTCGTCAAGGCGCCCATGGTCGGCACCTTCTATCGTTCGGCTTCGCCGGACTCGAAGACCTTTGTCGAAGTCGGCCAGACCGTGCAAGTTGGTGAAACCCTTTGCATCATCGAAGCCATGAAGTTGATGAACGAGATCGAATCGGACGCCAGCGGAACCGTGAAAGCCATCCTCGTGGAAAATGGACAGCCGGTTGAGTACGGCCAGCCCATGTTCATCATCGGATAAAACCCATCGACAGCTCGGCCTGATTAAGCTCTTGCTTAATCAGGCCGAGCCAGAAAGCCCCCATGTTCGAAAAAATCCTCATAGCCAATCGTGGCGAGATCGCCCTACGCATACAGCGCGCCTGTCGTGAGCTGGGTATCAAGACGGTCGTGGTCCATTCCGAAGCCGACACTGAAGCCAAGTACGTCAAGCTTGCCGATGAATCGGTTTGTATCGGCCCGGCCGCCTCGTCCGCCAGCTACCTCAACATTCCCGCCATTATTTCCGCGGCGGAAGTGACGGACGCCCAGGCCATACACCCCGGCTATGGTTTCCTCTCCGAGAACGCGGATTTTGCCGAACGCGTTGAGAAATCCGGCTTCGTGTTTATAGGTCCGCGCCCTGAAACCATCCGCCTCATGGGCGACAAAGTTTCCGCCAAGGACGCGATGAAAGCGGCTGGCGTGCCCTGCGTACCGGGTTCGGAAGGCGCGTTGCCGGACGACCCGAAGGAGATCGTCAAGATCGCGCGTTCTGTGGGCTACCCGGTAATCATCAAAGCGGCGGGCGGCGGCGGCGGGCGCGGCATGCGCGTGGTGCATACTGAGGCGGCCCTGCTCAACGCCGTGACGATGACGCGCGCAGAAGCGGGCGCCGCTTTCGGCAACCCAACGGTGTACATGGAAAAATTTCTGGAGAACCCCCGCCACATCGAAATCCAGGTACTCGCCGACAGTTTCAACAATGCGATTTATCTGGGCGAGCGCGACTGCTCCATGCAACGCCGGCATCAGAAAATAATTGAGGAAGCGCCGGCGCCGGAATTGAACCGCCGCCTCGCTGCCCGCGTGGGCGAGCGCTGCGCCGAGGCCTGCCGTCGAATCAATTATCGGGGCGCCGGCACCTTCGAATTTCTTTATGAGAACGATGAGTTCTACTTCATTGAAATGAACACGCGTATCCAGGTCGAGCATCCGGTCACGGAAATGGTCACGGGTGTTGATCTGGTGCAGCAGCAAATCCGCGTTGCCGCCGGCGAGAAACTCAGCATTCGTCAGCGTGACGTCACCCTCAAGGGACACGCCATTGAGTGTCGCATCAACGCCGAAGACCCTTTCAAGTTTGTGCCGTCACCCGGTAAGATCACTTACTATCACCCGCCGGGCGGCCCGGGCATACGCTTTGACTCGCATGTCTATTCGGGCTACACGGTGCCGCCGTATTACGACTCCATGATCGGCAAGGTGATTGCCTATGGCGATACGCGCGAGCAGGCCATACGCCGCATGCGCATCGCCTTGTCCGAAATGGCGGTGGAAGGCATCAAGACCAACATTCCGCTGCACCAGGAGCTGATGCTGGATCATCGCTTCGTGAAGGGTGGCACCAGCATCCACTATCTCGAACAAAAACTGGCCGGCAGGGAAGAGGCTGCCAAAGGCAAGTAAGCCACGCCATGTGGCTCTCGGTTTCATTCGCTGCCGACTCGGCCCAGGCCGAGGCACTTTCCGATGCACTCATGAATTTGGGCGCCCTCTCGGTGAGCCTGGAAGACGCCGACGCCGGCACCGAGCACGAAACCCCGCAGTTCGGCGAACCGAGCTGCGAACCTGAGCCTTTGTGGGCGCATAGCCGCGTCGTTGCGCTGTTCGAGGCCAATGCGGACATTACCGCCATCGCCGCCACGGCGGCTCGTGAAGCCGGCTTTACCACCGCACCAAGTTACGAGACTACCGAAATCGCCGAGCAAAACTGGGTGCAATTGACGCAAGCCCAGTTCGAGCCGATCCGCATCAACGACCGCTTGTGGATCGTACCGTCCTGGCACACCGCGCCAAATCCCAGCGCAGTGAATCTTGTGCTTGACCCCGGCATGGCCTTTGGCACGGGCAGCCATCCGACCACGCGCCTGTGTCTGGAGTGGCTTTGCAACCATGTGCGGCCCGGTGACAGCCTGATCGACTATGGTTGCGGATCGGGTATATTAGCCATCGCCGCAGCCAAACTCGGCGCAGGATCGGGCGACGTTGTCGGTGTGGACATCGACGACAATGCGTTGCGTGCCGCTGCCGACAACGCCGCGCGCAACGATGCGGCTCTCGTCCTCAAGCATTCGAACCAGATTATCGATCGGCAATTCGACATCGTGGTCGCCAACATCCTCACCAATCCACTGTGCGTCCTGGCGCCCTTGCTCGCCGCGTTGGCGACGCCTGGCGCACGCATCGCCTTGTCCGGCATCCTGTCGACGCAAGCAGCGCAAGTGCAGGCGGCCTATCGCCCGGCCTTTGAGTTGCAAGTTGCGGCGGAGCGCGAGGGCTGGATATTGCTGGAAGGCACGCGGCTATGATGCTGACGCGCTGCCCGTCGTGCCGCACCGCGTTTCGCGTTACGCCGGAACAGCTCAAGGCGCGCGCCGGCAAAGTGCGCTGTGGTCAGTGCAGCGCGACCTTCAACGCGTTGGAGACCTTGGAGGAAGGCGCACTGGCAACGCCGCCAGCACCAACCCCGGCGGCAGACGAAATCGCCCCCGAGGCTACCAAGTCTGAGGTCGCACCGGCGCCGAGCGAAGCGGTGCCAATCTCGGACGAGTTGGCGCAGGAAGGCCACGACGCGTTTGTGGCGGAGATGTGGTCCGATGAAACCGCAACCACAATATCGTTGGTGAAACCCCGGCCACCGCGCTGGCGCATTGTGGCCTGTAGCATGGGTACGCTGATTCTAGTCTTGCTCCTGGGCGCGCAGGCAACCTATGCGTTTCGCATGGAACTTGCCCTTGCTCAGCCCGACTGGCGGCCGACGCTGGCGGCCTGGTGTGGCGCTCTGGGTTGCGATCTGCCGCTGCCGCACAAATCCGAGTTCGTTAGCATCGAGTCATCCGATTTACATCCCGATCCCACGCTGAAAAACCTGCTCGTGCTGTCCGCCACCATCAAGAACCGCGCCTCTTACGCGCAAGCCTATCCGCATCTGGAGCTGACTTTGACCGACACCCGCGACCAGCCGCTGGCACGTCGCGTTTTTGTTCCCGCCGATTATGTTATCGGCAACGACCAACCACGCGTTGGTCTGGCGCAGAACGCCGATCTGGCCGTCAACCTTTGGCTTGATGCTACCAGCATTGCCGCGACGGGCTACCGGCTATACCTGTTCTATCCTTGAACATAGCCTTACAATTCGCTTCCCCCAACAAACCAAGGAGACGCCAAAATGGCTACCGTAACCCTAGGCGGCAACCCCATCCATCTCGCTGGGCAGTTTCCCAAAGCCGGCGATACCGCACCCGCTTTCACGCTGGTTGGCACCGACCTGAAAGATGTCTCGCTTAAGGATTTTGCCGGCAAGCGCAAAGTGCTCAACATCGTGCCCAGTCTGGACACGCCAACTTGCGCCATGTCGACACGCAAGTTCAACGAGCAGGCCGGCAACCTGCCCAACACGGTGGTACTGGTCATTTCCGCCGACCTGCCCTTCGCCATGAAGCGCTTCTGCGAAACCGAGGGCATCAAGAACGTGGTTTCCCTCTCCGTAATGCGTGGGCGTGATTTCCTCAAGAACTATGGCGTGCAAATCGAAGACGGCCCGCTGAGCGGCGTCGCCGCACGCGCGGTGGTGGTACTCGATGAGAACGACAAGGTGAAACACGCCGAACTCGTGCCGGAAATCAAAAACGAGCCGAACTACGACGCCGCTCTGGCGTCGCTGAAGTAAGCAACGCTACACGCAGCCGGCGCTCGGGCTAGCCCAGAGGCCGGCTGCTATAATCGCGCGTCCTTTTCTGGGAACGCGCAATGAGAACACTGATCTGCGGCTCGATCGCTTACGACACCATCATGGTGTTTCACGACCGCTTCAAGAACCACATCCTCCCCGACCAACTGCATTTGCTCAACGTCTCTTTCCTCGTGCCGGACATGCGGCGCGAGTTTGGCGGCTGCGCCGGCAATATCGCCTATAGCCTCAAGCTCCTCGGTGGCAAGCCGCTGATCATGGCGGCGGTGGGCCAGGACAGCCAGCCTTATATGCACCGGCTGCAAAAGCTGGGGCTCGATACCAGCTTCGTGCGCGAGGTGCCGGCCACCTACACGGCACAAGCTTTTATCACCACCGATCTCGACGACAACCAGATCACCGCTTTCCATCCAGGGGCGATGAACTTCTCGCACCTCAACAGCGTTGCCGAAGCCGGCAATATCGCGATCGGCATCGTTGCCCCGGATGGACGGGAGGGTATGCAGCAACACGCGCGCGAGTTTCATACGGCGGGCATCCCGTTTATTTTCGACCCGGGCCAAGGACTGCCGATGTTTCAGGGCGAGGAGTTGTTGCGCTTCCTGGAAATGGCCGACTACTGCTGCGTGAATGACTACGAAGCCCGGCTGCTTGCGGAAAAAACCGGCCGCAGTATCGAGGAGTTGGCTGGCATGGTGAAAGCGCTCGTCGTCACGCTGGGAGGAAAAGGCTCATCGATATACGTCGATGGTCGGTGTATCGATATCCCCAGTGTTGAACCAGACGATCTCGTCGATCCGACCGGCTGCGGCGACGCCTTCCGGGCCGGCCTGCTCTATGGCATTGTCAATGGCATGGATTGGGGCCAGGCAGGCCGCCTGGCTTCCCTCATGGGCGCCATCAAGATCGCGCATCGCGGCGGGCAGAACCACGTGATCGAGCGCGATAACATCGCTGCACGCTATAGGCGCGCCTTCGGACATGCACTCTGGTAGACGCTCAGCGCACGTCATCTTTCGAACAATCGACTTGAAAGATGGCGTGGTCGGCTAGCCTCACCGCCGTCAGATGCCCGCCCCATAAGCAGCCCGAATCGAGCGCCAACAGGTTCTCTTGCAGCCTCAAGCCCAGTGCCGACCAATGGCCCGTGACGAGCACATGGTCGGCGCTCTGGCGGCCGGGCACGGCGAACCAAGGCAGATAGCCAGACGGGGCGTCCTCCAATTTGCCTTTGGCGCGAAATTCCATGAGGCCCGCCGGCGTGCAAAAGCGCATGCGCGTCATGGCGTTCACTACCGCGCGGATGCGCGCCCAACCTTCCAGATCATCGCCCCAACTTGCCGGCTCGTTGCCCCACATATTGGCCAGGCACTCGCGATAATCGCTCGCCTGCAGCGCAGATTCCACTTCGTGCGCCAAAGCCCGCGCCTGCGTCACCGACCACTGCGGTAACAAACCGGCATGCACTAACGCATAGCCGTCTTCGACATGCATCAGCGGCTGGCAGCGCAACCATGTAAGCAGCTCCTCACGATCGGGCGCCTGCAGAATCGCCTCCAGCGTGTCACCGCGTTGCAGCTTCGAATAACCCTCGGCCAACATGAGGAGATGCAGATCATGGTTGCCCAGCACGGTGAGCGCCGCGTCGCCCAGACTCTTGATAAAGCGCAGCACCTCAAGCGAGTGGGCGCCACGGTTAACAAGATCACCAACCAGCCAAAGGCGGTCGCGCGACGGATCGAAATCGATCTTGTCCAGCAACCGGCGCAGTGAGTCGTAGCAGCCCTGGATGTCGCCGATGGCATAGATCGCCATCACTGCTTGCCGTTGCGCGGCTGGTACTCGGGAACGAGCTGCGCAAGCCGTTGCTTGACACTCTGTTCATCGGAAGGCGCAGTTTCCAGCCAGGCGCGCAACTCCGCCAGGCCTTCAGTGGTCAGCCCCGCATGGGCCTTGGCAATGCGCAACTTCGGGTGTGGGGTCAGCAAGGTTTGCTCGCCATCCGCCAGCAACTCTTCATAAAGTTTTTCGCCGGGGCGCAGGCCGGTGATTTCGATCTTGATCTCTTCCTCGGTAAAACCCGAGAGCCGGATCATGTCGCGTGCGAGATCGACGATTTTCACCGGCTCACCCATATCCAGTACGAAAATCTCCCCGCCCGTCTCGCGACCACCACCCATCAGACCCGCCTGCAATACAAGCTGTGCCGCTTCAGGTATAGACATGAAATAGCGCGTGATATCAGTATGCGTGACGGTAACTGGGCCACCCCTGGCGATCTGCTCGCGAAATTTCGGTATGACGCTGCCATTACTGCCTAACACATTGCCAAAGCGCACGGTAACGAAGCGCATGGCGGATTGCATTTGCAAGCCTTGGCAAACCAACTCAGCCAAGCGCTTGCTGGCGCCCATGACATTGGTTGGATTGACCGCTTTGTCGGTGGAGATCAGAACAAACGTCTCTGCTTTATTGGCCTCGGCCACTTCCGCAAGCCGCCAGGTGCCCAGCACGTTATTGCGCACCGCCTCACCCGCGTTCCCGTTCTCCATGAGCGGCACATGCTTATAGGCCGCAGCGTGAAACACTACCTGGGGGCGATAGGTCTCGAACACGTGCTGCAAGCGCGCAGCGCTCTTGACATCGCCCATAACGCAGGCAATAGGCAGCGTGCCAAATTGCTCGGAAAACTCTTGCTCGATGCTATACAGCGCGAATTCTGAATTATCAAATAGCACCAGCCGCTTCGGTTCGAAGCGTGCAATCTGGCGCGCCAATTCGCTCCCGATCGATCCGCCTGCCCCAGTGACAAGGACAACCTTGCCGGTGAGCAAGCCATGTAAACCCGCATCGTCCAATTGCACCTGCTCGCGGCCTAGCAAATCCTCGAGTTGAACTTTGCGTATCTGGGAAATTGAAACCCTTCCCGACAGCAGATCGTCAAACGCTGGCACAGTCAGCACCGTAAGACCTGCTGCGCTGGCCAATCCCAGTGCGCGCCGTCGCGCCATTGATGTGGCTCCGGGCATGGCGAGAATGACGTGCTTCGCAATTAGTCTCTCGGCGTAACGAGCGACGTCACTCACGCTACCCAGCACCGGCACACCGTTGAGCAGGCGGCCATGCTTCGCGGCATCGTCGTCAAGCAGACCCACCACGCGCCATTCCTGGCTGGCGGCGAGTTCCTTGAGCAAGCCCACCGCCGCATCCCCGGCGCCAAGCACCAACACCGGTTCGCCCTGTAAGCGCATGCGCCCATAGAGTTGGTGCTCGCGCAATAATCTATAGGCCAGCCGGCTGCCACTCATGCCAACCGCGAGCAAAATGGGCGCGAGAATCAGCACTGTTCGCGGCACATTCGCAACTTGCAATATGAATACCGTCCCCGCCACCATCGCTGCGGAAAACGACACTGCCAGAACGATGCGCTTGAGGTCATGCAAACTGGCGTAGCGCCAGATGCCGCGATAAAGACCGAAGCGCCAGAAGACGGCAGCCTGTAGCGGCAATATCCAAATTAGCGTTTGCCAGGCCGTTTGTGCATAAACTTGCGGCACGTCGAGATTAAAGCGCAGCCAGAACGCAAGCAACCAGGCCAGCGCAGCGGCCACCACATCGTGCGTGAAAACGAGCAGGGCGCGCCAATTCATGCCCCACACTCCATCGCCATGACATATGCGCGCCAGCGCTGATCAACCAGGTACATCAGCAAGGCGAGCAGCGCGCACCAAGCGAGCAAGGCAATGATTTGCACGAGCTGCGGTGAGTGCAGCAACAACACTGCCAAGATACCGCTCGCGATCATCAGGCCATATTCTGCAAGCGCTGTTTTGCGATGTCCCCATCCCATACGCACCAGCCTTTGATAATAGTGCTCGCGATGCGCTTGCCATACCTTCTCGCCGTGCAGCAGTCGCCGCACCAGCGTCACGGTAGCGTCGGCAACGAAAGGCGCGAATACCAATGGAGTAAACCACAAAGGCCACAAGCCGCCAGCCCAGCCTTGCAACCCAATCGCCGCCGCTAGAAAACCGAGTGGCACGGAACCGGCATCGCCTAAGAATATCCGTGCCGGATGGAAGTTGAAAAACAGGAAAGCTAGTGCAGCGGCGGCAACGGAGAAGCTCATGGCCGCCAATTGGCTGGCACCTGCAATGATTGCCGCGATACCGTAAACAGCAAAGCCGAAAAACGCCATGCCTCCAGCCAGCCCGTCGGCCCCATCCATAAAATTGTACAAATTGATCATCCAGACTAAGGCTAAGACAATCAGCAGCACAAACCACCAGCCCGCGACGGAATAACCGTTCCAGACGAAGAGCGCCGCAGTCCCGGTATGTGCACCGAAACGGATGACCGCTGAAAGACCACGCCAGTCATCAATATAAGAAATTGCGGCCAACGCTATCATCGACAACAGCATTAAAGAAGGGGCTAAGCCCAACCACCACCAAGCCATAGCCACTGCAGGTACCAGCGCCAGACCACCAACGCGGGGCACCGTCACCACATGCAGCGAACGTGCATTGGGCTTATCCCAGGCCAAACCCAGGGTGTGCCTACTGTTCAGCATGCGCCACAATATGGCACAGCACAGCACGAACGCCATGATCGGCGCAACAATTATGGCGCTATATGCCAACCAATTCGACATGAGAAAGACAACCAACCTAAGCGCCGAAACACCAGCACCGGCCGATAAAGGATACCAATCGCGAAACTAGCAAACAAGCATTTATCGGCACTGGAAATAGAGAGTACGAAAATTTGGGGGCAAGCTTACACCATCAATCCTATATGGGGCGGCGTTATTGGCACGGCGGCCTCATGGTCACGATATGCCGTGTGGTAAAATTTCAAAGAACAATTTTTGCTGTACTGACACATCGAGCATACGGTTTTGGTTTTGAGGAGGCGTATTTTGGTCGACGGCGCACTCGATTTGCGGACTCCGCCCGCCACCAGCAACTTATCGTCACGACCGCCGCTCGATGCTTCAAGATTTGCAAGCCTATGTATTTTTTGAACATCAAGTTCCGGGGTCGGCTTAGGCTTATTCATAGACAAAAGGCAATGCAATGAAAGGCATCATCCTCGCCGGTGGCTCCGGCACACGCCTTTATCCCGTGACTTATTCGGTATCGAAGCAGTTGCTGCCGATTTTCGACAAGCCGATGATCTACTATCCGCTATCGACACTGATGTTGGCGGGTATCAGAGAAATCCTCCTTATTTCGACGCCGGGCGACACGCCTCGTTTCGCCCAATTGCTGGGCGACGGCAGGCAGTGGGGTATCAATATTTCCTATGCGGTGCAACCCTCGCCGGACGGCCTTGCGCAAGCTTTTCTGATCGGCCGCGAATTCGTCGGCGGCGATTCATGCGCGCTGGTGCTCGGCGACAACATATTTTATGGCCACGACTTTTCGCCATCGTTGCGCCGTGCGGCCAGCAAGACGGAGGGCGCCACTGTCTTTGCCTACCCCGTTCATGACCCTGAACGCTATGGTGTGGTCGAATTCGATGCCGATTGGAAAGCCGTCAGTCTTGAGGAAAAGCCGGAACGGCCGAAATCCCGCTACGCCGTCACCGGGCTGTATTTTTACGACAACCGGGTGCTGGACATCGCGCGCGACATCCGGCCTTCGGCGCGCGGCGAACTCGAGATCACCGATGTCAATCGGCGCTATCTGGAACTGGGTGCGCTTGAAGTCGAGGTCATGGGCCGTGGCATGGCTTGGCTCGATACCGGCACGCATGAATCGATGCTCGAAGCATCCCATTTTATCGCCACTATCGAGAGACGCCAGGGCCTCAAGATCTCCTGCCCCGAGGAGATTGCTTACCGCATGCGCTATATCAGCGCTTCTCAATTAGAGTCCCTGGCCCAGCCGCTGGCAAAAAACGGCTATGGACAATATCTTCTGCAACTCCTGAAAGAGCCACTGTGCTGAAATAAGCGGCGGCGACCGCTACCTGGCGGGCATCCAATGGGCGCCGAAGCCAAAGCGTAGTCACGGCGCGACACAAGGCAGAACTCTTGGCGCCACTTGGTCTGCTGACATTCCTTATGTCCGATAGAATGAAGAGCAGCCTACCACTCAGACCATCATTCACATGAGCACGATCCATTCCCAAGCCGCTTCCAACCAGGCTATAGGCGCACTGCTGCTGGATCAGGGCTTGATCAACCAGCAGGATCTCGACAAGGCGCTGGCCTTTCAACGCCAGTTCGGCAGTCGCCTGGGCTCTATCCTGGTGCGCATTGGCGCCCTATCCGAAGATGCGCTTTTACCGGTTTTGTCATCCCAATCCGGGTTAACCATGCTCGCCGTCGATGAGCTGCCGACGCAGCCGGCGGAGATCGCTGGCGCGATCCGGGCGAGCGGTTTGCCGGAAGACTGGTTTATCGACCAGGAACTGGTAATTTGGGAAAGTGTGGACGGCGCGATTCGCTGTGCCGCCCGCAACCCGATCAGTAGCTACTTACGGGAAGTATTGGCGGCGGCGTTTCCCGACAAGGCCCAAACCTGGCATTTTATTCGTAGCCAGGATCTCGAGCGCTTGTTGAAACTGATCCAGCATCGCACCCAGGCCGATGGCGCGGACGAAGTTGCGCATCTGAGGGAACTCGCCGAGGAAGCGCCCGTGATCGAACTGGTCAGCAATGTGCTGTCGCAGGCGATCAGCGATAACGCCTCTGATGTGCATATCGAGCCGGAAGAAAATCAGTTTCACGTGCGCTACCGCATAGACGGCGTCCTGCAAACCCGTCTGAGCTTGCCACGCGCCCGCTTCGACGCGGTGTCTTCCCGTATCAAACTGATTTCCGGCATGGATATCGCTGAGCGCCGGCTGCCTCAGGATGGTCGCATTTCGACTCGCGCCAGCGGTATCGATATGGATATCCGCGTTTCCGCCGTGCCTGGCGTGCACGGTGAATCGATCGTCATGCGTCTGCTGCCGAAAGAACGTGCTGAGCTGCGGCTGGAGCGGCTGGGCATGGAGCCCGATCATCTGCACAAACTTGCGCGTTGGATCGGCGAGCCGCATGGCATCATTCTCGTCACCGGCCCCACCGGCTCTGGCAAGAGCACCACGCTCTATGCGGCACTGGCAGCCGCGAACGACCGCACCCGGAAAATCATCACCGTGGAAGACCCGGTCGAGTTCAAGATGAGCGGCATCACGCAGATTCAAACGCACGCCGAGATCGGCTACGACTTCGCACGCGCGCTGCGCGCGATTCTGCGCCAGGATCCCGATGTCATCATGATCGGTGAAATTCGCGATCTGGAGACCGCTGAAATCGCCGTGCAAGCCGCCTTGACCGGCCATATGGTGTTTTCCACGCTGCATACCAACGATGCCCTTTCAAGCTTTGTTCGCCTACTGGACATGGGCGTGGAGCCTTTCCTGGTGGCGTCTTCGGTACGCGCGGTGCAGGCGCAGCGCTTGGTGCGCAGGCTGTGTCCGCACTGTTCCGAACCGGCCATCCCAGCGCCCGCGATACTTGAAGTCATGGAGAAATTGCGCAGCACATTTTCCGATTTGCTGACGGGTGAGGCGAACTGGCGCAGCCCGTGTGGCTGTGAGCATTGCTATGGCACCGGCTATCGCGGTCGCATGGGAATTTACGAATTTGTTGAGGTGAGCGGCGCGGTGCAAAGCGCCGTCATGCGTCGCGCGCCTGTGCACGAGATCGCGGCCATCGCGCGCAATGAAGGCTACCGAAATCTCCGCGAGGATGGCCTGATAAAAGCCCGGCGCGGCGAGACCAGCGTCGAGGAAGTGATGCGCGTGACCGGCCTGAGTGAAGTCGAGGCCTAAGGCATGGACTATCGGTATCAGGCGATCAATCAGCAAGGTCAGCCCATCAGCGGCGACATCAGCGCGGGAAGCGAGCGCGAGGTTTCACGCCTGTTGCAGCAGCAGGATTTGACCCCCATTGAAATCGTCCTTGCGGATCCCGGAGTCTCGCCGAAGAATGCTCGCCTTAGATCGGCCGGTGTCCAGGAAAAGGTGCTGGTTATTCGCGAAATCGCCACCTTGCTCGAAGCCGGCGTGCCTTTGTCTGAAGCGATTGCGTCCATTGCCGAAGCGCACGGGCATAGCCAGGTCGGGCGCGGTTTCGAGTCGGTGCTGAAGGCCTTGCGCAGTGGCGAAACACTTTCACGTGCGCTGCGTGCGGCGGATCTGAAATTTCCGGAATATCTGATGCAACTGGTTGCTGCGGGGGAAATTACCGGCAAGATGGCGCAGGCGTTCGACAGCACCGCCACCCAGATGGAATATGAAGATCGGGTGCGCCAGGAAGTCAGAAACGCGCTCATCTACCCCCTCGTCCTGGTGGTGTCCGGTGTCACTGCAGTCTTGCTAATTTTTATCGTGGTGGTGCCAAAGTTTGCCAGCATGATCAAGACTGGCAAAGTCGCCATCCCCTGGATTTCGAAATGGGTCATCACGTCCGGCTTGTTCGTGCAGCAGCAGTTGCTTTGGCTGGGCCTGTTGGCGGTTTTCGTGATACTTGGCGCGGTCGTGGCTTTCAGCAACCCCCGGTTGCGCGAGCGCGGATACGATGCATTGACGCGCTTGCCGATGATAGGCCCCTGGCTGCGGCAAACCGAAGTCGGGCGCTGGGCGGCGATGCTGAGCGCGCTGCTCGATAATCGCGTGCCGATCATCACCGCGATGGAGCTGGCGCGCAACGGCGTGCGTTTGATATCGCTGCGTAGCCAGCTCGATCTGGCCATACGCGAGGTCCGTGGCGGCAAGAAGCTCGCCGACGCGCTCTCAACCAGCCACGCCGTCAGTCCGATGGGATTGAATCTGATCCGGGTCGGCGAGCGTTCCGGTGCGCTCGACACCATGCTTGCCGCCCTGGCAAAGCTGTATGAAAATTCCAGCCGCGACCGCATGAAACGCTTCCTGCTTTTGCTGGAACCGCTGGCGATACTCTTGATCGGCGGTATCATCGGCACGATGATGATTTCCATCATGCTGGCGATCACCAGTTTGAGCAATATTCCCTTTTGACTTGGAGTGCGCAAGTGATCCATAAAGTACGTGGCTTCACCCTGCTGGAAATGCTGGTGGTGATGATGATATTGGGCTTGCTCGCGGGTTTGGTGGGGCCCAAGCTATTTACCAAAGTCGATAGCTCGAAAGTGCAGACCGCCAACACCCAAGTGAAAATGTTGAAGGGGTCGCTTGAGTCCCTGCATCTCGATATCGGCCGCTTTCCCACTCAGTCGGAGGGCTTGTCGCTACTGAATTCGCCGCCGACGGATGAGAAACAAAAAGCGCGCTGGCACGGGCCCTATCTCGACAGCGATCTGCCGCAGGATCCCTGGGGCAATCCTTACCAATACAGTCTGCCCGGTCCGAATAACCAGCCCTTCGCGCTGTATTCGCTGGGCGCGGATGGCAAGCGTGGTGGGGAAGGCACCGATGCCGACGTCGGGATACTGCCGCCGCAATAAGCGGCTTTAGCTGGCTCGATGGACCGGGACGTGACGATGAGCCGCGGCTTCACCTTGATTGAAATTCTGGTGGTCTTGGCAGTGATGGGTTTACTGACGTCTATCGCCGTGCCCGCGATGCAACGCATGGCGGAAGGTTACGAGATTTCCACCCAGCGGGCACAGCTTCTTGCCGATCTCAATGGCATGAGCTACCGCGCCTATGCCAATGGCAAAAGAGTTGTTCTTACAGATCAAGATTCAAAGGGCAGTCAAGCACTCATCATCCCCCCCGGCTGGCGCATTCAGACGGACAAGCCAATTGTGTACAACTTCAACGGTCTGTGCGACGGCGGAAAATTGACTTTGATAGCGCCGGATAATCACGAAGAAGCACTGCAACTGGAACCGCCGCGTTGCCAGATTGCGGCCACCCCATGATGCGACTAGCGCACGCTTCGCGATTACGCGGATTCACCCTGCTCGAAGCGATAGTTGCGCTAGTGCTGATTAGCGGAGCGGGCTTCGCCCTGTTCGGCTGGATCAATACCAGCCTGATCTCCCTTAACCGTGTACAGGAAATCGCCACGCAAGCCGATGCAGCCCAGAATGTGCTCGACTACATGCACAACATCAACCCGATGCAACGGCCTGAAGGCACGGTCGATTTCGGCGCCTATCAACTCCGCTGGAAATCCAAAGCCATCACCGTCGCGCAGGATGGCGCGGGCTATCCCCTCGGCGTTAGTTTGTATCAATTGGCACTTTTTCAGACGCGCCTCGAAATCATACGGGGCGACGAACGCTGGTTCGATCTCGATCTGCGTCAAGTCGGCCACAAAAAGGTCAGAAGCATTGGTCTGCCGTTCTAAGGATTGTCGATGAGCAATAGGCGGCGGCAAAAAGCATTTACGTTGATCGAGGTGCTGGTGGTGCTGATTATTGTCGGTCTCGCCAGCGGCATCATGATGCAAGGGCTGGCGCACGTATTCATGCTGCAGACGCGTTTCGGCGTCCAGCTCAACCGCATACAGCAGGGAGCGATGGCGATAGCCTGGTTCCGGGAAAGCATCAACGGTCTGCTGCCCGATTACGACGACGGCAAGAACAAATTTAGTGGGGCGGCGCGCAAAATGTCTGGCCTGAGCACCAACCCCCTGGCGCCGGAATACGGTGCGCCGGGCGTGTTCAACTGGGAAATCAAGTTCAACGCCGATTCGGGAGAAACCGAATTGCGCTATGGATCCGAAAAATTCAAGGAACCAATACTTTCCTGGAAGGGCAACCAGGGGAAATTTCTTTATCTCGACGCCAAAGGCGAATCGCATGACGCCTGGCCGCCGGCTCTGGGCCTGTGGCCACAGCTACCCGCTGCTGTGCGTCTCGACGCAATGCAGGATGGTAATTTGTATGCCATATACGCAGCGCCGATGGGCCCGGCCACCCCCACCCCCCGCATCAAGGATTTCATGGGTTCGATAAAATGAACTCTCGTAGCGAACAAGGCTTTGTGTTGGCGGTAACACTGTGGTTTCTCGTGGTGCTGACCATCGCAGCAAGCTATTTCGCGGAACGCTTGACCCAGGCCCGGCAATTGGCGCAACAGGCGCAAGCCAGTTGGCAGGCCCAGCTCGACTTCTCCAGCACCCGCGCGGAAATCCTTTTTCGTCTTGCCACGACCCCACTCACGATATACGGACTAGGCCCGGATTATCCACATGGAATCATGCTGGATAACCGTCCCTATCAAGGCGTGAACGACAGCCTGGTACGTTTGCAGGACAACCGTGGCCTGCTCAACCTCAATGTCGCTGAAGATGACGCTGTGCTGCGCCTGCTCGGCATGCTGGAAGTGCCAGCCGATATGCGCGGCCGCATGATCGACACGCTGCGCGACTATATGGATGAGGATAATCTGAAGCGCTTGAACGGCGCCGAGGCCGACGAATACCGGGCGCTGAATTTGCCACCACCGCGCAACGCCAAGCTGCTGACGCCGTTCGAGCCACAACACATTATCGGCTGGCGCGACGTGCCCCGCTTGTGGGAAAACGATCGCCTGCCCAGCCTCGTCGCCGTCGGCCCCTCGATGGCGGTAAATCCAAACACGGCGCCTATCGAGGTACTCGCCACCCTGCCGGGCGTCACCAAGGAAATCGCTCAGGCGATCATCACCAGGCGCCAACTCGCACCGTTCAGCAACGTGGCGCAAATCACCGCGATGACCGGCGTTCCATTACAAGAGTTGTTCGCGCTGAAGGCTGTCGTCGTACCCAGCAACGCGACACGCGTAACGCACAGTTCGCCCCATGTACCCTGGGCTCTGCAATACAATGTCACCCTGACGCCAGGCAGCGACCAAGCCCCTTGGCGCATTGACTACTACTATAAAAGCAGGGTAATTTATCCCGATGACAATATCGTCAAAGCTCCTGCGCTTCCGCCGCGCTCTACGCTCGCTCCTGCCCTCGCCACGCCGGTATTTTGAATTCCTCGATCACGTTGAACCACCAAAACGGCGGGGCTATGGCCGGCTGGAATGGATACTGCCGCGAGGGCATCTGACCTTTGGCAGCTTCAATCTGAAGCAGGTGCCACGCCCCAAACGCATGCAGGCATTACAACTCCAGCTTGAGCAGTGGGCGCCCTACGCGCCCAGCGTTTATCACATCGTCTGGCAAGACGACACGGCCCTGGTGTGGTGCTGGGACGCGGCACGGCTAAATCAGGTTTTGAGCGAGGCAAAACTTGATCCGCGCCACGTCCATGCCATGCCGGAATCGGTATTTTACCCCCCCCATGCTGACGGCATGCGCTTGCTTAAATGTTTGAACGGCTACGAAGCACAGCTATGGCGGGGCAATCGCCTGGTTCATAGCCGCTGGTGGCCTGCGCTTCCCGACAGGGACGCATGGCTGGCGTTTCAGCGCGATGCCAGCGTGCAGCCGCAAGAGCAGAGCCTGGATGTCCCCACCGTGGCAGCACTGGCATTGCTGAATTCACCCTGGGCAAACGCCCGCAGCACCACCGACAACGCGGGTGGGCGCTACGAAAAGTTTGCTGTTGCCGGCGGTGCGTTGTTGTTGTCCCTGTTCACCCTGCATTACGGGTTTACCCTGATCCGCTTTTACGAGGCCAACCAGGCGCTCAAGGCCGATACCGTGCAGATGCAGGAAAGCGGCCGCCCAGTGCTGGAAGCGCGACGGCTAGCGCTCGACGACCTGGCGCGCATCCAGGCCTTGCGTGAACTGGACGCTTATCCCGAGCAACTGGCGTTGATGGCGAAGGTCGCCGAAACCTTGCCTAAAAATGAGACAACACTGAAAGAATGGTCCTTCCAAAACGGGGTTCTGAAAATCACGCTCGTTTCTGTCGGACAACTGTCCAGCAGCGCTTTGGTGAGCGCCTTTCAAACAACGGGTTTGTTCACCAATGTCAAGGCGCTCCCGGCGAACGACCCGAAAATTATGACGCTGCAAATGGATGTCGTCCGCGGTTAAACCATGAACAAACTTTTCAGCGAATTGCAAAGCAATCAGCGCTTGCGTTGGGGATGCTGGCTCATCCTTGGCATCCTCTGGTTTTACGGCACGCTGCTTTTGCGCGATGGGGCCCAAGCCTATGTTGACCAATACGGCGGCACGCTGAAACAATATTCCAGACTGACAGCGCTGGCGGGCCAGAAGCAGTGGCTGGAGCGGGGTGAAGCGGCAAAGTTGCTGAAAGTGCAGATGGAAGGTCGCCTATGGCAGGCCGGCACGCCGGGTCTGGCGCAGGCGACTTTTCAAGACTGGATGAGTCAAACCCTGACGCAGGCCGGCACCACACGACCGGCCTTGACCGTCACTATTTTTGATGAGAAATCCGCCGATGTCCCCGGCCAGAATGCCAAAGAAGGCGCGGGCGAACCGGTGCTGGCGGATTTGTGGAAAATCACCGCGCGGGCGGAATTCGACTTCAGTCCGCCGAGCTTCTACAAGTTGATGGTCCAACTCGGCAGCAACGAAAGGCGGGTAGTCATAGAATCTCTCACCATCCGTAAAGAACCCGCCCCTCGTGCCGATATAGTCATGGTTGCTTACTTCCAGAAAGGCAAAGGGCAAGCTGGCGCAACCACGGGCATTCCGCTTAACAATCCCCTTAATAATCCCATTGCGCCACCCCCTGGAATCAAGGCGCCCTTTTGAAATTCAAGGCTCGCAGTCAACTGTGTGGAAATACCGTAGAATCGTGGCCCGCGCAGCCCGTAATCGCTCATTAATAGCGCACAAATTGCTAACTTATTCCAATTTCAATTTAACCGTGCCATTTTGTAGGTGCGCCCCGTTGACCATCTTCGATGGAGACACCCGGACGGTGTGCAGGACAGGCGTAAGGCGTAGGATGGGTGGAGGTCGGCGTAGTTTGCCGACTGTAACCCATCATTCGGTA
>JAYUNL010000137.1:0-24818 GCA_043761745.1 Rhodocyclaceae bacterium
CCATCGGCTTCAGGCGCCGCCAGTTCGATGACTTCGACGGGTCCCCGCGTTTCATCGAAGAAGGGCACGCTGTCATCGCCGGTGTCGGGCTTCTTCGCCGCCGGCCGCCGCGTGTGGGCCGCGACGGGGCGCCCGGTGGGCGCCGTCGCTTACTATGCATTGCTGTCGATTGTGCCGCTGCTAATCCTCTCCGTCATCGCTTTGTCGAACTTCATCGGCCACGAGGAACTTCTTCACACCCTAGGGCGTTACCTGGAATGGCTTGTACCGAGCCAATCCAAGGCATTGATGCAGGAGACCTCGAACTTTCTGGACAATCGCACCGTGATCGGTTGGGCACTATTCGTGACGATGTTATTTTTCAGCTCGCTTGGATTTGCGGTGCTGAATAAGGCCATGGCGGTGATTTTTTTTCATGCCACAACTCAGAAGAAACACCATTTCCTCGTTTCCGCATTACTTCCATACTTATATATTATTTGCTTGGGACTTGCCCTTTTGGTGGTCTCGGTTGTCGCCACCGGTCTGCAGGTCTTTGGTCAGGAAAGCATCTACTTCTTAGGGCGTAGCTGGGCACTCGTTGGTCTTTCTGGCGCGCTTCTGTATCTGCTCGGCCTCAGCGCTGAAATCATTTTTCTGACGTCAATCTACTGGATACTCCCGGCAGGAGGCGTGCCGCTAAAGCGAGCGCTAATCGGCGGCATTACCGCTGCGCTGTTATGGGAGATGACGCGCCATGTGCTGGTGCGGTATTTCTCCACATTGTCGCAAGCCGGCGTGGTTTACGGATCATTGACGACGGCTGTCGTTGTGCTACTGACGATGGAAATTGCAGCCACGCTGCTGTTATTCGGCGCTCAGGTTATCGCCGAGTATGGGCGCTTCGGAAGAGCCTGACGGCCATTCCATCCTCGCGTTACGGCAGCTACTTGCCGAACATTTTCGATATCGCACTGCCCACGCCTTGCGCCGCGCCACCGACGCCCTTGACCAAGCCTTCCACACTCACGCCCAGCAGATTAGCGATTGAAGCGCCAGCGCGCATGGCGAGGGCTTCGTTGAGCGAGAATTTCGGATCGTTGAGATTGCCCTCGAGCGTGAATTTCACGTCTATCTTGCCGTTGCGGTCCTTCATGGCGCCGAGGACTGCATCTCGCGGCAAGCCCATGAAACTGTTGCCGCCGGCCAGTTCCAGATTGCTGAGCGTGACCGAACCCGGCGCATGGAGGTGGTTTTTCTTCACGGTGGATTTCAAGTCGAAATCCACGCTGCCGTGCTTGACCCCCGTCTCAGTCGCCTTGATGAGATAAGGCTGGAAGGCCACGAGATCCACCCCACGCAAGGTCGTGGTGAGTTCGGAATCCTTGCTGGCGAGTTCGATCCAGCCTTTGACGGCGAGCGTGCCGTCCTTCTGTACGCCCTTCTCGGCGCTTTTCACCACGCCTTCGAGATCGACTTGCGTGCGGCTGTTCAACTCCGGCAAGTGTATGTCGTCGACCGTGGCTCGCAGTTGCTCCAGGCGAACCTTGTGCGGTGGCTGGCGCACCGTGGCATCGAAGACTTCCAACACGCCACCCTTGATCTCTACCTTGCCGATACCTACATCCGGGCCGGCGGATTTTGAGTCAGCCTCGTTGGCGCCGGCCTTTTCGAGCATGCTGGGAAGAAGGCGCAAGCGCCCTTCGCGCGTGCGCAGTATCGACAGGTAGGCGTCTTCAACCGTAATGCGATTGACCTTCACCTGCTTTGAGAGCAGCGCACCGAGATCCGGTGTGACCACGATGCGCGTCGCCCGCAGCGTGTCTTCCGTCGGCCAGCCCTTAGGCGCATGCACACGCACCTGGTGCACTTCGATGGCGGACCAACCCAGCACGATCTCGCCCACCTCGCTCTCGGGCCCGAGCGCTAGCAACACCTGATCCTTGAGCGCCTTGGTGGCGAAGTGCAAGCCTGCGGCAGCAAGGCCCACGAGGACAACTACGACGAGAGCGGCGATTAACGCAATACGTTTCAGCTTCTGGCTCATCATCGGCGCTCCAAAAAAAACGTCTTCAGCGGCTGATCGGTTTGTAACGAATCCGCTTGGGCTTGGCGCCTTCTTCGCCCAGGCGCTTCTTCTTGTCGGCTTCGTATTCCTGATAGTTGCCGTTGAAGAAAGTCCATTGCGATTCACCTTCGCAAGCCAGGATGTGCGTAGCGATGCGGTCGAGAAACCAGCGATCATGCGAGATCACCAGCACGCAGCCGGCGAATTCGAGCAGCGCATCTTCGAGTGCGCGCAGGGTTTCGATGTCGAGATCGTTGGACGGTTCATCGAGCAGCAGCACATTGCCGCCGGCGATCAGCGTCTTGGCTAAATGCAGCCGACCACGCTCGCCGCCCGAAAGATTGCCGACGATTTTTTGCTGATCCGCGCCCTTGAAATTGAAGCGACCGATGTAGGCGCGCGACGGTGTTTCATATCTGCCCACGGTGAGAATGTCGGCGCCGCCGGAAATGGCCTCCCACACGCTCTTGTCGTCGGGCAACGATTCGCGCGATTGCTCCACAGACACCAGCTTCACCGTCGACCCGGTGACGATCTCGCCCGAATCCGGCTGCTCGCGACCCGCGATCATTTTGAACAGCGTGGATTTGCCCGCGCCGTTGGGGCCGATAATGCCGACGATGGCACCGGGTGGAATCTGGAAGCTCAGCTTGTCGATGAGCAAGCGGTCGCCGAAACCTTTGCTGACCTCCTTGAACTCGATGACCTTGTCGCCCAGCCGCTCGGCAACGGGGATGAAGATTTCCTGCGTCTCGTTGCGCTTCTGGTATTCCTGCGAACTCAACTCGTCGAAACGCGCGAGACGCGCTTTGCTCTTGGCCTGGCGGCCTTTTGGATTTTGCCGCACCCACTCCAGTTCTTTCTGGATCGCCTTCTGGCGCGCCGATTCGCTCGACTCCTCCTGCTTCAGACGTTCTTCCTTTTGCGCCAGCCAGGAGGAGTAGTTACCCTTCCAGGGGATGCCGTGGCCGCGGTCAAGTTCGAGTATCCATTCGGCGGCGTTGTCGAGGAAGTAACGGTCATGCGTCACCGCCACCACCGTGCCAGGGAAGCGCGTGAGAAATTGCTCCAGCCAATCCACCGATTCGGCGTCGAGGTGGTTGGTCGGCTCGTCCAACAGCAGCATGTCGGGTTTGGACAGCAGCAAGCGGCACAGCGCGACGCGGCGCTTCTCACCACCGGAGAGATTGGCGATCTGCGCATCCCAGGGCGGCAGACGCAGCGCATCGGCGGCGATTTCCATTTGCTGTTCGGCCTGGTGGCCATCGCTGGCGGCGAGTATGGCTTCGAGCCGCGCCTGCTCGGCGGCAAGCGCATCGAAATCGGCATTCTCTTCGGCGTAGGCGGCGTAGACCTCATCGAGTTTTTTCTGCGCACTGAAAATGTCACCCAGGCCTTCTTCGACGGCGGTACGCACAGTCTGACTCGGATCGAGCTGCGGCTCCTGCGGCAGGTAGCCGATGTTGAGGTTGGGCATGGGCGTGGCTTCGCCTTCGATGTCCTTGTCGACGCCGGCCATGATTTTCAGCACCGTGGATTTGCCCGAGCCGTTCAGTCCCAGCACGCCGATTTTGGCGCCGGGAAAAAAGCTCAGCGAAATGTCCTTGAGGATGTGGCGCTTGGGCGGGACGATCTTGCCCACGCGGTTCATGGTGAAAACGTATTGGGCCATGGGGCTGTTAGCGCAATTTGGCGCGGTAAGAGTGGCGAAGCCGCAATGCTAACGCATGCAGTGCCCGCGTGACATATCGTTGAGCCCCATCATGTCTTCGGTCTGGCTCATGGTGCTGAGTACCCGCCCCGTTCGCTCGTCGACAATCACATCAAAGCGCGAGGGCTCGCCGAAGTTGTTGCACCAGCGCCACTCCCACGCCAGCTCGTTGCGCGCGGGAAAACGTTGCGTCCAGTGCGACTGGGAAGGGCCGAGGACGAATAGCACTTCGTCTTGCGTCATGCCGGGGCGGATGCTGTCCAAAGTTTCCGGCTCCAGCACATTACGGATGTCACTCAATTTTCCATCCGGCGCGAGCCGCACCATCCAGGTGTGTATGCCCTGGGGGCCTCGTGGATAGGCGATCTTCAGGCTACCATCGGGCGCCGGCCAGCGCATGACGGGCGCTCCCATGAGGCGCTCGACATCAGCCAGCGTGGCTACGCCTGGCTTGAGTTCGCCGCCGCTGTACGAAGCACAACCCGCGAACACCGACAACAATAAGATCCAGCTTGGCTGTTTCATGGTGCTGATCTCCACAAGTCCACGGCTATGGTGCGCAGCCTGAGTAGGGTGGTCAGCTTTGCTGCCCACCCTACTCAGAATCACATCAGCCATCTCTCCATAAACCATAGACCCAATTTCGTCCGCCCGGTGTACCATTTCGCACCATCAGCCGCACTTTCTAGCCTTCCAGTTCGAGGACTGCCCATGCTAAAACATTGCTCCGCACTCGCCACACTGCTCCTCTTCGCCAGTACCAACACCCTGGCGCAAGACGCCAACGCCGGGCGAAATCTCGCTTCCGCCTGCGCCACCTGCCACGGCACAAACGGCCACAGCGTGGGCGGCATGGAGCATCTGGCCGGCGTACCCAGGGATGTCATCATCGAAAAGTTCCGCGCCTTCCGTTCCGGCGCGAAGCCAGCGACAGTGATGCACCAAATCGCCAAAGGCTATAACGACCAACAACTCGAACTCATCGCGGCCTACTTCGCCGCGCAGAAGTGAGGCGGCAATGACACTCAACCGACGTGACTTTCTCAAGATCACCGGGGCTGCAGCGGCCAGCGGCGCACTCTACGGCTGTGCCGGCGCAACCAAGGCTAATGGCAATGTTGTCGTAATCGGCGGCGGCTTCGGCGGCGCCACAGCGGCTAAGTACATTCGCCTGTGGAGCCAGGGCAATATCGATGTCACGCTGATCGAGCGCAATCCACAATTCGTGTCCTGCCCCATGTCGAACCGCGTCATCGGCGGCATGGCGCCATTCGATACCTTGATCCAGAGTTACGACGGCCTCAAGCGCCACGGCATACGACTGGTGCAAGGAGTGGCCGTCGCGGTCGATGCCACTCAGAGTACGGTGCGGCTGGCGGATGGCCAGACGTTCAGTTACGACCGCCTCATCGTTTCGCCCGGCATCGATTTTTTGTGGGACAGCGTGCCGGGTCTGACTCCCGAACTCGCGGAGACCAAATTCCCCCACGCCTGGAAAGCCGGCCCGCAGACCATCGCGCTGCGCCAGCAACTGGAAGCCATGCGTGACGGAGGCGTCTATGCCATCACCATCCCCAAGGCGCCCTTCCGCTGCCCGCCCGGCCCGTATGAGCGCGCCAGCGTAGTCGCCCACTACCTCAAGACGCACAAGCCCAAATCGAAAGTGCTGGTGCTGGACGCCAACGAGGATATCGTCTCCAAGAAAGGCTTGTTCCTCAAAGCCTGGAGCGATCTCTACAAAGGCTTGCTCGAATATCGGCCCAGCCAGACCATCAGCGGTCTCGACGCGCAGACCAATACACTCAGATTTGAATTCGCCGACCCGCTGCGTGCCGACGTGCTGAACATCATTCCCGCGCAAGCCGCCGGCGGCATCGCACGCCAGGCCGGCCTCATCACCGCCAACAACCGCTGGTGCGGCATAGACTGGCGCACGATGGAATCGACGGCGCAGAAAGACATCCACGTATTGGGCGACGCCACGCTGGCCGCCACTGCCATGCCCAAATCCGCCCACATGACCACCCAGCACGCCAAGATCGCCGCGGCCGCCATCGTCAACCTCATCAACGGCCAGCCCGCCCCCGACCCCATGGTGATCGCAAACACCTGCTACAGCTTCGTCAACGACAAAAGCGTGGTGCACATCGCCTCGGTGCACGCCTATGACGCTGCGGAAAAAACCTACAAGCCCGTGCCGGGATCGGGCGGATTATCCAGCGCACCGAATGAACTCGAAGGCGAATTCGCGCTGGCCTGGGCGAAGAATATTTGGGCGGATGTGTTGGGGTGAGTTGCGCTATCTTGCAAGGATGGCGCTATAGGTTAAAGCTTTCTGGCCAGAAGAAATATGGGCCAAATTTCTGGCTCATACGAAGCTCTCGTTGGAGGTCACAAATTGTGACCTCCAAGAAGTCCTGAGACTAATCCAAATCAGACTTGGCGCGACCGCGAAATTTGGCGCCTTAGAGACACAACGCCTCAGCCCTTCCCCGTACTCCCAAACCCGCCCGCGCCGCGCTTCGATTCGTCGAACTCATCGACGACGTTGAACGCCACTTGCAGCACCGGCACAACGACCAGTTGCGCGAGACGGTCGAGGGGGTTGATGACGAAGTTCTCCGTGCCGCGATTCCAGGTCGACACGAAAATTTCGCCCTGGTAATCGGAATCGATCAAGCCCACCAGATTGCCGAGCACGATGCCGTGTTTGTGGCCCAGGCCGGAGCGCGGCAGGATGATGGCGGCGAGGCCAGGATCAGCAAGATGGATGGCGATGCCGGTGGGGATGAGTTGCGTTTCGCCGGCATGCAGCTTGATGGGCGCTTGCACGCAGGCGCGTAGATCGAGGCCGGCGGCGCCGGGGGTGGCGTAATGCGGCGGGTTATCTCTGAGGCGGGGGTCGAGAATCTTGACGTCGATGCGATGCATATTGAGTTTTCCTGTTTTTCGGCCTATTTCTTTGGCCTATTTCTTCGGCTTGTTTCTTCCGCTTATTCCTCAGACGCTTCGTCCGCGCCCAGCAGGTGTGCAATGTGGGCGACGATGGTGCGAGCGACTTCCAGCTTCGGCGCAGGGGCGAGTTGATGGCGGCCTTTGGCGTCGTACAGCACCACGGTGTTGTCTTCGCCGCCCAGCCCGTCTTGCAGCAGATTGCCGACGACGAGCGGCAGCTTTTTGGCGAGACGTTTTTTCTCGGCGTAGTCGTCGAGATTTTCGCTCTCGGCAGCGAAGCCCACGCAGAACGGCGGCGGCTTCATTGCGGCGACTTCGGCCAGAATGTCAGCGTTGGGCTCCAGCGTGAGCGTCATCGCCTGCGTGCTTTTCTTGATCTTTTGCGAGGCGCTTTGCGCCGGCCGGTAATCAGCGACGGCAGCCACGCTGATAAAGATGTTGCACTCGCCCGCTTCACTCAACACCGCCTCGCGCATGTCGCGCGCGCTCACCACATCGATGCGGCGCACGCCAGGGGGGGTAATCTGGCTGACCGGCCCCGCCACCAGAGTGACATGGGCGCCGGCGTCCGCCGCGGCGCGCGCCAAGGCGAAGCCCATCTTGCCGGATGAAAGATTGGTCAGCCCGCGCACCGGATCGAGCGCTTCGAAAGTTGGCCCGGCCGTGACGAGCACATGGCGACCCGCCAAACGCTTGGACTGGAACGAGGCCACCACGGCGGCATAAAGTTCTTCCGCCTCCAGCATGCGACCCATGCCGGTTTCGCCGCAGGCCTGGTCGCCGCTGGTCGGGCCGAGTAGGACAACGCCATCCTCGCGCAACTGCTTGACGTTGCGCTGGGTGGCAAGGTGCTCCCACATTTGCCGGTTCATGGCCGGCGCCGCGAACAGCGGGCAGTCGCGCGCGAGACACAACGTAGAGAGCAGATCGTCAGCGAGGCCATGGGCGAGTTTTGCAATAAAGTCCGCCGAGGCCGGCGCCACCACGATGGCGTGGGTTTCGCGACCGAGCCCGATATGCGCCATATTGTCGGGCGCCCGCGCATCCCAGATGTCCGTCCACACCGGATTGCCGGTAAGCGCCTGAAAAGTGGTGGGCGTAACGAAACGCGCGCCGGCCTCCGTCAAGACGACGTGCACTTCCGCGCCCGCTTTGACGAATAGCCGCGCCAGCTCCGCCGCCTTGTAGGCCGCGATGCCGCCGGTGACGCCCAAGACCAGCCGCTTTCCTCTCAGTTCAGTCATGACGATAATCCGCTTTGTTATGCATGCGCGATTCTACTGGATACCTCGCACCAGGGCGATCAACCGGCCGACGCGCCGGCGCCAGGAGAGGACTCAATATCATAGGGTTCGACATCATGGAAACGCCGCAAGTCGATCACGCGACGGCCATCCGCTTCCGGCAGGATGATGTCGGCAAAGCGATACGCGTAGAGCAAGCGTTCAGCCGGGTAGCTGTGCAAAGCATGCACCGCATCGGCCATGGTTTCGTCGTGGCCGGTGATGGAAACGGTGATGCGCGCACCACTGGCCTCCAAGGCCTCTTTGCTCCAGCCGAACAAGGGGCTACTTGCGTCAATGCGATGCATGAAAGTCCAGGTCAGCGAAAAAACCTGCGAGCGACTGCGTACCAGCGGCAAGTCGTAGAGACGGAAAAATGTCTCGCCGAACGCTGTAGTTTCTTCGCGCACCAAACCCAGCGTCGCCTCGGCCTCGACGATGCGATTGTGCCGCTCGTTGGCGGCGCGCAGCATCAGCGTTTGCTGGCCTTCGAATTCGCGCACCAGCAGGTTGTGGCTGAAGAGGATGCGCGCCGTCGGCTTGGCAAAGCGGAAGAAGATCAAGCCCGTCACCACCGCGAGGCTGATCATGCCGAGGAAGATTTCTACGGAGGCGACGGTGTGACCATAAATGGAGCCGGGCGCCATTTCGCCATAACCGACGGTAGCCAGGGTTTCCACGCTGAAAAAGAAATAGTCGAGAAAGGCGCCGGCCCGCGCGTTGCTTACGCTGCCCGGGCTCAACCCATAAAGCGTGGCGAAAAGAATATTGGTCGCCAAAAAGAACACCAGCACCAACGCAAAAAAACGCGGCCAGGACAAGGTCAGCACGAAGTGATAAGGATCGTTGAGCGCGCCCGAGCGGACGCCGATCTTGATGACCTCCTGGTTACCCAGGCGCACAACCTGAGGCTGGGCGGCTGCTTTGCGTTTAGCCATGATCACTCTCCGAACTTAGGCCGACCCGTGAATCAGACTGGCCATTCTAACTTGATCGATATTGCTGCGCCCGCCACGCCGCATGACAGCACGATAGAATCGCGCCTTGGCGTAGAAGGAGCACCGCATGGCGATCACCGATTGGCCCGAACAGGAAAGGCCGCGCGAGCGGCTGCTGAAACACGGCGCCGCACAGCTTTCCGACGCCGAATTGCTGGCGATCTTCCTGCGCGTGGGCGTCAAGGGCAAAAGTGCAGTGGACCTCGCGCGCGAGTTGCTCAATCGCTTCGGCGGGCTGAATGGGCTCTTTGCCGCACCGCTCAAGGACTTCGCCGCCATCAACGGCATGGGCAACGCCAAGTACACGCAATTGCAGGCGGTGCTGGAACTGGCGCGCCGGGCCCTGGGCGAGGACATCGCCCAGGGTGTTTCGCTCTCTTCGCCGACGGCGGTACGCGACTATCTGCGCCTTTCCTTGGGTGCGCTACCCTACGAAGTCTTCATGGTGCTGCTGCTCGATTCGCAAAATCGCGTCATCGCCAGTGAAGAATTGTTTCGCGGCACACTCACGCAAACCAGCGTTTTTCCGCGCGAGGTGGTCAAGCTGGCGCTGAACCACAACGCCGCCGCCGTAATCTTTGCCCACAATCATCCCTCCGGCGTGGCCGAGCCCAGCCCGGCCGACGAGCTATTGACGGGCACCCTCAAGCAGGCGCTGGCCCTGGTGGATATTCGCGTGCTGGACCATTTCATTGTCGCCCGCAATGCCACGCCCCTGTCCTTCTCGGAACGAGGCCTCTTATAGTCCAAAAGGCAAAAAAGGGCTTGAGCCGTGGCAAAGTATTCGCGTATAATGTTCGGCTTTGCTATTCCTGACTCTGGAGCACCAACATGGCCCGCGTTTGCCAAGTGACCGGTAAGGCCCCGATGGTGGGGAACCACGTTTCCCACGCTAATAACAAGACCAAGCGTCGTTTTCTGCCGAACCTGCAGAACCGCCGCTTTTGGGTCGAGTCCGAAAACCGCTGGGTGAGCTTACGCGTTTCTAACGCCGGGCTGCGTACCATCGATAAGAAGGGCATCGACGTTATCCTCGCCGAACTGCGTGAGCGCGGCGAGATCTAGATTAAGTACGAAAAGTACGATAAGCACGTTAAGGAGCTGAAGCATGCCCCGCGAGAAGATTAAGTTGGAAAGCACGGCCGGCACCGGCCATTTCTATACCACGACCAAAAACAAGCGCACCAAGCCTGAAAAATTGGAACTCAAAAAGTTCGATCCCAAGGCGCGCAAGCACGTGCTGTACAAGGAAACCAAGCTCAAGTAATTGGGCATTGGCACTCTCCACAAAAGCTCGCCTCGGCGGGCTTTTTGTTTTTTGTTGGGTGTTACTACGCTGTTGACCCCCTAAAGACCCAAATTACCCGTTTAGCATAGAAACTGACAAAGAAGGGGGCTACCAGGCGTGGCTAACCAGCCTCAAGGCGCGCATTCGTGAGGCACAAACCCATGCGGTCGTCGCGGTTAATTCTCAGTTGGTTCTGCTGTACTGGCAGATTGGCCGGGATATTGTGGAGCGACAAGCCAATCAGGGGTGGGGAGCGAAAGTTATCGACAAGCTCGCCGCCGACCTGCGACGTGAGTTCCCAGAGATGAAGGGCTTTTCGCCGCGCAACCTAAAGTACATGCGCGCCTTTGCTGCGGCATGGCCGGATGCGGAATTTGTGCAAGCACCCCTTGCACAATTGCCGTGGTATCACCAAATCGCCCTGCTGGACAAGCTCAAAACGGCCAGGGAGCGGGAATGGTACGCCAAACCCGGAGCGGCGAACTCATGCTGTTTCGACTTGATAACGAAGAGCTGACTCTCGATGGGGGTTCGAAGTAGTTAGAATGAAGCACGACCTCTAGGCAGCCGGGGCAGCGTAGCCCCTGTTTCAGGGGGAAAGCGGCCGGCGTTATGCCCGCCCCTTAGTTGATAAAGGAGCATGACGTTTGGCGTTTTGACTCCCCCACCAACATTTTTGCGCCGGTAGCCTAGCAGCCCCAGTGGAGGCTGCGTAGGGGCATGAATCTAAAGCGGTTTTTGCTTAGGGGGTCAACAGCGTAGTAACACCCTTTTTGTTCTACAACTTCTTACAAGTTTTACAAAATCCGTGTCGATTTAAGGCCGGCTGGATCGTTAGGATGCATACAGGCATCAAGCACGGCCTGGACTCATCCGACAAATTCTAGGGAGATTGAAATGAAAGTGAGCAAGACTGCCATTATCGTCACCGCCAGCACGCTGTTTTCCATCACTGCCTTTGCCCAGAGCACAGGCTCGGAAGTGCAGCGCGACATCAACCAGCAGCAACGTATCGAGCAAGGCCTCAAGTCTGGCGAACTCAACACCAAGGAAGCCGCCCGTCTGGAAGGCGAAGAGGCGCGAGTCGAGCGCATGCAGGCAAACGCGCTCAAGGACGGCAAGCTGTCGCCGGCCGAAGCGCAACGCATAGACCGAGCGCAGAACAAGGTGAGCGGCGATATCGCTCGCGAGAAGCACGACGCGCAGAAGGGCGATCCGAATTCCGCCTCGTCGCAGCGCATGCAGGCCGACGTGCAACGCGACGTCAACCAGCAGAAGCGTATCGAGCAGGGCGTGCAATCGGGGCAACTCACCAACCGTGAAGCCGGCAAGCTGGAACGCGGCCAGGCGCACGACAATCACTTGCAAGCAAGCGCCGGCACTGACGGGCAGGTTGGCGCAAAAGAACAGCGCCGAATCCAGCGCAACGAAAATCGCCAGAGTCGCCGCATTCACCACGAGAAGCATGACCGCCAGCGCCAGGTTTGATACCGACGCATAAATGAACAACGCCCCTCGCAAGGGGCGTTGTTCATTGGTCGAGACGCATCAAATCGCGTAGCGTCGCAGTCTCAAGGAAAACTCTTCGAGTTGGTGTATGCCGCTGGCTTCGGCGCGGTGGCACCAGTCTTGCAACTCTTTCAACAATTGCTCATGCGTGGCGGTGGAACGCTGCCAGAGGGCAAGCAGTTCATGGCGCATTTGATAGCCCAGCGAGAGGCGGCTGCTTTGTTCCAGCGCGGCGTCGAGTTTTTGCCTGTCCTGCGCAGAAAGCTCCTCGGCGTCACGTGCCAGCGAGCGCTGTAACGACTTCAATGCTTTCGCGTCGAGCGAGATTTGCAACTTGGCGCGTTCCTCCTGATAAATCTGTTTGAGCGATGCCATGTACTTGGCCATGACGTCGTAGCGATGCGTGATGATGGCTTGCAGATTATCGAGATCGAGCGCGGGCCGCGCGGCGGCGAGACGCGGCGTAGGGGCGATTTTTTTGACGCGGGCAAGCTTGGCGATTTCCAGCAGGCGGATGTACATCCAGCCGATGTCGAACTCATACCACTTGTTCGACAGTTTGGCCGAGGTGGCGTAGGCGTGATGATTGTTGTGCAGCTCTTCGCCGCCGATCAAAATACCCCATGGCACGATGTTGGTGCTGGCGTCTTCGCAGGCGAAGTTGCGATAGCCCCAAAAGTGGCCAACGCCATTGATAACGCCGGCGGCCCAGAAGGGAATCCAGATCATCTGTACCACCCAGATTATCGTGCCCGGAACAACGCCGAACAAGGCGATATCCACAATGGCCATCAGCACGATGCCAACCTTCTGCAAGGGCGTGTAGATGCGCCTCTCCAGCCAGTCATCGGGCGTACCGTGGCCGTAGCGACTCATGGTTTCGGGGTGGCGCGATTCACGCACATAGAGAAACACGCCGCCCCACAGCACGCGATTGAGCCCCAGCACTTGCGGACTGTGCGGGTCTTCGGGCGTTTCGCATTTGGCGTGATGCTTGCGATGGATGGCCGCCCACTCCTTCGTGACCATGCCGGTGGTGAGCCACAGCCACATGCGGAAAAAATGGCTGGGTAACGGATGCAAATCGAGGGCGCGGTGCGCCTGGTGGCGGTGCAGAAAAATGGTGACGGCAGCAATAGTGACATGCGTCATCGCAAGCGTGATGACCACATAACCCCACCAGGGGAGATCGAGAAAACCGGAAAACAACATGGAATGGACTCAGAGAGGAATGAAGGATGATTCTAGACTACAACGGCAGCAACCGCCGTAATCTTAAGACTCGCCTTTGGCGCTTTCGTTCAAGGCGTTCAACAGGCGCACTTCGCGCCGCGGATAAGGAATCTCGATGCCGGCGCGCTTGAATTCGCGCCAGATATCGAGGTTGATGGCGGATTTGAGACCGCCACCGCCGAGATGCGGATCGTCGATCCAGAAGCCCAGCTCAAGATCGATGCCCGATTCGGTGAAGCGCAGCAGCGCCGCCTCGGGCGCCGGATCGCGCAGTACCCGCTCATGCCGCAGCGCGGCGTCAATCAGGATGCGCATGGCCTGCTCCACATCGCACTGATAGCCGACCTGCACAGTGACCGCCTGACGCACCTTGGTGTTGGTGTAGGTCTCGTTCTGCACCACCGAGCCGATCAGCAATTCGTTGGGCACAATGGACTCCACCCCCGTCAAGCCGCGCAGCACGGTATAGCGCGTGGTGATCTGCGTCACCTGGCCGGAAAATTTGTCGACGGTAATCATGTTGCCAAGGCGGATCGAGCGATCAAGCAGGATGATGAAGCCGGCGAGGTAATTGCTGGCGATTTTCTGCAAGCCGAAACCGATACCCACGCCCAAGGCGCCGCCGAAGACGGACAGGGCAGTCAGGTCTAGGCCCACCAGCGGTAGACTAATCAACACCGCCAACAGGATGAGTACAGCCTTCGTCACACGCGACAGCACGATGCGCAGATTGGCGTCCAGCCCCTCCGCCCCATGCAGCCGCGCTTCAACAATGCCGCCTACCCACAGTGCCAATACCAGCGTAACCAGCACCGTGGCCGTGCCTTGCAACACCAGCCACAACGAGAGCTTTTGCTTGCCGGCGGAAAAGCTCACGGCCTCCAGCGCGGCGATGAGGTCCGGCAACAAACCCGTAAGGTGCAGAGCGACGACGCTCCAGGCCACCAAGGCAACCACGCGTTCGAAGGTCGCCAGCCAACCCGAAGGGGCGAAGGCCTGGCGCAAGGCGTAAACCACAGCGCGTATTACCGCGAAAGAAATCAGCAGCGGCACCGCGATGCTAAGCAGATTGGTGTGCAGCCACTGCCGCAAAATCAGACGCGAGAGCAAGACGAGGCCCAGCGCGACCAGCGGAAAAATCAGCCGGTTCACGCCACCCCGACCAATGCGCCAGGCGCCCGCATCCGCACTGGGCCGATGCAGGCTGCGCGCCAGGAACCAGGCAATGGCCAAGCAGCCCAGCAACACGGCGACTTGCCAGAAGAGATCCGGCTGTTGCAGGTCATCCCACAGTTCAAGGAGCGTGTTGCCGATCTGGCCGGGGTTCATGTCATCTTTCCAAAGTCAGCGCTTGAGCATACGGCACGGCATCGGCGCGATGGCGCTTCCAGTTATCCAGGTAACTCTTCGCGATGGGCGCATTGCCGCGCAGGATGAGCACGTTCTCGGCGTTCTTGGCATGCGCGGCATAAGTGAAATTGTAGGAGCCGGTGACCAACACGCTATTCGCTTCGAGCGGGTCCATGAGCAGGATTTTATTATGCGCGGAGACATAACGCACTTCGAGTTCGACCGGGATACCGGCGGCGACCAGCACGGGAATCTGGCTGTTCTCCGCCTTCACCGTTTGCTCGCGGTCAGCCAAAACTTCCACCTTCACGCCGCGTGTGTGCGCCTCGACCAAGGCGCGCGCGAGGTTGCGGCTGGTGAAGGAAAAGGCTTGCACGTAGATGGTCTTCTTGGCTTCGCGCAGCGCGCGCAGCAGTGCGGCCTCGACATCGTTCCAGGGCGAAAATAGCGCTTCGACCGTACCGTGCGCAGCCTGCTCACCTGCACCCGCTTCGCGCGGCAGGACGTGGCCGCGCGCATCAAAGGCCTGTGCCGGCGATATATGGCCCAGGCTGACAACACCAATCAGCAGCAGCGCACCCAGGCTCTGCTTCATGTTGCGCTCTCCACGCTATCAACGTTCTCCGTCTCTGCCTCGCTCCCTGCGGCTTTAGCCGGTAGCACAGGCTTCTTTCTTTCCAGCGCTACCGCATAGAAGCCGTCCGTGCCATGCAGATGCGGGGCCAAACGCAGCGTTTCGCCGCATGCCACGTCTATGCCCTGCTGCGCGAGTATCTCCTGCGCGGAAAGGCGCACGAAGTCGTCATGCGCGGCGAGAAATTCCGTGACGATGCATTCATTCTCTTCCGGCAGGATGCTGCACGTCGCATACACCAGCCGCCCGCCCGGCTTCACCAGCCGCGCCGCGCCTTTGAGGATGTCGTGCTGCTTGACCGCCAGCTCGTCCACGCCTTCGCTGGTCTGGCGCCATTTGAGGTCAGGATTGCGCCGCAGCGTACCCAGGCCGCTACAGGGCGCATCCACCAGCACCCGGTCCATCTTGCCGGCGAGCCGCTTGATACGCTGATCTCGCTCGTTGGCGATCACCACCGGATGGACGTTTGAAAGACCAGAGCGCGCCACGCGTGCGCGCAAACGCGCAAGGCGCTTGTCGGACACATCGAAAGCGTAGAGCCGGCCCGTGTTGCGCATCAACGCACCGAGCAGCAGCGTCTTGCCGCCGGCGCCGGCGCAGAAATCGGCCACCATCTCACTACGCTTGGGGCTGAGCAGATAACCTAACAACTGACTGCCTTCGTCCTGCACTTCAACAACGCCGGAAAGATACAGCGCATGCTTTTGCAGCGCGGGTTTTTCTTTCAAGCGGATGGCCAGCGGCGAATAGCTGCCGGCGCTGGCTTCTATGCCTTCATCGGCGAGTTGTTTCAGGACGGCCTCGCGCTCGGCTTTCAAGGGATTGACGCGCAGATCTAGCGGTGCGCTCTGGTTGAGGCCTTGCGCCAGAGCAAGCATCTCCTGCGGTTGCATGTGCGCCAGCAAGCGCTCGGCGAGCCAGTCCGGAAAATCGGCTTGCTCGGCCAGCGTAAAGTCGTCGGTGCTTTGCGCCTTGAGATCGGCGAGCCAATCTGCCTCCTTGCCGCTTACCAACTCGGAAAGCTGCCGCTGACTGTTGCCAAAAACCCGCAACAGCGCTGCCAGTACCAGACGGCGCGGTGTGATGTTGTCTTGCAACAGATGGTCCAGCAAACGCTTGCGGCGCAGAATGGCGAAGGCCGTCTCGGCGACAAAGGCGCGATCGTTCTGTCCGAGCGTACTGTGATTGCGAAAAAATCGGGACAGCACTGCGTCCGCCGGCTGATTGAACTTGAGTAGGTCAAGCAGGGCGGTATTGGTGGCGTCGATAAGTTTGGGTGTGATGCGCATAGAGTTTCCGATGGGGGCGATGTGAGTAGTTTGATGGACGCTAATGGCCAATAAGGGCCACTAAGGGCCACTGCTTGCGGTGATGGTCTTGCCGTCCATATCGATTTCATCCGCGTTCTGGTCGTAAATATCGCCACTGCGGTCTATGAAGCGAATACGCACTGGCAGATTACGGTAATCCGGCGCCAGCCAGATTTCCATCGTCTGCTCGCCCTGCATGGGCGGCGTGCGGTAATGCAGTGTGCGCACATCGCCGAAGCGCGTGGCCAGCGTTTCCTGACCGACCAGATCATAAGCGTAAGACGCGTATTTTTTGCCGGTGGCGATCATGAGTTCAAAGCGCGCCTGTTTTTCGATCACGCCGAACTGGTACAGGTGGCTCAACAAATCCTGCGTACCGGCGGCGAGCGGATTTTCGCGCCGCTGAATGCCACCGTCCGTGAGTGTGACGCGTTTGGCTTCGTTGTCGAAGCGCGCACCTTCGGCAACTTTACCCTCGCGCTCGACGTGAAATTCGCCCGGCAACAAACCGGCCGGTCCGATGGCACCGACACTCACCTGCACGATCTTGATGGGCTTGAACAAGGCCACCAGTCCGGTGGTTTCCGTCACTGTGCGTATCGAGTAGCGCGTCTCGTCGTGCTCCCAAGTATGCGTAGACTTGCCCAATATCAAGCCTTTTTCGCCGCGCGTGACGACGAAACGGATATGCCCCTGGCGCGGCCAGGTGATCTCTACCTTGGGCACTGGCTGGGGCGGCGGCGCAGTCGGTTCGGCGAGCACTGGCTGAAGCGCAGGTAGGGTCGGCTCGGGCGCGACCGGCGCTTCCTGCACCGGCGGCAAGACGTAGTCGCTGGGCGCGGCCGCTCGCATCATGGGTCTGCTCGAGGCAGATCGCGATTGCGCATGCGGCGTGGGCTTGGCTTGGTTCTGCGGAATAGGCGCCGGCGCCAGTTTCGGGGGCGCGAGTAGATGCGCTTCCAGCCGCATTTCGTGATCGGGCTCGCTATCGAAGGGCAAGCGCCACGCCGGGTTGCTCATGGCCAGGGCGTGCGCCAGAACAGAAAACGCGAGGGCAGCCAGGAGGCGACGATCCGGCATGGTGTGCAACTCAGCTCGGCTCGGCATCGAGCAAAGGCGCGTGCAACGCGGCGCCGGCCTGCTGCTCGCGCACCAGCGCAACCTGCCCCCCTGCGCTGATGCACAAGCGCCCTTCCAGGAACCAGCGCACCGCCTGGGGGTAGATGACATGCTCTTCCACCAGCACGCGCGCGGCGAGGCTCGCTTCCGTGTCGTCGGCGTGCACCGGCACCGCCGCCTGGATGACGATGGGGCCGTTGTCCAGCGCAGGTGTGACGAAATGGACCGTGCAGCCATGCAGCTTCACGCCGGCGGCCAGCGCCTGACGATGCGTATGCATACCAGGGAATGCGGGCAGCAGCGAAGGGTGGATGTTCATCAGGCGCCCGTCAAAACGCCGCGCGAAATCATCGGTGAGGATGCGCATGAAACCGGCCAGCACCACGAGGTCTGGCTGGTACTGCTCGATCTCCGCCGCCAGCGCCGCATCGAACAGGGTGCGACTGCTGTGCGCAGCATGGGCAATGACCGCCGTGCTGATGCCATGGCGGTGCGCCACCTCAAGGCCCTGCGCATCGGCGCGACTGCTGATGACAGCGGCAATGCGGCTAGGCAAACGCGCATCGATCAAGGCTTGCAGGTTGCTGCCGCGACCGGAAATAAGAATGACAATGGACTTCATATTTTGCTAAAACTCTTGCTAAAACTTTACCGGGAGAAACAAGGCCGTCGCGACGTTCTGTATGACCTTCACCACCGTGCGATTGGTTTTGTCGGCGATGATCTTGGACAACACATCGAGATTCGCGATCACCTTGCCAAACTCGCGCTCGAAAGTCAGATTGCGCACCGTACCGTTCATCTGGTTGGAGAGCAGAAATAGCTCGCCATCCGCAGCGCGCGCATTCGACAGCTTCCAAACGGCGATCTCGATATTGTGCGCGGCGTTGTACAGCGCCTGCGCATCGAGGTCGTCCAGCACAAAAAACTCGGTCTTATCGTTGAAGGCGGTCTGCATCATGCCGCCCAAGCCGGCAATGTAGGCCAGGACGCGGTCGCCTGCGTAATCCTCACGAAAGGCGAGATGGATGGCCTCGGCGCCGCGCTTGCCATCCAGCTCAGCAAATTTCCATTCGTGATGTGCTTCAAAAATGCGTGCCACCGCCGCATCCAGGCTGGGCTGATTACTCTTCTTCCATTCGCGCGGATTACGCCGGTAGAGTTTTTCCGCAAGCAATTTCAGACTGGCGAAAATTTCGCGCTGATGCGCTTCGGCGACGCGGTCTATGTCCGTCTTGGCGATCTGCGCCGGATCGAAGCTGTTCGATGCCTTGCCCGGCGCCGTCGCGCCAGCGCCGCCCCGGCTCGCGCAAGCCGCCAATAGCACGAGAGCAATCAACCAGATAAGCCGCTTCGACATGCCCTATGATAGCTCGAAGCCCGCATACGTCGCTAAGATACGTCTCTAAGCGCTTGTCCCCGCAGGACTACCCATCAAGCCACCGTCAATACCGAGACGGGCGGAAAGACGGCAAGTTTTCCGGCTTGCTTGCCCAGCGCTTTATCAAAGGTTGCGAACCCCTCGCTGCCACCGGCCAGCGCCAGATGCAGCGCATCGCCAAAGTCCATACCGGACTCAAACCAATCCAATGCATAGCCAAGCGCCTCGGCTGCCTGCGGCTTGAAATTACGCAGGGAAAATAGTAGCCGCAACCCATGCACGATCTCGTCTCGCGCACACCCCCGGGTCTGCAATACCCAGACCAGTTCAAGAATCACCGTCGGCGGTGCCGTGTAATCTTGCTTCCTGGAAAAAAGGGTAAGTGCCGCACGGTATTGCCGGTCGTGGTCCTTGAGCAGCAGGCGAGCCAGGACATTGGTGTCGACAGCGATCATCGTTTGCTTGCTTCGTCCCGCGCGGCAAGCATTTTCGCCATGGCGGCTTTTTCCTCCGCCTCGGTCATGCTTATCCGTCCTTTCTTGTACAGCATGCCGGCCACCTCGCTCAACGTCGCCCCGCCGCCAGCGCGCACAGGCTTCAAACGCAGCTCGCCACCGACGGCTGTCACGATCAATTCCGTCCCCGTCTCAATATGGTGGGACTCCCGCAACGCCTTGGGAATGACGACTTGCCCCTTGCTGGATACTTTGACGGTTTCCACGATAGCTGCCCAGGTAAGACTAGAAGTAAGACAATACTACGCCGCCCGTCCTAGCCTGTCCACGATGATGGCGGCGGATAAAATCGGCGTCAGCGGCAGGCCACTTCTGATCTTGCTAAGCGCGCCGATGCCTGATGTAAGCGATCAACGCCGGCAAGAACGACACGGCGACGATGACGGAAATAACAATGGACAAGTTGTTTTTCACGCCCGGCAGATTGCCGAACCAGTAGCCGGACAAGGTCAACGTGGCCACCCAGAACACGCCGCCTGCGATGTTGTATGCCTGAAAACGCCCATACGGCATTTTCGCGATGCCCGCAACAAACGGCGCGAAGGTGCGGATGATGGGCAGAAAGCGTGTCAGCACCAACATCTTGCCGCCGTGGCGCTCATAGAAGGCGTGCGCTTTATCCAAAGCGTTGCGATTGAAGAAGCGTGAGTTCTCCCACTGAAACACCTTGGGCCCGAGAAAGCGGCCCACCGCGTAGTTCACGCTGTTACCTATAACGGCGGCGGCGATCAAGGACGCACATAAAATGGTGATGTCCATACCGCCCGTCGCGGCGAGCGCCCCGGCTACGAACAGCAAGGAGTCGCCGGGCAGGAAGGGCAGCACGACGAGGCCCGTTTCACAGAAAATAATGAGAAAGAGAATGGCGTAAATCCATAAGCCATAGTTTGCCAGCAAGACAGCCAGATGCTTGTCGAGGTGAACGACGATGTCCCACAGCAGGGCCAGGATTTCCATAGGGTCGGTGGCGAAAAAAGGGCAGAGTATAATTCATCGCGCCGCCATGCCCGTCATCAAACCGCTTCCCGACCTCCTCATCAGCCAAATCGCCGCCGGCGAAGTGGTGGAGCGCCCCGCGTCCGTACTTAAAGAATTGCTGGAAAACAGCCTCGATGCGGGATCGCGCGAGATCGGCGTACAACTCATGGAAGGCGGCGTGCGGCAGATCCGCGTGGCGGACGACGGCTGCGGCATCGACCGCGACGAGTTGCCGCTGGCGCTCGCACGGCATGCCACCAGCAAGATCGCTTCCCTCGAAGACTTGGAGCACGTGAGCTCGCTGGGCTTTCGCGGCGAGGCGCTGGCTTCCATTGCCTCGGTGGCGCGGGTCGCCATTACCAGCCGCGTGAGAGATGCGTCACACGCCTTTTGCATAAGCGGCGCCGACCAGGCCATTACGCCTGCTGCACTGAGCGCGGGCAGCGTGATCGAAGTTGCCGACATTTACTTCAATACGCCGGCGCGACGCAAATTCCTCAAGACCGAGCAAACGGAATACGGTCATTGCGAAGAAGTCTTCCGACGCATTGCGCTGGCCTCGCCCACCGTCGCTTTCCAGTTGCAGCACAACGGCCGGGTAGCGCATCGCCTTGTCGCCAGCGATCTGGCGCGCCGGGTGAAAGAATTGCTCGGCGAAGAATTCGCCAACCAGGCCCGCGACATCGATGTCTCCGCCGGCTCGTTGCGCCTCACCGGTTATGCCGCGCTGCCGGCCTATTCGCGTGCCAGCCGCGATGCGCAATATTTTTTCGTGAATGGCCGCTTCGTGCGTGACAAGCTGCTCTCGCATGCCGTGCGCGAAGCCTATGCCGATATCCTGCATGGCAGTCGTCACCCGGCTTATGTGCTGTTCCTCGACATCGATCCTTACGGCGTCGACGTCAATGTGCATCCGGCCAAGATAGAGGTACGTTTCCGCGAAGGCCGTGCCATCCATCAATTCGTTTTCCACGCGCTGCAACGCGCGCTGGCTGCGCCACTCGGGCAGACCAGCGCAACGAACACCACGGCGTCTTCAAGCTTCGGGCATGCGCCCAATACTGGATCGAATGCACTCTGGCAGCAGTCCAGCTACACGCATCAGCACACACTCAACGTCGAGCAACCTGTCGCGGCCTATATCGACTTCGTGCGGCAAGCGCTCAACACCGAGTCCGGCCAAGCATCAGGCGACGCATCGCCGCTGGGCTACGCCGTGGCGCAACTGCATGGCGTGTACGTGCTCGCGCAAAATTCCGTGGGGCTGGTCGTCGTGGATATGCATGCCGCGCATGAACGCATCCTTTACGAAAGACTCAAACAAGCGCTCGACGGGCGCGAAGCGGCCGCGCAGCAGTTACTTATCCCCGCCGTACTTTCGGCCGACAACGCCGAACTGGCCGCCGCCCAGGTACACGCCGCCACCCTCGCCAAACTCGGCTTCGACATTGCGCCGGCCGGACCGCGCGAGCTCATCGTGCGCACCGTGCCGGCCCTGCTCACCCACGCCAAAGTGGCCGATCTCATCCGCGCCCTGCTCGCCGACTTGGAAAAATTTGGTGCCAGCCGCGTCGCCACCGAACACCGCAACGAACTCCTCGCCACCATGGCCTGCCACGGCGCGGTGCGCGCGCATCGCAGCCTGACGCTGCCCGAGATGAACGCCCTCCTGCGCGAAATGGAAGCCACCGACCGCGCCGACCAATGCAACCACGGCCGCCCCACCTGGACGCAGCTTTCTATGGCTGATCTGGATCGGCTGTTTCTCAGAGGCCGGTGAAATGAGGGTTTCGTATTTCGGGTTGCGGGTTGCGGATTAAAACCACGAAACGCGTCTCAACTCGAAACCCGCAACCCGAAACACGAAACCCTCATGCTTCCGCCGGCCATCCTCCTCATGGGTCCGACTGCCAGCGGCAAGACCGGCGTGGCCATGGCATTGGCGACACGCTTGCCGGTGGAAATCGTCAGCGTCGACTCGGCGCAGGCCTATCGCGATATGAACATTGGCACCGCCAAGCCGGACGCGGCCACGCTGGCGAAGTTTCCGCATCACCTCATCGATCTCATCAGCCCGGAAGAAGCTTATTCTGCGGCACGCTTCGTTGATGACGCCTTGCGCGTGATGGCCGAAATCACCGCGCGCGGCCGCATTCCACTGCTGGTAGGCGGCACCATGCTCTACTTCAAGGCACTGCGCGAAGGGCTTTCCGATCTGCCCGAAGCGGACGCCGCACTACGCAAAGAAATCGACCATGACGCCGCCGAGCGCGGCTGGCCCGCGCTGCACGCCGATCTCGCCAAACTCGACCCCGCCAGCGCTGCGCGCTTGAAATCCACTGATGCCCAACGCATCCAGCGCGCCCTCGAAGTCGTGCGCCTCACCGGCGCGCCACTCGCCGACAGCTACGCCCGCAAGACCGACGCCGCCCCGCCCTATCGCTTCATTCCCATCTGTCTCATGCCCAGCGACCGCGCCGTCTTGCACGAACGCATCGCCCAGCGCTTCGATGCCATGCTCGATGCAGGATTACTGGACGAAGTGGCCACGTTGCGCCAACGCTATCAGCTTCACCCAAATCTGCCCTCCATGCGCTGCGTCGGCTACCGCCAGGCATGGCACTATCTCGATCAGGATATCGACCGCGCAGCCCTGCGCGAAACCGGCATTGCCGCCACGCGGCAGTTAGCAAAGCGGCAGATGACTTGGTTGCGAGGGATGAAAGATGTGGCAGTATTGGATTGTTTGGCTAGAGACCTTGCTGCGCCTGTGGAAGAACTGGTTAGGTGCGCGTTGGATGCGAAAAATGGGTAAGCGCCTTTTTCGGGCTTATGCGGCGATTCGGCGATTTCGCAAGGCGTTTAACGGATTTCCGCAAAGCGAATGACGCGATAGCGGCCGCTTAAGCTTCGTTTATGGAGCGCTCTAAACATGATGCGTAATTTGAAACAGAGAATTCTAAAGGCGGTGTTTGACCGCTACATTCTGTGGCGTATTAATGATTTCGCACATCCGGATTACGCCGTGATGCTGGAGTACCCCATACGGCCGGAGCCCCGTTATGGCGAGGGCAAGCCGGCACATACGGAGATCGCCACCTTGTTGGCCAGAGGTGATGTGGCCTACCAAGCAACACTTTCCCGATTCGCCGAATTTTCAGGGAATCTGATAAAAATATCCGAAGCACAAAGCACGAGCGCCGCCGGCGAGCCTTACTGGGACAATACGTATTTTTCCGCTCTGGACGCGATAACACTCTACGGTCTGCTGGGTTCCAGGAAACCGTCGCGCTACGTCGAGGTGGGCTCAGGAAATTCCACCAAATTCGCACGACGTGCGGTCCGCGATTTGAATCTCGCAACCCAGATTACGTCAATAGATCCCGCACCCCGAGCGGAGGTGGATGCCCTCTGTGATCGAGTGGTTCGTCAACCGTTAGAAGACGTTGACTTGGCGTTATTCGACGAACTGGAAGCCGGGGATATTCTTTTCGTCGACAATTCTCATCGGGTGTTTGAAAACAGTGACGTGACGGTGTTCTTCTTGGATGTGCTGCCAAGACTTAAGCCAGGGATCACCGTCCATATTCACGATATTTTTTGGCCTTTCGACTATCCTCGCTTATGGATGAATCGCTACTACTCGGAACAGTATTTGTTGGCAGCCTATCTGCTGGGCGGATCAAATAGGCTGGAAGTCTTGCTACCGTTGGCCTATCTCAGCCAACACCCAACACTCGCCGAGTTCGTGAACAATACGTGGGAGCATCCCATCTTCCAGCGTGCATTTTCCCGTTACCGCCAGATCACGGGAGGGTATATCGGGACTTCTTTTTGGCTGGAAGTTAAATGAGACTATCTCTCGCCGCAGATTGTTTGGACACTTCTGAAGGACGGCTTTCAAGAAACCGGGAAGCAGACTTTGGTTCGATTTCCATTGCTTGCCCCGCATTGCTTGCACCGGTGTATCCGTGCGGGAACTTTGTAGGCGCTTGCTATGTTCGGCAACGCACTGACTGCGGTTTGCGTCGACGGTATACAGGATACGCATCGCCGGAACAGCCTTCGTCGCTCCAGCAACAATACATTCGGTGGCGACGGAAGTTCGCACCCAATCACAGCAGACAATGCCCATTGACCTTTCTTGCAGCGCTGATAGGAGTCCCAAATGAACATGACATTGAGCATCGGCCCCTTAGTTTCACTTCTTGCCGGCATCTTGATTCTGGTAATGCCGCGCCTTCTCAACTTCATCGTTGCGATTTATCTGATCATCATCGGTCTGCTTGGACTGTTCGGCGCGGGAAACGTGCACTTAAGCTGACTGCGGCATCGATCACTCGGCGCGACCGGGGCTAAACACTCTCAGTAGCAAATCCCGCGCGCCATCGACTTATTGGCGCGCTGGGCTAGTATCGTTACCTATTAATTACGAAACATAATGCCGCGCCATTTTTGCATCTGCGTCCTGTCGAGTGAACATCCACTCGATGCCACGCTGCTCGGC
>JAYUNL010000138.1:0-22510 GCA_043761745.1 Rhodocyclaceae bacterium
CGAGATTTCATGCGCCTTGCAGCCCGATGCCAACAGAATGATTCCACTCATGCCAGATAACCAATTGACTCTATTCGGAATCTAACCGGACACTACTGACATGGAATAACTACAACGCCCAAGGGAGGCTCCAGACCGATGCTTTGAAGGCCGCCGCGTAAGTCCGCTTCGCGCTGGCCGCGCGCAACCCCTAATAAACGCACAATTCATGTGCTACCAAACACGATAGTTCTAAAAACCCGCGACAGACGCCAAACATGGGCGCTCATTTCTTGCCTTCTCTGCCGTCAACCGCCATGCAGATCGCAGTTGTAATCCACCGTCAACGGCGCGTGATCGGAGAAACGCTCCGCCTTGTAGACGGCCGTCTGGCGCGCCTTTCCGGCCAGTTGCGGGGTGGCGATTTGATAGTCAATGCGCCAGCCGACATTTTTTGCCCAGGCCTGGCCGCGGTTGGACCACCAGGTGTAGGCCTCGCCGGTGGTTTCGGGATGCAGTTGGCGATAGACGTCGACCCAGCCCAACTCGTCGAAGGTACGTGTGAGCCAGGCGCGTTCTTCGGGCAGAAAGCCGGAGTTCTTCAGGTTGCCTTTCCAGTTCTTCAAATCGATTTCGCGGTGGGCGATGTTCCAGTCACCGCAGAGGACGATTTCGCGGCCGGCTTGGCGCAGCTTGTCGAGATGGCCGAAGAAGTGCTCCATGAAATGAAATTTCGCCGCCTGGCGATGTTCGCCGCTGGAGCCTGAAGGCAGGTAGAGCGAGATGACGGAGAAGGCCTCGAAGACCAGCTCCAGATAACGGCCTTCGGCATCGATCTCCGCTACGCCCAAGCCTTCGATGACGCGCGTGGGCGTCAGCCGGGTGTAGATGCCGACGCCGCTATAGCCCTTCTTCTCGGCGTAATGGAAATAGCCCCGGTAGCCCGGCGGCGCGAGCATGTCGGGCGTCATATCGGCGGCCTGGGCCTTGAGTTCCTGTAGGCAGACGATATCGGCAGCCTGCCGCGCTAGCCAGGGGAAAAAGCCCTTACGTTCGGCGGAGCGGATGCCGTTAAGGTTCAAGGTTATGATACGTAGCATTTGAGTCGGGGCTTTTTCAAAGTGAGTGCGATGAGTTTGAGCGGCGAGTTTATCGAGTTTGCAGTGGAACAGGGTGTCTTGCGTTTCGGCGAATTCAGCACCAAGGCCGGCCGGCTGAGTCCGTATTTTTTTAACGCGGGCCTGTTCAATGACGGCCGCTCGCTACAACGTCTCACCGACTTCTATGCGCAAGCCATACTCGCCTCCGGCATCGCTTGCGACATGCTCTTTGGCCCGGCTTACAAGGGTATTCCGCTCGCCGCCGGCACCGCCATCGCGCTGGCTCAAAAAGGGCATAATTTGCCGTTTGCCTTCAACCGCAAGGAGGCCAAGGATCACGGCGAAGGCGGCACGCTGGTCGGCGCGCCCATGGCCGGCCGCGTGCTCATCATCGACGATGTGATTTCGGCCGGCACCTCGGTGCGCGAGTCCGTCGCGCTGATCCGCAGCGCCGGCGCCGAGCCTTGCGGGGTGGTGATCGCGTTAGACCGTATGGAACGCGGCCAGGGCGACCTGTCCGCCGTGCAGGAAGTGCGCGAGGCTTATGGCATCCCGGTCGTAGCGGTGGCCACGCTGGACGATTTGCTCGACTATTTGAACGGCCGGACCGAACTGGCGCAGAATTTGCAAACTGTCACCCGCTATCGACAACAATATGGGACTACACCATGAAACCAAGGCTAGGCTCAGCCTTTACCGTTTTTGTTTTTTCCAGTCTGTTCGCCACTGCGGCGCAAGCAGGGTCAACTTTCTGTTGCGCCGATGAGAAGGGCAAACAGGTTTGCTCCGATGTCATTCCGCCCGCCTGCTACGGCAAGGCCTACCGGGAGATCAACGAGCGTGGCATCACCACCAAGCGTGTCGATGCGCCCTTAACGGCCGAACAGCTCGTCAAGAAAGAAGAAGAGGCAAAAAAAGCCAAGGAAGAAGCACAGAAAAAGCTTGAACAGGACCGCAAAAATCGTGCGCTACTGGCGACCTACGCTACCGAGGAGGACATCGACTACATGCGCAATCGCGCCGTAGGCGAGTTGAAAAAATCCATTCAGGAATCGCAGGCCAAGCTCGATGAAGCTTTGAAGACGAAAAAGAGGCTGAACGAGGAAGCCGAGTTCCACAAGAAAACCGGCTTGCCGCGCGAGCTAAGAAATAACCTACGTGACAACGACGAGGAGATTAAGACGCACCAAGACGCGATGGAGGGTAAGCAAAAAGACATTGCCGCCGTCAAAGCCAAGTATGACGACGAACTGGTTCGCTATCGCGAACTCAAGAGTGGCAAGAAACCCTCAACGCCCAGCGCCGCCGCCGAGCCTTCGGCCGCCGACAGACGCCCCCGCTAAACTTGCGTGAGCTTGCGACGCAACAGATCATTCACCTGCTGCGGATTGGCCTGGCCCTTGGTGGCCTTCATGGCTTGACCGACCAAGGCGTTAAAAGCCTTTTCCTTGCCAGCGCGGAATTCTTCCACCGATTTCGGATTCGCCGCCAATACTTCATCGACGATTTTCTCGATGGCGTCGATGTCGGAAATCTGCTTGAGACCTTGATCCCGAATAATGGATTCAAAAAGCTCTGCTAGATTTTCCCGTTCACGCTTTTCCCTTGACCACAATTTTTGAAAAATAACTTTCCCACCTTGATTGGAAATTTCGCCGCGATGGATTCGCTCGATGATACCCGCTAGTTGCATGGGCTCAACGTGAGAATGGCGAATATCTAATCCTTCTTTATTGAGGTACGAAGACAGTTCACCAGTGATCCAGTTTGCGGCCGTTTTTGGCTGACCACAGGCATTTGCGCAATCCTCAAAATATTCCGCAGTTTCACGATTTTGAGTGAGCAAGGACGCGTCGTAGTCAGACAAACCAAACAGCTCTAAGTAGCGCTGTTTCCGCGCTTGAGGTAGCTCTGGTAACGCGGCGCGCACCTTGCCTATCCAGTCTTCTGAAATTTCCAGCGGCAGCAAATCGGGATCGGGGAAGTAGCGGTAATCGTGGGCGTCTTCCTTGGAACGCATGGCGCGCGTCTCGCCAGTGGCGGGGTCGAACAGCACCGTCGCCTGCTGGATCTTGCCGCCGTCTTCCAGTGTTTCGATCTGCCACTTCACTTCATACTCGATGGCCTGCTGCATAAAGCGGAAGGAGTTGAGGTTCTTGATCTCGCGCCGCGTGCCCAATGGCTGGCCGGGCCGGCGCACTGAGACGTTGGCGTCGCAACGGAAAGAGCCTTCCTGCATGTTGCCGTCGCAGATATCGATCCAGCGCACCAAGGCGTGCAGCGCCTTGGCGTAAGCCACGGCTTCTTCGGCCGAGCACATGTCCGGCTCGGTGACAATTTCCAAGAGCGGCGTGCCGGCACGGTTGAGATCAATGCCGCTCTTGCCGTGGAAATCTTCATGTAGCGATTTGCCGGCGTCTTCTTCAAGGTGAGCGCGGGTCAGACGCACAGATTTTTGTTGTTCGCCGATTTGAATGGAAAGAGTGCCGCCCACCACCACCGGCAACTCGTACTGGCTGATCTGGTAGCCCTTGGGCAGATCCGGATAGAAATAATTCTTGCGCGCGAAAACCGAGCGCGGCGCGATGGTGGCGCCGACTGCGAGACCGAAACGGATGGCGCGTTCCACGGCGCCGCGATTCAGCACCGGCAGCACGCCGGGTAAAGCGATATCCACGGCGCAGGCTTGCGCGTTAGGGATGGCGCCGAAAGCGGTAGCCGCGCCGGAAAAGATTTTCGATTGTGTGTTGAGCTGGGCGTGGGTTTCCAGCCCGATAACAATTTCCCAGGCCATGATCAGATGTCCTCCGGCATTTGGGTGTGCCAGTCCGTGGCCAACTGATAGCGATGCGCGGCGTTGAGCATGCGCGCTTCGTCAAAGTAATTGCCGATGAGTTGCAGGCCCACTGGCAAACCCTTTGCGAAGCCGCATGGAATGGACATCCCCGGCAAGCCGGCGAGGTTGACGGCGATGGTGTAAATGTCGGAAAGGTACATCTGCACCGGGTCGGCAGATTTTTCGCCCAGCTTAAAGGCGGTGGTCGGCGTGGTCGGGCCGAGGATCACGTCGCATTGCTTGAAGGCCGTGGCGAAGTCCTGCGCGATCAGCCGACGGATGCGTTGCGCTTGCAGGTAGTAAGCGTCGTAATAGCCGTGCGAGAGCACGTAAGTGCCGATCAAAATACGTCGCTTCACTTCAGCGCCGAAGCCCTGGGCACGGCTCTTGGCGTACATGTCGGCGAGGTCGCCGTATTGCGGGGCGCGGTAGCCATAACGCACGCCGTCGAAGCGCGACAAATTGCTGGAGGCTTCAGCCGGGGCAATAACGTAATACGCCGCGACGGAAAGCTGCATGTTCGGCAGCGAGACTTCTACCGTGGTGGCGCCCAGCTTGCGGTATTCGGCGATGGCCGCTTCCACTGCCTGCGCGACATCCGCCGACAGCCCCTCGGCGAAGAATTCTTTCGGCAGACCGATCTTCAAACCGGCGAGTGGTTTGTCCAGACCGGCGGCGTAGTCTTCGGCCGGGCGGTTCAGGCTGGTGGAATCGCGCTCGTCGAAACCGGCCATGGTGTTGAGCATGCGCGCGCAGTCTTCCGCACTCTTGGCCATCGGCCCGCCCTGATCCAGCGAGGACGCAAAGGCAATCATGCCGTAGCGCGAGACCACACCGTAGGTCGGTTTCAGACCCGTCAGCCCGCACAGCGCGGCCGGCTGGCGGATGGAGCCGCCGGTGTCCGTGCCGGTGGCGGCGGGCGCCAGCCGCGCCGCGATGGCCGCCGCCGCGCCGCCGGAAGAGCCGCCGGGCACCAGGCTTGGATTCCAGGGGTTCTTCACCGGGCCATAAAAGGAAGTTTCGTTCGACGAGCCCATGGCGAACTCGTCCATATTGGTCTTGCCCAAGGTGACCATGCCGGCGGTATTAAGGCGCTCAATCACTGTGGCGTCGTAGGGGCTGACGAAGTTGGCGAGCATCTTCGAGCCGCAGGTGGTGAGCCAACCTTGGGTGCAAAATATGTCCTTGTGCGCGATGGGGATGCCGGTGAGCGGGCCGGCCTGGCCGGCGGCAATGCGCGCATCGGCGGCGCGGGCTTGGGCCAGCGTCTTGTCGCGGTCGGTGGTGATGAAAGCGTTGAGCGCCGGGTTGAGCCGCGCAATGCGTTCCAGATAAAGCTCCGTCAGCTCGACGCTGGAGAGCTTTTTGCCTGCAAGCGCGGCGGCAAGTTCTTTAAGGCTGGCGTTGATCATGAGGTTTTACGAAAGGGCTTGGGGCGGCTTAGGGCGGATTGAGCACATGAGCGCGGATAAAACGGGATGCGCCTCGATAGCGCCGTGTGCATCCGTGCGCATCCGTGTCATTCGCGGCGGTTATTCGATCACCTTGGGCACGAGATACAACCCGCCTTCGACTTCGGGGGCGATTTTCTGAAAGTCGGCATGCCGGTCGATTTCGGTGACGCGGTCTTCGCGCAGGCGCTGGGCCAGGTCCTGTGCGTGGGCCATGGGTGCTACGCCGCGCGTATCGACGGCCTGCATTTCCTCGATGAGCGCAAAGATGCCATTCAGGCGCTCGCGGGTTTCTTCGGCCTCGGCGGGCGCGAGTTCTATGCGGGCGAGATGGGCGATGCATTGTACTTGGTCGTGATCCAGCGACATGGCTTTTCCGGGCTTTTGTCAGGCTAATCGGGCTGAAATTGCGAGGCGCAATAGAGTATCATAGACCCCTAATTTTCCACCATGCGGACACTTTGCGATGTTTGGTTTCCTACGTTCCTATTTCTCCAACGATCTCGCGATCGACCTCGGCACCGCCAACACCCTGATCTACGTGCGTGGCAAAGGCATTGTGTTGAACGAACCCTCGGTGGTGGCGATACGCACCGAAGGCGGCCCCAATGCGAAGAAAACCATCCAGGCCGTCGGCGCCGCCGCCAAGCAGATGCTCGGCAAGACGCCGGGCAACATCACGGCCATTCGCCCCATGAAGGACGGCGTCATTGCCGACTTCACCGTTACCGAGCAAATGCTCAAGCAGTTCATCAAGCGAGTGCATGACTCGCGCCTCTTCTCGCCCAGCCCGCGCATCATCATTTGCGTGCCTTGTGGCTCCACCCAGGTCGAGCGCCGCGCCATCCGCGAATCCGCGCTGGGCGCCGGCGCCTCACAGGTGTATCTGATCGAAGAGCCAATGGCGGCGGCCATCGGCGCGGGGATGCCGGTGTCGGACGCCACTGGCTCCATGGTGGTGGATATCGGCGGTGGTACCACCGAAGTCGGCGTCATTTCGCTCGGCGGCATGGTGTATTCCGGCTCGGTGCGCGTTGGTGGCGACAAATTCGACGAAGCCATCATCAACTACATACGCCGCAATTACGGCATGCTCATCGGCGAAACCACGGCCGAGGCGATCAAGAAGCAAATCGGTTCCGCCTTCCCCGGCTCCGAAGTGAAAGAGATGGAAGTGAAGGGCCGCAACTTGGCCGAAGGAATACCGCGCAGCTTCACCATTTCCAGCAACGAGATTCTGGAAGCATTGACTGATCCGCTCAACTCCATTGTCGGTGCCGTCAAGTCGGCGTTGGAGCAAACGCCGCCCGAGCTGGGCGCCGACATCGCGGAAAAAGGTATGGTCATCACCGGTGGCGGCGCCCTGCTGCGTGACCTCGACCGCTTGCTCATGGAAGAAACCGGCCTGCCGGTGATCGTCGCAGAAGACCCGCTGACTTGCGTCGTGCGTGGCTCCGGCATCGCACTGGAAAAAATGGATACGCTCGGGAGCATTTTCGCCAATGAGTGAGTGGCTGGTTTCGCGTTTCGGGTTGCGAGTTTCGAGTTGAGAACCGGCACCGCCGCAACCCGAAACTCGAAACCCGAAACCGGGCGTAGCTAGCATGCCCGTAGTCGGTCACCAACCCCCAGCCTTCTTCAAACGCGGCCCGGCGCCGCTGGCGCGCCTGGCGTTTTTTGTCATTCTCTCGCTTTCCCTGCTGGTACTGGACCTGCGCTTCCACTATCTGGAGCGGGTGCGGCAGGGTGTGGCCATTGTCATTTATCCCTTACAGCGCGCCGCTTATGTGCCGGCCGAGTTGCTGGATCGCGTCGGCGGCTATTTCAACAGCCTCTCCAGCTTGCAGGAAGACAATGCCCGCCTCAAGCGCAAAGAACTGGAGGCCGCCAACTGGCTGCTGCGCCAGCAGCATCTCGAGTTGGAAAACCAGCGGCTCAGGCGATTGCTCGACATGAAAGAACGCCAGCCCGTTGCGGCGGTCCTGGCGGAAATCCTTTATGCGGCGAACGATCCATTCACGCGCCGCATCATTGTCGACAAGGGTACGCAGCACGGCGTAGCGGCGGGCCAGGCAGTGGTGGATGAGTCTGGCCTGATCGGCCAGGTGACGCGTGCCTATCCGCTGCAAAGTGAAGCGACCCTCATCACCGACAAGAACCAGGCAGTGCCGGTGCAGATCGTGCGTAACGGTTTGCGCGCCGTGCTGTTTGGTGCCGGTGGCGGGCAACTGGAGTTGCGCTTTCTTGCCGCCAATGCCGATGTCGTACCGGGCGATCTGGTTGTCACCTCCGGTCTGGACGCCATTTACCAAGCCGGCTTGCCGGTCGCGAAGGTCACGCATATCGACCGCAATGCTGCCTACACCTTTGCCAGCATTCTCTGCGAGCCGGCGGCCGGTGTGGAAAAGCACGATCAAGTTCTGATCCTCGGTTCGCGTGCCCCGCTTGCGGCCGGCGTTGACGGACAGCAGCCGGAATCGGTCGACAAGCCGCTCAAAACCAAGCGCGGCAGGAAGAAGGAGTAAGGGGAGTATGTCGATACAGCCGAATTACAGCTCGCGCCGCATCCTGCTGCCGGTCAAGCACTGGTTCATCTGGTTCACCCTGGTGCTGGCATTCTTCTTCAACCTGATTCCCTTCGGCCATGCCATTGGTTTCCCGGACTGGCTGGCGCTAGCGCTGGCTTTCTGGAGCGTGCGCGAACCGCGCCGCGTCGGCATGAGTGGGGCCTTCGCCTTGGGCATATTGATGGATGTCGCCGCCGCCAGCGTAATGGGCCAGCATGCCTTGGCCTACGTGTTGCTGGTGTTCGCCGCCGGTGGTTTGTCGCGACGCATACTCTGGTTTCCGCTGGCGCAGCAAGCACTGCACATCCTGCCGCTGCTGCTCGCCACCCAGCTTGTCATGGTAATCACGCGCCTGGTGGCGGGGGCAGATTTTCCCGGCCTGGGTTATTTCCTCGGCAGCGTCACCGCCACGCTGCTCTGGTATCCGCTCACCTTCCTCCTCCTCCTGCCGCAATATCAGCCGATCGAGAAGGATGACAACAGACCGATTTAACTCAGTTGCGGGTTTCGAGTTTCAAGTTTCGGGTTGCAGCTTCGACAACCCGAAACTTAAAACAAAATTGAGCCATGCAACCCGCTGAATTTCGCAATCCCGAGCATGAGGTGCGCCAGTTCCAGCGCCGGCTGGCGGTGGCTGGCGGCTTTGTGCTGTTGGCTTTTGCGCTCTTGTTTGCGCGCTTTTTCTGGTTGCAGGTCATCCGGCACGAGTACTACCAAACTCGCGCCGAGGAAAACCGCATTTCGTTGGTGCCCATCGTGCCCAATCGCGGCCTCATCATCGACCGCAACGGTGTGGTGCTGGCACGCAACTACTCCGCCTACACGCTGGAAATCATGCCGGACAAGGCGGGCGATCTGGAAACGGTCATCAACGAGCTGGCGACAGTCATCGACATCCAACCCAAAGACCGCAAGCGCTTCAAGAAACTCCTGGAAGAGAGCAAGAACTTCGAGTCGCTGCCCATCCGCACGCGCCTCACCGACGATGAAGTGGCGCACTTTATCGCTCAGCGCTACCGCTTTCCCGGTGTCGACATCAAGGCTCGCTTGTTCCGCCAATATCCTTTTGTCGAGTTGGCTTCGCACGCTATCGGGTATATCGGCCGGGTGAACGATCGCGATCTCGAGGCCATTGAGGAGAAGAATGCCGAGGACAATTATCGCGGCACCGAACACTTCGGCAAGACTGGCCTGGAGCAAAAGTACGAATTTGATCTGCACGGGCAGACCGGTTTCGAGCAAGTGGAGGTCGATTCCGGCGGTCGCGCGGTGCGTGTGCTGGCGCGCACGCCACCCGTGTCCGGCGACAACCTGGTGCTGACGCTGGACATGAAACTACAGGAGGTGGTGGAAAAAGCCTTTGGTTCCCGGCGCGGCGCGTTGGTGGCCATTGACCCGTCGAGCGGCGGTGTGCTGGCACTGGTTTCCATGCCCGGCTACGACCCCAACCTTTTCGTCGACGGCATCAACCCGCAGGACTGGGATGCCCTTAACACCTCGGAAGACAAGCCGATGGTGAACCGCGCTTTGAACGGCACGTATCCGCCCGGCTCCACCTTCAAGCCCTACATGGCGCTGGCGGCGCTGGAGTTGGGCAAGCGCACACCCAGCCAAACCATTTTCGATCCGGGTTTTTTCAATTTCGGCGGCCACCAGTTCCGCGACGATAAAAAAGGCGGCCACGGCAGCGTGGATATGTACAAATCCATTGTTCAGTCCTGCGATACCTACTACTACATGCTTTCCAACGACCTGGGCATTGACAACATCTCCGGCTTTATGCGCCAGTTCGGTTTCGGCCAGCAGACCGGCATCGACATCGAGGGCGAATCACGTGGTGTGCTGCCCTCGCAGGAGTGGAAGCGCCAGCATTTCAAGCGGCCCGAACAACAGAAATGGTATGCCGGCGAAACCATTTCCATCGGCATCGGCCAGGGCTATAACGCCTACACGCCGATCCAGCTCGCGCAGGCCATGGCAGCGCTGGCCAACAATGGCGTCATGTACCGGCCGCATGTCGTCAAGCACATCGAGAACATTCGCACCGGCGAGAAACGCATCATCGAGCCGCAACCCTTGCGCACCATCCCGCTCAAACCGGCCAACATAGAAATCATCAAGCAGGCCATGGTCGGCGTGAACAAAGAGGGCACCGGCGCGCGCGCTTTCGTCGGCGCCGAGTATGTCTCGGCCGGCAAGACCGGTACGGCGCAGTTGTACAGCTTGAAAGGCGAGAAATACGCGGAGGGCAAGGTCAAGGAACGACTGCGCGACCACGCGCTGTTCATTGCTTTTGCGCCGGCCGACAAACCGACAATCGCGCTCGCCGTGCTGGTGGAAAATGGCGGCTTCGGCGCCCAGTCCGCCGCGCCTATTGCGCGCCAGGTGCTCGACTACTATCTGCTCGGCAAGCTGCCCAAGGAGCCGGCACCGGACGTTACGGCCGAGGAGGATTCGGGTGATTGATATGAATCCCAAGAACCTCTGGCGCCGCCTCGTCGCCCCCATCGATCCGCCGCTGATGCTGATCGTCAGCCTGTTGCTGGCCTATGCGCTGCTGGTGCTGGCCAGCGCTTCGGGCGAGCGGCTGGTCAGCCAGATCATCAATCTCGCTGTGGCGCTGACGGTGATGCGCGTCGCCGCGCAGATTCCGCCGCAGCGTCTGATGCATTTCGCATTGCCGCTCTATGTTGCCGGCCTGCTGCTGCTGGTTGCTGTGGCCTTGTTCGGTGATGTATCGAAGGGCGCGCGGCGCTGGCTCAATCTGGGCGTCATGCGCCTCCAGCCTTCCGAGATCATGAAAATTGCCATGCCGCTCATGCTGGCGTGGTACTTCCAGAAACATGAAGCGATGTTGCGCTGGAAGGAATTCGCTTTCGCCGCGCTGATCCTGGCCGCGCCGGTGGCCCTGATCGCCAGGCAGCCCGATCTCGGCACAGCCATTCTGGTTCTCGCCGTCGGCTTCTATGCTATTTTCCTGGCTGGCATCAGTTGGAAGGTGCTCATTACATTGGCCGTGGGCGGGCTGGCCAGCCTGCCGCTGCTCTGGTCTATGCTGCGCGATTACCAGCGCAACCGCATCCTCACCCTGCTCGATCCCGAACAGGATCCGCTCGGCAAGGGCTTCCACATCATCCAGTCCACCATCGCCGTCGGTTCCGGCGGCATCCTCGGCAAGGGCTGGGGCCATGGCACGCAGACGCATCTGGAATTCATCCCCGAGCGACACACCGATTTTATTTTTGCCGTGCTCTCCGAAGAATTCGGTCTCATCGGCATCGTCGTGCTGCTGGTGCTCTACGCTCTGCTCATCGCACGCGGTCTGATGATCGCCGGTAACGCGCCGACGCTGTTTTCGCGCTTGCTTGCCGGTAGCATCACACTGATCTTCTTCACCTACGCTTTCGTGAACATGGGCATGGTGAGCGGCATCCTGCCCGTGGTCGGCGTGCCGCTGCCCTTTGTCAGTTACGGCGGCACCGCGCTGGTAACGTTGTTCCTCGGTGTGGGTATTCTGATGAGTATTCACAAGCATCGGATGTTGGTGCAGAAGTGAACGCCCCCCATCCCCCATCCCCTGCCCCGGGGCAGGGGAGCTACCTGGCTCGCGGCGCTCGTATCTTCGGGGTCGCGCCGGGTTGGCTATGTTCCGTTTGTTCGCTCCGCGAACGTGTCGCTTTGCCTTGGGGCGGCTCGGCGGCGAAGCTGCTTGGGTATTCTGCCGCCGCTGCGTTGTTGCTCGCGGGGTGTGGCTCGCAACCGCCGCGTTTACCTGCGCCTGAACCGGGCGCAAAAGTGTCTGTGCCGAAAACAGTTTCTGCGAAACCGGCCTACGCGCTCAAGAAGGGTGGCGGCTATTACATGGATGATGGCCCGGGTGACAACGCACCGGAAAATGTCGATGCGATTCCCAATGCCGAACCGCGCGCCGAGTCGCTGCATCGCTTCGCCAACAATCCCTATTCCGTACTCGGCCGCGATTACGTGCCGATGAAGGAACTGAAGCCCTACAAGGCGCGCGGCATCGGCAGTTGGTATGGGCGCAAGTTTCACGGTCAAAAAACGTCCAGCGGTGAGGTCTATGACATGTACGGCATGACGGCAGCGCACACCACTTTGCCCTTGCCCTGCTATGTACGCGTCACCAATGTCACCAATGGCAAATCGGTCATCGTGCGCGTCAATGATCGCGGGCCGTTTCATTCGGACCGCTTGATCGATCTTTCCTATACCGCGGCCTACAAACTTGGCTACGTTGGCAACGGTAGCGCGATGGTGGAAGTGGAAGTCGTGCGGCCGGGTGAATTGCTGTTCGCCACTGCGCCGAAGAACCCGGCGTTGTCTAGCGATCCCATCGCCGAGTTGACTCTTGCCGCCGCCAGTGCCGAACCGGCGGTGCCCGAGCGCGATCCGCCAGTTCCGACGATCGCCGAACCACGCGGCGTCTTCCTGCAACTCGGCGCCTTTGGCAGTCAAGACAACGCCGAGAGCTTCCGCGCCCGCGTCGCGCCGCAACTCACCGGTTTCTCCGACACCCTGCAAATCCAGCCCAAGGGCGGTATGTATCGCGTGCAGCTCGGACCATTCGCCGACGCGAAGGAGGCCGCCCGCGTGGCCAACAATATCCGAGACACACTGGACTTCAAGCCCTTTGTGGTGCAGCGCTGATTCATTCAGTGCTGAAAGCGGCGCTTGACTTGCCCGCCATGGCGAGTAAGATTTCCTTACTTCCTTATATACAGGATCGCCATGCTTGCCAAACTGACCTCCAAAAACCAGATCACCCTGCCTAAGGTGGTGGCGCAGGCGTTTTCCGGCGCCGAGTATTTCGAGGTGCATGCAGAGGGCGGGCGCATTGTTCTGACGCCGGTGCTCATCGGCCGCGCTGATGCGGTGCGCGACAAACTGGCGGCGCTGGGCATCGTCGAAAGGGATGTCGCTGGGGCGGTAGCCTGGGCGCGCAAACCCGAAAAGCCCGGTCGCAAGAAATAGCTTTGCGCGTCGTTCTTGACACCAACGTGGTGATTTCGGCGCTGCTGTTCCGCGCCGGCCGGCTGGCCTGGCTGCGCGAGGCATGGCAGCACGGCCGTATCGTTCCGCTGGTGACGCGGGCGACGATGGAAGAGTTGCTACGTGTCCTTGAATACCCTAAGTTCCGCTTGGGCAAAGAGTACCGCCAAGCCTTGCTTGCAGATTTTCTTCCCTTTGCGGAGGCTGTCATACCGCTGAGAAAAACACCCCGCCTGCCCGCCTGCCGCGATCCTGACGATGAAATATTTCTGCATGCCGCCGCCGCAGGCAGCGCGGGTGTCCTGGTTACTGGCGATGCTGACCTTCTGGCGCTGGCCGGGCAGACTGCCTTCGCTATCCTGACTCCGGAAGCGTTGCGGCAGCAACTCGGCGCCTGAAACCACCGCGTTATAATTTATCTTTCGCCGGCTTCACCTCCATGAGAATCCTCGCTGTCATCCTTTCATTTTTCTTCGCCACGCTGGCGCAGGCGCAACTGCTGCCGCAAACGCCCACCCTCGCCGCGAAGTCCTGGTTGCTGATGGACTACGCCACCGGCCAGCCGCTGGCGAGTTACATGCCGGACGAGCGCGTCGAGCCGGCTTCGCTCACCAAGCTCATGACGGCCTACGTAGTGTTCGGCGCGCTCAGGCAGAAATCGCTGCAACTCAATCAGACTGTGCCAGTCTCCGAGCGCGCCTGGAAGACGCAAGGCTCACGCATGTTCATCGAGCCGACTAAACCCGTTACCGTAGACGAGCTGATGCACGGCATGATCGTGCAGTCCGGCAACGACGCTTGCGTCGCGCTCGCTGAAGTGGTGGCTGGCTCCGAGGAAGGCTTCGTGCAGATCATGAACCGTGAAGCGCAGCGTCTTGGACTGAAGAACACGCATTTCATGAGTTCTACCGGCTTGTCTGATCCACAGCACTATTCCACGGCGCGCGATCTTGCTGCGCTGGCTGCCGCCGTCATCCGTGACTTCCCGGAGTACTACCCGCTCTATTCAATCAAGGAATACACCTATAACCGCATCGCCCAGCCCAACCGCAACCGCCTGCTCTGGCAAGACCCGACAGTCGATGGCATGAAAACTGGCCACACCGAGAACGCTGGTTTTTGCCTGATCACCTCCGCCAAGCGCGGCTCCCGGCGCCTGTTATCCGTGGTGATGGGCGCCGCTTCCGATGCCCTGCGCGCGCAGGAATCGCAGAAGCTGCTCAACTTTGGCTTTCAGTTCTTCGATGCCGTTCGGCTCTATGAAAAAAATCAGGTTGTATCGCAATTGAAGGTCTGGAAAGGCGCGCAGAATGTCGTGAAGGCGGGCTTTCTCGAAGACTTCACGCTGTCGCTGCCCAAGGGCATGGTCGGCAAGGTCAAGGCCACTTTGGAGAGTCGTCAGCCCCTGCTCGCGCCGGTGCAAGCAGGGCAACGCGTTGCCACGTTAAAACTCACGCTGGATGACAAGCCCTATGGCGACTACCCGGTCGTTGCCCTCGAAGCCGTGCCCGTCGCCGGCATCTTCGGCCGCGCCTGGGACACGATACGGCTGTGGTTTGAGTGATGCGTTAATGATTTACCTCAACGGCGAATTCATGCCTATCACCGAAGCCAAGGTGTCGGTGATGGATCGCGGATTTTTGTTTGGCGATGGCGTGTATGAGGTAATTCCGGTTTATTCGCGGCGGCCGTTCCGCCTCGGCGAGCATCTGCGCCGCTTGCAGCACAGCCTGGCTGGTATCCGCCTCGCCAATCCGCACAGCGAGGTCGAGTGGGCGCGGCTCATCGAATCCATCATCGCGAAGAATGAACCGGAAGACCAATCCGTCTATTTGCAAATCACCCGGGGCGCCGACAGCAAGCGTAATCACGCTTTCCCGGCCAATGTGGCGCCCACCGTGTTCATCATGTCTGAAGCGCTGGTCACGCCGCCTGCGGCCCTGCGCGAGACCGGTGTGGCTGCCGTCACCGCCACGGATAACCGCTGGCTACGCTGCGATCTCAAGACCACCTCGCTGCTCGCCAACTGTCTGCTGCGCCAGCTAGCCGTCGATGCCGGCTGCGTCGAAACCATCCTGCTGCGCGATGGCCTTATGTCTGAGGGCGCGGCCTCGAATATTTTTGTGGTGAAAGATGCCGTGTTGCTGGCGCCCATCAAGAACCACCTGATGTTGCCCGGCATCACCTACGACGTGGTGCTGGAGCTGGCGCAGCAGCACGGCCTTCGCGCGAATGTGCGCGACGTGACGGAGAGCGAATTGCGCAGCGCCGATGAAGTGTGGCTCACCTCCTCCACCAAGGAAGTGCTGCCCATCACCAAGCTCGATGGCGAAGCTGTCGGCCATGGGGCACATCGCGGCAAGCCCGGCCCGGCGTACGTCGAGATGTTCCGCTGGTATCAGGAATTCAAAGCCACCGTGATGCGCGGTGGAGTAGGTCCGACGCGTGGCTGACGAAAAATCCCTGCTGGAATTTCCCTGCGAGTTTCCCATCAAGGTCATGGGCAAGACGCAAGACGGCTTCGCCCAGGCGGTGCTCGACGTGGTGCTGCGCCACGCGCCGGATTTCGATGCGACTACCGTCGCCATGCGCCCCAGCGCGAAAGGCAATTACATTGGCCTCACCTGCACCATCACAGCACGCTCGCGCGAGCAGCTTGATGATCTGTATCGCGAGTTGTCTGGCCACCCGCTGGTGTCCGTTGTACTGTGAGAAATCAGGCGTCCAACGCCATGCAGTATCCCTTGTGCGAGGGCAGCGCCACTGAGTTTCTGGTTCGCTGCTTGGGGCTGGTCGAGTACGGGCCAACCTGGCGCGCCATGCAAGCCTTCTCGGCCAACCGCGATGCCGCTACTCCGGACGAGTTGTGGCTGGTCGAGCATGCGCCGGTCTATACGCTGGGCTTGGCGGGGAAGACCAAACACCTGCTGCGCGAAACGGATATTCCTGTGGTCAAAACCGATCGCGGTGGGCAGATCACTTATCATGGCCCCGGCCAGGTAGTAGTCTATGTTCTGCTCGACATGACGCGGCGAAATTTGAAAGTACGCGAGCTGGTGCGCCGCATCGAGCAAGCCGCCATCGACCTGCTCGCCGAACAAGATGTTACCGCTGCACGTCTCAGCGGTGCGCCAGGCGTCTATGTGGACGGCGCGAAGATCGCCGCCCTGGGTTTGCGCGTCAAGGGCGGCTGCTGCTATCACGGCATTGCACTCAACGTGGCTATGGACTTGGCGCCCTATGCGGCGATCAACCCTTGCGGTTACGCCGGCCTGCGCGTCACGCAACTACGCGATCTCGGTGTCGATCTCGATATGCGCAAGGCCGGAGATGCCCTCCTAGCGCATCTGGTGCGGGAGTTGAACCGATGAAATTCGGCAACCGTCCACACCCAGCATGCGTGGCATTCGTAGGGTGGGCAGCTTCGCTGCCCACGCGTTTCGTCGGTTCGCTCATTCTGCGTGGTCAGCAAGCTGCCCACCCTACTGAACTACTGCCGCGGTTGTCTCCCTCGACGCTCTGGCGGTAAAGCCCATCAGGAAAACTCATGTCCGAACCCACCAAGCAAAAAGGCGAAGCCAAAACCGCGCGCGCCCACGGCAAATCTGTCATCAAGATCGTGCCCGCCGAGCGCCTGAAAAAACCGGACTGGATACGCGTCAAAGCCGGCAGCGATCTCACGCGCTACAACGAAGTGAAACTCGCGCTGCGCGAAGCCAACTTGCACACCGTGTGCGAAGAAGCCTCCTGCCCCAACATCGGCGAGTGCTTCGGCAATGGCACCGCCACCTTCATGATCCTCGGTGATTTGTGCACGCGCCGCTGCCCCTTCTGCGACGTTGGCCATGGCCGCCCGCTGCCACCGGATGCGAACGAGCCGGAAAATCTCGCCCGCACCATCGCCGCCATGAAGTTGAAATACGTCGTCATCACCAGCGTGGATAGAGACGATCTGCGCGACGGCGGTGCCCAACATTTCGCCGACTGCATCCGCGCCGTGTGCGCCGCCTCGCCCACCACGCAGATCGAAGTGCTGGTGCCGGATTTTCGCGGTCGTATGGAAGTCGCGCTCGACATCTTGAGCACCATGCCGCCCGACGTCTTCAACCACAACTTAGAGACCGTGCCGCGCCTCTACAAACAAGCCCGCCCCGGCGCCGACTACGCGCACTCGCTCAAACTGCTGCGGGAATTCAAGGCGCGCAATCCAAATGTGCCCACCAAGTCCGGCCTCATGCTGGGCCTCGGCGAAACCGATGAAGAGATTCTGGAAGTGATGCGTGATCTGCGCGCCCACGACGTCGAAATGCTCACTATCGGGCAATACCTCGCGCCCTCCGGTCATCACCTGCCCGTGCTGCGCTACGCCCATCCCGACATTTTCAAAATGTTCGAAGGCGAAGCGCAAGCCCTGGGGTTTGCCCACGCCGCCTGCGGCCCGATGGTGAGGTCGAGCTACCACGCCGATCAGCAGGCGCAGGAGGCGGGGGTTTAACCTAAAAACCTCATTTGAAGGTGTGCAATTGGCTCCAGAATCAGGCGGGCTGCGGTTTTTGAGACATTGACAGGAGTCACCTGATGGGTGAGTCGAAACGGAAGCGGGTGGAATCACAAGCGATGCTGAAGTCGTGTTCTGGCGTGCAAACGGCAGGCGGGCGGGTGCAGGTGCGCTGGGCATCTAAGAGCGCGGCGACGCCGATGGGGCAGTTGGCCTACTTCATCGAATTTCTGACGCTCACCGGTCTCTGGTCGCGCTGGCAGGAAAGTTATCCGTTGCGCTACGTCAGCGCGAACGCACCGACTAAGGCCGACGTACTCGGCACCTGGATGCTATCGATACTCTCTGGTCACAAGCGCTATTCGCACGTGACCGTGATCCGCTGCGACGGCGTCGATCCGGGGCTCTTGGGGATGAAAAAAGTGATCAGCGAGGACGCCTTGCGCCGGGCGTTGAGCGCGACCCCCGAAGCCCTGGGCGTTGCCTGGCTGGACGCCCACCTGGACGAGAGCGTGGCGCCTTTGCTCGACGCCCCCTGGATTCTCGACATCGACACCACCGTGAAGCCGCTCTACGGCAAGCAAGAAGGCGCGGTCGTCTCATACAACCCGCAGAAGCCGGGGCCGCCCCTCGCACACCTATCACACCTACCTCATGGCCGGCCTGCGGCTGGTCGTCGGCGCGGAGGTGCGCGCGGGTGACGAACACTCGGGCAGCCACAGCCTGCCGGGACTGCTGAAGATTCTCGACGCCCTGCCGCTGGATCGGTCGCGGTAGGGACGACGGTTACCTGCCGCCCCCCGCACAGATACGTACTGGCAGCACTACTGCATACGGCTCCTGCCTTAGGTCTTGACGTAAAACCGCTCCGACGGGAGTGGATGGACTACTCGACACGGCGGTAGACATTTCCTGGTCAAACGATTGAACCTAAAAACCGCAGTTAGCTGATTCCGTTTGCATGATATGCGAGGGATCGATGAAGTTGAGGTGGGCCGATAGTGGCGAGGATCTGCTTGAGGTAGTCGCAGACGAGGTGCCAGACGGCAGACGGATTCAACTGCTCCGCAGCTTGGGCCGTCCATTGTTTGAGCAAGGCAGAGACACGCATCAGCGCCGCTTTGGCCTTGGCGAAATCGGCATGCAATCCGGTCAGCGTAATCGTTGTCTGGCCGGCGTGTTCCGTCTTGCGTCCGACGTAGGACATCAACCACGGCCGGCTGGTGTTGGGATCGACGATTTCCTTCAGGGCGTCCTGCACTTGTGCTTCAGTAATGGACATGGAATGCCTCTGCAAAAAAAACGGTGGAAAAATGAGTGCTGCGGACTGATTTCACCTGGCCCGCGCACTAGCTGAGTAATTTGGTCGGGGTTTTAACTGAGCTGGCACCGGGTTACCAGTTTGGCCCCGTCGTCAACAGTTTGGCCCCGTCGTCGTTTGCCAATTCCCCGCGTACACCTTGAACAATCTGCTTCCTGCTGGGGATTGAACAATGGTATCCATTCGGATACAATGATCACATGAACAGCTTTCTGCGCTCTGAGGAATTTGATCGTTGGCTCGCTGGCTTGAAAGACAAAGTAGGGCGTGCTCGCATTGCCCATCGCATCCGGTCTGCCGAACACGGCAACTTCGGCGATTGCGAGCCGGTTGGCGCGGGAGTCTCCGAAATGCGCATACACGTCGGGCCGGGCTACCGAGCCTACTTCACCCGGCGCGGAGAAGTAGTCTATTTGCTTCTGCTGGGTGGCGACAAATCCTCGCAGAAGCGCGACATCAAACGCGCCATTGAGATGGCGCGAGCTTTGGATAAGGAGTGAACCATGGCCAAGTTTTCCACTTTCGATGCTGCCGACTACCTCGACGATGAGGCAACCATTGCGGAGTACATCACCGCCGCGCTGGAAGATCCCAACCCCGACGTATTCTTAACCGCCGTGCGTGACGTGGCGCGCGCGCGTGGCATGGCGCAACTTGCCAAAGATGCCGGTCTTGGCCGCGAGAGCCTTTACAAAGCACTGACGCCCGGCGCCAAGCCACGCTATGACACTATGCTGAAGCTGCTACACGCCTTGGGCGTCAAGCTTTCTGTCTCACCTGTTCATCGATGAATTTGTCGCTATTTTCCATCGCACAGCGCAACCCGATTTCAAATCGAAGGGGGTTGCGTGCCGCTAGAACAATTGACGCTGGCCCCAATGCTGTTCTTAGCACATGGCGCGGCGGCGTTGCAAGAGGTACAGGTGATCAGCTAATTATTTCAAGGGAACTTCAAAGTGTCTATGTTCGCCCTGTTAGCACTGACTCGCTGTTTATTACTGACCTGAAGGCAATTAACAAAAAAAGTGGAAGCCACTGACCGCAAATGACCGAGAACGAATCAATAGCTTATCAGCGGCTGGAAGCGCTACAGGATCAATTAGAAAAACAGCTTGGAAGCAAAAGCCGTGGCATCCGCGATTTGGCTCATGTGCCACTCTCGAAGGAACTGCTGAGCGACATCAAGACATGCGTGAGTTCCGACGATCACTTGCCCATCGTTTTTGGCTTATATGTGCTGAAAGGATTGTTGATTGAAAAAACGATCAACGATTTACCCAAGGACTTTAAGAATTTCTTGGTCGGTCGGATAGAGGAGTTACTGAACCATTCAGTTGGTCCTGTGGTGTTTGATGCAATTGACTGGTATGGCCAGCTTCGTGATTCCTATCCGAATTACCGCGAGCGTATGCTCGAACTCTTGGCAAGTGAAGACCTAGGGCGCCGTAAATTTGCATTGCGCTACTTCCTAACCTACGCGAAGAAAAACGAAGTCGAGCCGCTTCTCCGTTTTAGAAATGATGACTATGCTGGAGAAGTTCGACATATGGGCGATTGGGAGTACGAGCTACGAAATCGCGCACTAGAACTGATTGAGAAGCAAATCGGGAAAGAGTTTCCTCGTGTGCTTCGAAGTGAACCGTATGACGGGAGGCGAGTTACATGGTACGACTGGACACCATTTCTTGAGTGGTGGTTATTGCAATCAAAGCAGCAATAAAGTGAAAAGGTGCGTATTTCGCGCCAACGTGACCGGTGATTTCACAAAAGCGTGACCGCGATTTCGCGGTGAGGAAGAGCGATAAGGGGTCAGGCACGTATTTAATTGGCATAACGTCAGAGCGGCGCTCCGCTGAACCTCGAACGCTTATGAATGCTGCCCCGCCCGTCACGCGCCTTGCCTGTCGGGCGGTGGTTGAAGTCAGTGCCCGGCAAGGCGCGCGCCGGGCTACACCGCGGTTGATCGACCGGTATCCCTCTTGCGACCCGAGAGAAACCAAGCCACGCGCTACGCGCAATCAAGAGCACCACAGTCCCCCGCCGGGCATGAGCCCGGCCGTGCCTGGCCGCCGCTCCGGGGTAAGTGCTACGCACTTAACATAACAGGCTGTTCTGCGAACCCGAGAGGGCGCGGAGCCGAAGGCTGAGCGGTGATGACACCAAGTGGAGCAACGCGCAGCGACTGGCAGCACTTTGCAGAACAGCCTGTTATGTCTGGCGCCCCGTCGCAACGGCGCGCATGGGCACTGCGTCCCCATGCTTTAACAGCCTCTCGTGCGTGCGTGCTCGCGCTGCGTGCCAACACGGTTGTCTAGTCAGGCGCTGCGCGCAGCGTGGTGCACGCACCCCGGCTCACCCACGGGTCGCATTCGCGCGGCTTCAGCCCTGCGGGCTTACGCTACCGCGCTCGATGCGCCGCGTTCCCATCCGCCCCGGAGGGGCTCCCTCAAGATCAATAGATTACCTGATTAGCAATGAACGTCAGCTAAGCGAATTGACCGCTGTGGTCGGGGCGCGCAGCCGACGGCGGCAACCAACAGGCGCTTATGCAGTACGCGTAGATCGAAACGTCGATTGAAGCGATAACAGAACGCGGCAAGGTAACGAGCCGCATATTTACGGAAATCAAACGCATGGTAGCAACCGGACAGAGTGGTCTTGAGATTACCGAGAATGGTATTGATCCACTGGAACTCGGGAACCTCTTTCGGCTTGCGCCCGGCCATGACCGTCGGGTGATGGCTACAACCCGCCTCGGTGACAGCGCCGAAGCAAGCCAGGCCGTCGGAGAAGACCGCGCACTGTGGCGCGAGATGAGCTTTTGCCCAAGCGGCAACCGCTTTCAGAGTAAAGCCCGGCACAGGTGTCAGCCGAGCACGCAGAGGACGACCATCATCGCTGAGCGAAACGGCGGCCACAAAGGCGACCTTGTTCTCCGAGCCACGCCCCACCTTGCCGCCACTGCGTTCTCCGCCGAGGTAGGCGTCATCCACCTGGACATTGCCTTCAAGCACATAGCGCTCTTCACGCTCGGCCATCACCTGCATGAGTTTGTGGTGGATCAACCAGGCCGTGGGGTAGCTCACGCCAAGCTGTCGCTTCAATGCTAACGCCGACAGCCCCGTCTTGGCCTGGCTGATCAGGTAGATCGCCAGGAACCAAATCGTCAGCGGCAACTTCGTGCCCTGAAACACTGTTCCGGCAATCAGCGAGGCTTGATGGCGGCAGGCGTTACATTGGAACACCTTGCGCGTGCCGTCTCGAAAAACGTAATGGGCCTCGTGGCCGCACCGGGGGCAATGGAACCCGTTCGGCCAGCGTATAGCTTCCAGCGCCTGTTCGCATTGCGCCTCGCTACCATAGTCTTTCAGAAATTCCGGCATCGACAACCCCGGTTGAAATTGAATTCGATTCATCGCCATGATGTGTCCCTCCAGTTATGCTGTGGAGGTAATTTTACGGTCAGCCAGGCTCACCAGATGAGCCTGGCTGACGATTGTTGCTAATCAGGATAGATTAAGGGGCCTGGCTCGATATCTTTCTTCTGGCGGGTATTGATCGAAGCTGACTTAGCTCGACAAGCTTCTTGATCAATCGCCGCGCCGTTCTTCCAGCGCTTCCCAATGCATCAAATGGATACCGGCTGCCAGTTGTCACTGCCGGATGTAAATTGACACAAGACGCCGATTGAATACTGACACACTGATTTGAGAAGATGGCCGAATTTTGAAAGCGGCCGTGATCACAG
>JAYUNL010000139.1:0-24649 GCA_043761745.1 Rhodocyclaceae bacterium
CAGGATTATTGGCACTCGAATCCGATCCTTCTCGTATGCAAAGCTTGGCCGGATTCAAATGGATAACATCTATATCATTGAACGCGAATTAGTATAAGAAGTACTAGCCTCGAAGTTCGCAATCGCCTGTGCGGAGGCGCCATGCACGCGCACGCGTTTCTGCCGGGATGTCACGCCGCTGAGCAGTTCGACCTGCGCACGCGGCACTTCCAGTAAATCGGCGAGAAATTCGATCAAGCAATCGTTGGCCTTGCCCTCCGCCGGCGGCGCAGCCAAGCGAATTTTCAGCGCTGCGCCATGTTGTCCGGCTAGTGCGGTCTTCTTGGCGCCGGGCTGGATATGCAACGTCAGCACAACGTCGCCAGCCGCGTCACGCTGCAGCCAATCGCTCATTCGACCAGCGGCAGCAGAATTGATCGCAGATATACGAGCAATATCAGCAGTACTTGTAAGGTGAGGAGTAGAAACAGCGGCGACAAATCAATCTGCGCGATCGGCGGAATCAGGCGCTGAAATGGCCTGAGAAACGGCCGCGCCAGGCTGTTGAATAGGGGAGCCAGCGGCGCATGGGGATTCACCCACGACAGGATAACGACGAAGGCGATGACGGCCATCAGTATGTAGATCGAATAGTTCAGCAACTCCATCAGCGCGATGCCGAGTAGCGCAAGCGCTGCCAGGGCGGGACTAAAACCCAACCTGTCGCCAAAGGAAAAGCCGATCAGCCAGAAACTCAACAGCAGATACACGCCGTGCAGCAGCAGCGCGAGCAGCAGGCTTGACAAATCCAGACCCAATGCCGAAGGGACGATGCGCCGCGTGGGCATGACCATGCGATCTGTCAGGGTCAGTACAAAGCGGCCCAGGGGATTGCGGAAGGACACGCGCAACCACTGCATATGAAAGCGCAACAGCAGCAGCAGGACGAAAAAGCCAAAGAAGGCTTGGAGTACAAACAGTAGCAGTTGAATGAGCATGGTCGCCTAATCTCTCCCCAGCAAATCGCCCAACTCACGTCCGCGTGCTTCGGCCGCCTTCACGGCGCGCAGGATGGCCGCCTGGATTTGATCGGCGTCCAGTGATTTCAAGGCCGCTTCGGTCGTGCCTCCTTTGGAAGTCACGTGCTGTCTTAGCACTGCCACGTCTTCGCTGCTACCCGCGGCCAGGGCCGTGGCGCCGCTGAAGGTGGCAAGCGCAAGCTGGCGCGCAGCTTCGGCGCCAAAGCCCAATTCGCGCGCGGCGGCGATCAGCGCTTCGATGAAGTAGAAGACATAGGCCGGGCCGCTACCCGAGATGGCGGTGACGGCATCCATCATGGCTTCGTCTTCGACCCAGAGGGTCTGACCGACGGCGCTCAAGACCTGCTCCGCCGGATGCGCGGTGACGCTGTCCACCGACGGGTGTTTGCATAAGCCGGTGATACCCGCACCGATCAAGGCCGGCGTGTTGGGCATGCTGCGCACCAGGCGCGTGTAACCGCCCAACCAACGCGAGATGTCGGCCATGCGCGCACCGGCGGCGATGCTGACCACCAATTGTTTATCGAGCTTGCTCTTGATCGGCGCCAGCGCCTCGCGCAACTGCTGCGGCTTCACGGCCAACACCAGCACCGCACAATCGAGTGCGGCCTCTTCCAACGCGGCGTAGCAAACCACACCGAAATCGGCAGCAAGCCGGGCGCGATTCTCCGCCAACGGTTCGACGACCTTGATATCGGGCGCAGCCGCGCCCTTGTTGATCAACCCGCCGATCAGAGCGATGGCCATGTTGCCGCCGCCGATGAAGGTGATCTTCATCCCCACTTCCTTTCTCCAAAAATTGCAGCACCCACGCGAACGAGGGTGGCGCCTTCCAGGATCGCGACGTCGAGATCGTGCGACATGCCCATGGAAAGTGTGTCGCATTCCATACCTTCACAATTCAATGCATCGCGTAGGGTGCGCAAACTGGCAAAGCGGCGGTGCGCCAGCGCCACATCATCGGTCAACTCGGGAATGGCCATCAGGCCGCGCAATTTTAAGCGTGGTAACTTGCTGACCGCACGCGCCAAGGCTGGCAATCCCCCCGGCGCGATGCCGCTCTTGCTCGCCTCCCCGCTCACATTCACCTGTATACACACCTGTAGCGGCGTTTGATCGGCGTTGCGCGCTTCCGACAGACGCTCGGCAATTTTCAAGCGATCCACGCTGTGTACCCAGTCGAACAGTGCGGCCACCTGCCGTGTCTTGTTACTTTGCAAAGGGCCGATAAAGTGCCATTCGAGCGAGTGTTCGCGTAGCGCTTCAATTTTTGCGGTGGCTTCCTGCACATAGCTCTCGCCGAAACAACGCTGGCCTGCCTCGACCGCCAGACGTATATCCTGCGGCGAGAACGTCTTACTGACTGCCAGCAGCTGAACACTGCCCGGCTTCCTTCCCGCCGCTCGCGTCGCCGCCTCGATGCGCGCCCGCACAGCTTGCAAGTTAGCCGAAATTGTTGTCATAATGCCCTGAATATTCGAGGCAAGTATATCATCGTGATTGCCTTCGCCGACTCAGGGATACTAGATGGATATCACCGAACTTCTCGCTTTTTCCGTCAAAAACAAAGCCTCGGACTTGCATCTCTCGTCGGGCCTGCCACCCATGATCCGCGTGCATGGCGATATCCGCCGCATCAATTTGCCGCCCATGGAGCACAAGGACGTACACGGCATGGTGTACGACATCATGAACGACGGCCAGCGCAAGCATTACGAAGAAAGCCTGGAGTGCGACTTTTCCTTCGCCGTGCCCAATCTGGCGCGCTTTCGCGTCAACGCCTTTGTGCATCAGCGTGGCGCCGGCGCCGTCTTCCGCACCAGTCCGTCCAAGGTGCTGTCGCTGGAAGACCTGAACTGCCCAAAGATATTCAAGGACATCGCCGAGACCCCGCGCGGCATCGTGCTGGTGACCGGCCCAACAGGTTCGGGCAAGTCGACTACGCTGGCGGCGATGGTCAACTACGTTAACGAAAACGAATACGGCCACATCCTCACGGTGGAGGATCCGATCGAATTCGTGCATGAATCGAAGAAATGTTTGATCAACCAACGTGAAGTCGGCCCGCATACACTGTCCTTCAACAATGCGTTGCGCAGTGCGCTGCGTGAAGACCCGGATGTGATACTCGTCGGCGAAATGCGCGATCTGGAAACTATACGCCTGGCGCTGACAGCGGCCGAAACCGGCCATTTGGTGTTCGGCACGCTGCACACCAGTTCCGCCGCCAAGACCATAGACCGAGTCATCGACGTCTTCCCTGCGGCCGAAAAGGAAATGGTGCGCGCCATGTTGTCGGAGTCATTGCGCGCCGTTATTTCGCAGACCTTGCTCAAAACAAAGGACGGCCAAGGTCGCGTTGCCGCGCATGAAATCATGATCGGCACACCCGCTATCCGCAACCTGATACGCGAAGCGAAAGTGGCGCAGATGTACTCGTCCATCCAGACCGGCCAGAACGTTGGCATGCAAACGCTGGATCAAAATCTGGTCGACCTCGTCCGCCGCAATATTGTGTCGCCCGCCGAAGCTCGCACCAAGGCTGCTAATAAAGATAACTTTGCTGGCTAAGCCAGCAAAGTTATCTTGCGTAACGGAGATCCAAAATGGAACGCGATCAGGCAATCAAATTCATGTACGACTTGCTGCGCCTGATGGCGCAGAAAAGAGGTTCCGACCTTTTTATCACCGCCGGCTTTCCACCGGCAATCAAGGTCGACGGCAAAATCACGCCGCAGTCGAACCAGATGCTCACGCCGCAACACACCTCGGAACTGGCCCGCGCCATCATGAACGACAAGCAGGCGGCCGAGTTTGAAGCGAACAAGGAATGCAACTTCGCCATCTCGCCGGCAGGCATCGGCCGCTTTCGCGTGAACGCCTTCGTGCAGCAAGCGCGTATCGGCGTCGTCCTGCGCACCATCGCCACCACCATTCCGACGCTGGAAAGCCTGCAACTGCCGCTGGTGCTGAAAGACATTGCGATGTCCAAGCGCGGCCTGGTGATTTTCGTCGGCGGGACGGGCACAGGCAAATCGACTTCGCTGGCCGCCATGGTCGATTATCGCAACGAGAACAGTTACGGCCACATCATCACCGTCGAAGACCCGATCGAATATGTGCATGACCACAAGAAATGTATCGTCACACAGCGTGAAGTCGGCATTGATACCGATTCCTGGGAGGCGGCGCTGAAGAACACGCTGCGTCAGGCGCCCGACGTCATTCTCATGGGCGAAATTCGCGACCGCGAAACCATGGATCACGCCATCGCCTTCGCCGAAACGGGTCACTTGTGTATGGCCACGCTGCACGCCAACAGCGCCAACCAGGCCCTCGACCGCATCATTAACTTCTTCCCGGAAGAGCGGCGCCAGCAGTTGCTCATGGACCTCTCGCTCAACCTGCGCGCCCTCGTCTCGCAGCGACTCTTGCCGCTCAAGGACGGCAAAGGTCGCGTCGCCGCCATCGAAGTCATGTTGAACTCGCCACTCATTTCAGACTTGATCTTCAAGGGCGAAGTGCACGAGATCAAGGAAATCATGAAGAAATCGCGCGAACTGGGCATGCAAACCTTCGACCAGGCGCTGTTCGATATCTATGAAACCGGCAAGATTACTTATGAGGACGCGCTACGCAACGCCGACTCCGTCAACGACTTGCGCCTACAAATAAAACTGTACGGCAAGGAATCCAAAGACCGCGATCTCACCGCCGGTATTCAGCATCTCGATATCGTGTGACGCGGACGGGGCTATAAAAAACTCAGGCCCCGTCACGGGGCCTGAGTTTTTTACATGCTGATTTTCTTGAGCGTATCGGGGTTTTTCACGACAGCCTCGCGGCGGGAGGCCGGGGCTTGCATGAGCGCGGCGGGAGGCAGGGTGTCCAGGCGCGCGAGTATGGAGGCATCTCGGCAACTGGCCTCGAGCGTGACGACAATTTCGCCACCGTCGGTAGCGCCGCCAATATTGAAACACCGCTTGCCCAGCTTGTGATTGAGAGGCTGAAGTATGCCCGCTTCGACAAGGTCGGAAGCGTTGGCATAACCGCCTGAAAGTACGGTATCGAAGACTGCTTCCCCGCTGGCGCCGGAAGCTTGTGTGGCTGCCAGGACCGTGCGCAAGCCATTCAGTTCGTGCAACACCTGCTGAGCGGTATTCGCACTCGGCAAACCTTGCAGCTTGAGCTTGACTTGCTGGCCCACGAAGTTGAAATGAGAGAGGAAGAAGGTCTTGGAAAATTCTTCGCCGATCAGTTTGCCGACATCACGCAGCGCTTCGTCTTCGGTTGCCCAACTGGTCTTTTCGGGGATTTTGGTGTTGTAATAAATTTCTTCGCCACTCTTCTTGTCGGTGGCTTTCACTGTCCAGGAAGTCAGCACGAATTTTTCCACGGTGATGCCCGAAGCAGCGAGCTTGGCGGAAAGTTTCCTGAATTTTGCTTCGCCGGTGATGGCGAAATCGGCGCCCTGCTTGACGCCTTTAGCGCCGGCCGGCGTGTCTTCGTTCCAGATGCGGAAGCCAAACGACTGGATGCGTTCCTTCAGCAGATTTTCCGCCACCGGCGAGCGCTGTGCTGGCGCGGCCGGGTCGACCTCCGCGCTCTTGGTGGCGATGGCCACGGCAATCTTCGGATCGCCGTTATTGCGGATAAACTCGACGCGCTCTTCGGCAGACATCTGGTTGAGCGACTTCTGCACCTCGCGCACACGCACAGTCGCTCGCGTCTGCAAGGACATCAAACCGTCCTTGCCCAGTTGCGGTTGCTGCTCATCCAGCACAGCTTGTATGAATTCGCCGCTTTTCACGAGCAGTTTTTCGCGCACCAGGCCATAGTTTTTGTTGAGAGAGTTCTGCTCGACGTAAAGACTCAGGGCCTTCTCGATCAACTGTCGCTTGGCGTCTTCGCGCAGATCGGCATTCAGCAAACCGTTGTCCTGAGCGTAACGTGGATCCGAGGGATCAACGAGGCCCAAGGCGCTGATGGTCATCACATTGGGATCACCCGCCGTCGCGGCCGTGGCCGCAGCCGGCTCGACTGCAACATTTTGTGGCGCGCTGGTTTTGCCGAGGAAGACATAAGCCGCTACGCCAAGACCCACGACCGCAATGCCGGCCACGATGGTCAGCGCCAAGGCTTGCGAAGATTTTTTGACGGGCGGCGCTTTGGGGGCCGTCGGCGTTGCGGTGGGGGTCACGGAGGCTCTGGGCATCACCATTGTGCGATCTGCTGCACTGGCCATGGTTTTGTCGGCGGGGGTCACCAGGGTGGCCTCATCCGACCCCAGCATCACAAACGTGGACGTGGCGTCCGCCTTCTGACTGGCGGGCTGCCCTTCAGCGGCGGCTTTGAGCGCCAACGCAAATTCGTGTCCGCTCTGAAAGCGCTCGTCGGGGCGTTTGGCCAACGCCCTCCTTATCAAAGCGTCGAAAGGGCGCGGCACCTGCACATTGAGTTCCGATGGCGCCGTCGGCTCTTCCTTGAGCACTTTATGCATGATGGTGGTGAGCGCGCCGGTGAAGGGCTTCTCGCCAGTGAGGAACTGATAAAGAATCACGCCGGCAGAAAACAAATCCGAGCGGCCATCTACCGTCTGACCCATGAACTGCTCGGGTGACATGTAGCTGGGCGTACCCAGCACCGAACCGGCCATAGTCAGCGTGGAGGACTCAATGCGCGCGATGCCGAAATCGGCCACCTTCACCGTGCCGTCCTTCAACATAATGATGTTGGCAGGCTTGATATCGCGATGAACCACACCATTCTTGTGCGAGTAGTCGAGCGCCTCGAGTAATTGGGTCATGATGCGCACGATTTCCGACATCGGAAAGCGCTGGTTGGCATCGAGTTGGTCTTTCAGCTCGCGACCTTCGATGAATTCCATGGCGATGAAGGCCACGCCTTCGTCTTCGCCGTATTCGTAGATGGCAACGATATTGGGGTGATTGAGTCGGCCGGCGGCCTGGGCCTCGCGCTTAAAGCGGGCGAGAATTTCGTTGACTTCGCTACGCTCGAGTTGATCGCGGCGTACGGTCTTGAGCGCCACGCGACGGTCGATCATGGGATCGAAGCCCTCGAAGACGATACCCATCGCGCCCTGACCAAGCTCGCGCCGGATCTCATACTTGCCGAGCTTCTTCAACGCCGTCATGCGACACCTCTCAAAAAGCCATTAGCCGCGGATTTCACGCATTAACGCGGATCAAAACCCGGCGAAGAAAACATCCGGCGCGCAGGAAAGGTAGCGGACTCCCCATGTCACTGATTCAACGCAGGCCCCCCTCCGCGTTGATCCGCACTCATCCGCATAATCTGCGGCTGATTTTCATTTGTACTTGGCGTCGATTTCCCAGACGTTCTTCTGCACCAGACGCTGCACCAGGCCGTCCAGGGTCAAGCCGCCGGACTCGGAGCCGGAAATGCCCAGCACCGAAGTCGACTTGGCGCCGAGTTCCATCTTTTCTTCCGTATAGCCGGTGGCGACCTGCTCTGTGGTATTGGCATCGATCAACTTCCAGCGCATACCGATAATCCAAACGCCGGTGGATTCGCCGGTCTGCACCGAGCTGGCGACCACATCTCCCGCCGCACCACCGCGCCCGCCGCCGAATATGCCGATCAGCGCGCCCACCGCACGTCCGTCGAAGCCACTCTTCGCCTGGGCGACCGATTCAGCCTTGAGGATGTCGAACTTCACCACCCATTTGGTCGTCTTCAGTTTGCCCTTTTGCAAATATTTGCGTGCGGCCTGCGGATCGCCCATGTTGTAGGCGAGTTGGAATTCCTGTAGCAGTGGGCCGAGGTTGCTGCGCTCCAACACCTTGAAGTTGGCCTTGGATAACTCCAGTTCGGCGTAATCGGCGATATTGTTGGGGCCGAACTTCTGTACGAAACTGGCGTTGTTGCTCTTCACCTCGCCGGGAATGACCACCAGGGCCGGCCCCGGCTTGTTGGCGTTAGAGTATTCCACTGGCTTATACATGCCCTTGTCAGCCGAAGCGTTGGCCTTCTCCGACGTGCTGGAACCCGCGGTGGGCGAGGGATTTTCGAAACTGGGTTGCGCGAGGGCGAGCCCGGACCAGGCGGCGAGCGCGATACAAACCATGCGTAGCTGAGCGTTCATCAATAATCTCCCAGGTTGAACTTACTTGCTGCCTTTGCCAGCACGGCAATAATCATTATAGAGTTGGGCAACGACCTCATCGGCCTGTTCGTTCACCAGTGTAAGCGCCATGCCCAGGGTATCAGTACCCGAGTACGATTCGTCGCGAGCGGCGACATTGGAAATGATGCGGCCGTTCGCGGCAACCAGCGTGAAGCCCATGTTCACCGCCACCTCGTTGATGTGAAGCACAGGGTTGATGCCCGCATGGGTAGTAATGACGCCACGCAACACAAAGTTCGCGCCAAGTTTTTTAGACGCATTGATGGCAGCATCCGGATCGTTGCGAAAATGCGCCTCGATTTCCGCCTGCGCGATCTGTGCGCGGATCTGGTCTTGCGTATAGGTTTTCAGCCCCAACGAGCGCAGGCGCGCATTGATGGCCTGAAAGTGCTGGCCATAGCGCGTTTGCACGGTATTGTAGCCGTTGCTGGTGCGCTCGGCGATAACCACCATGATTTTCTGGCCCTTGAGCTGTTGCTTGCAGGGTGCCGAAACCAACTGCGAAATACGCTCGGTGCGGCCGGTGTCTTCAGCCTTGGCCTTCTCTTCCTCTTCGGAAAACTTGAAGGCCAGCGCCGATTGCGCGCCAAACAACAGCGACGACAGCATTAGCGAGACAAGCAAAGCAAGCAGCGAGCGAGCGGGCATGGGGATTGCCTTTTTATTTAGTGGGGCTTCCAAGCAGAACGATTGTGGCAAAAAAAACGCCCCTGCACAACTTGCGTGGCAGGGGCGTGTTGCGAGTTAATGATCTGTCCGGTTTTGTAGCACGACACCTGTCCGGTTGTCATAGTGTCCTGAAGGGGGCGCGAGATGAGACGGACGGAAGTGCTACAGGAGATCCGGAAGATGAGATTTGAAGAAGCGTATGCAGGTTGGAATGCTGGGCGGCTGACGCAGGCCGAAGCGGCGCAGATACTGGGAATGTGCGAGCGCAGCTTCCGGCGGTATTTGTCGAAGTACGAAGCGGAAGGCATGGAAGGCCTGATCGACCGGCGACTGGACCAAGTCTCGAACCGGCGGGCGCCGGTCGATGAAGTGATGGCGCTGACCGACCAGTACCGTAGCCGGCACCTCGGCTGGAACGTCAAACATTTCCACAACTGGTACGGACGATCCGGTGGTCTGCGCAGCTATACGTGGGTCAAACAGCGTCTGCAAGACGCGCAGCTGGTGCCCAAGGGGAAGCAGCGCGGCACCCATCGGACGCGACGGGAACGGTCAGCGTTACCGGGCATGATGATCCACCAGGACGGTAGCACTCACGAATGGGTGGCCGGGCAGCGGTGGGATTTGATCAACACGATGGACGACGCCACTGGCGAGCACTACGCGATGCGCTTTGTTGAGCAGGAAGGCACGGTCAGCAGCTTTCTGGGCGTGCAGGCGGTGATTGCTGCGCGCGGCCTGTTCAGCTCGTTCTACAGCGACCGCGGGAGCCATTACTGGCACACGCCGGTAGCGGGTGGCAAGGTCGATAAAGATAACCTCACCCAATTTGGCCGCGCCATGAAGCACCTGGGGATCGACATGATCGCCGCGTATTCCCCCGAGGCGCGGGGCCGCTCGGAGCGCGCCTTTGGCACGCATCAAGGACGCTTGCCGCAAGAACTGGCGCTGGCCGGCATCACGCACATGGCCGACGCCAACCGCTACCTCGCCGAGACCTATCTGCCGGCCTTCAATGCCGAGTTCGCCCTGCCAGCGAGGGAGGCGGGTTCCGCCTTTGTCCCCTGGATCGGCGGCAGTCTGGAGGACATCCTGTGTGAGCAGTTCGAGCGTACGGTGGGCAGCGACAACTGTGTGCGCTTCGATGGGCTGATCCTGCAGATTCCGGCGGATCGGCATCGCTGCCACTACGTCAAGGCTCGGGTGCGCGTGTATCGCTACGCCAATGGGGCGATGGCCCTATTTCACGGGCCGCGCGGATTGGCCTACTTCACCCCGCAGGGAAGACCCATTACCCACGACTTGCAACAGGCCGCCTGACCCGTCCGCCAGGTGCGCCGTCGTGGGCGGAAAGCGGCTCCGGGCTCCGCCCTCCGCCGCTTCCCGCCCACGACAGAAAAAGCGGACAATTCATGTGCTACAGAACCGGACAGTTCTAAAAACCCGCAACACTTGCGTGGCAGGGGCGATCTGACGGCAAACGCGTCGCGGTCGGGCGTTTAGCGAATTAGCCTTTGAGGCATTCGCTCATAAACTTCTTGCGCTCATCGCCTTTAAGTTTCTTTTCTCCGACTTCTTTGTTACACGACTTCATTTTTTCTTGTTGCTTAAGCTGCTTCTCGGACGGCGCCTTCTTGCCAGCTACAGCCGGTTTTTCGGCGGCGGCGGGCTTTTTGTCATCGGCCTTCTTTTCATCCGCCTTTTTATCGGTGGGCTTTTTGTCGTCTACTTTCTTCTCCTCAACGGCCGCCTTCTTGGCATCGGCGCTTGGCTTGGCGGGTTCGCTCTTTTTGTCGGCAGCAGGTTTCTCAGCGACAGGCTTCTTATCGGCAGTAGCGGTGGAAGTGGCCGGGGCTTGCGCGAAAGCCAGCGTGCTGCCCAGCAGCGTGGCGGCCAGGGCCAGGATCAATTTGCTCATCGTATGCTCCTTTTGGTGACGGGGATGACGGCGGAAGCCGCAGCCTAAGCAACGCCCGAGGTCAGACTTAGTTGACTTCCCGGTCTTCGTCTTCGCCTATGGCCTGATGTTGCCGCTCGATAAATTCCTGAGTGCTATCTATGCCACGCAGCAAAAGAATGGTGGACCGCACTGCGGCTTCAAGCAGCACCGCCAGGTTGCGACCGGCCGCGACGGGAATGGTAACGGCGCGCACCGGCACATCAAGGATTTGCTGCGTCTCAGCGCCCAAGGGCAGGCGGTCGATTTCGACCACGCCACGCTGCGGCCTTTGTAGCCGCACGATGAGTTTCAATTTCATTTTGCGCCGGCAGGCGGTTTCGCCGAACACCGTGCGGATATTCAGAATGCCCAAGCCGCGTACTTCGAGAAAATCGCGCAGCATGGGCGGGCAGCGCGCTTCCAGCGTTTCGGATGCGACGCGCGTCACTTCAACAATGTCATCCGCCACCAGACCATGACCGCGCGAAATCAATTCCAGCGCCAGCTCGCTTTTACCCACACCGGATTCTCCAGTAATGAGCACGCCCATGCCCAGCACATCCATCATGACACCGTGCGTTTCTATGCTTTCGGCAAGTTGCCGCGAGAGCCAGTTGCGCAAGGCATCGATCACACTGGCAGCCAGATGCGGGGTGGAAAACAGGGCGATGTTGCTCTCTTGACAGGCATCGCGCACCGGCTGCGGAATCGGACAACTATCGGCAACGATGATGGCCGGCGGCCTGGCGGCGATGATTTCAGCGATATGCCGCGCGACGCGCACCGCGTGCTGTTTGGTGGACCAGACGGTTTCCGGCGTACCGATAACCTGGATGCGATCCGGGTGGATCAGGTTGAGGTGGCCAACCAGATCGGCCGGCGAAGCATGCTGCTGATTGACGGCAATGGGTACTTCAAGATTGCCGCTCACCCATTCCAGGTGCAGCCGCTCCCGGAAGTATTCAAACAGCTGGGCTACGTTCGCCTGTCGCATGGGGTAGCCAATGTTCCATCAAGGCATGCAAGCTGGCGGCATCGGGCGCCACGGCCAGTTGTTCGCGAAAGGCGCGGTCAGAAAACATCTGCGCCAGTTCGGAGAGTATCTGCAAATGATGTTCAGTCGCCTGTTCGGGCACAAGCAGCACAAAGAGCAGACTAACGGGCTTGCCGTCGGGCGCATCGAACTGCACCGGCATGGCGAGGCGAAGAAAACAGCCAACCGCCTCTTTCAGCCCCTTGATACGTCCGTGCGGAATGGCGACACCCTGCCCCAGCCCGGTGGAACCCAGCTTTTCGCGCGCAAACAAACTGTCAAAAACCACGCTGCGGCCGATACCGTGGTTGTTCTCGAAGAGCAGGCCGGCTTGCTCGAAGACGCGCTTTTTACTGCTGGCATCGAGATCGATGAGCACGTTCGACAAGGGTAGAAGCTTGGCGATCAGGTTCATGCGGCGCGTATGAAAGTGCCCGTGTGTGGCGAGGGCGGAAAGGAAGGTGCGATCAGTCGAAATCAGAATGATGGCAGGAAGTTTCCCCTTGGGTAGGGGCAAATTATACCGGGAAAACCCCCTGGCAGCTTTTACTCAACCTCGCGGTGCTTCAGGGCCTCATGGTTATGCTCGGCCTGCTTTTCCTTGTGCTTGAGCACCTGGCGATCAAGCTTGTCGGTCAGGGCGTCAATGGCCGCATACAAGTTCTCGTTTTCCGCTTCCACAAAAATATCCTTGCCACGCACATGCACCGTCACTTCGGCCTTCTGGCGCAGTTTTTCCACCGAGAGAATCACATGCGCACCGCTGACATGATCGAAGTGGCGCACGACGCGTCCCAACTTTTCGGTGACGTAATCACGTATGGCAGGCGTAACGTCGAGGTGATGGCCGGTGATATTGAGATTCATGGTAGCTCCTTGAAGTGATATTACGGTTGCACACGATGCGCGCTGACCTTCATGATGCGGGAACAGCACCCCGCTTCATGAAAGTCAGCCCCTTTCAAACGCCCGCCCCCTTCGCCCCCTTGCGGGAGGTTTCTGATTGGCTCGCTACGCTCGATATCACACGGCGTTCCGATGGCTGTATTTCACGCTAAATCGCCAATCTAGATCGACTTCCTCAAGCTGACAGAGGGAATATTGAGCACCTCGCGATATTTTGCAATGGTACGACGCGCGACAACGATGCCTTGCTGACCGAGGATCTCTGCGATCTTGGCGTCCGACAAGGGCTTTTTGCTGTCTTCGGCGCTGACGAGTTGCTTGATCAAGGCACGTATGGCGGTGGACGAAGCTGAGCCACCCGCATCTGTCGCGACATGGCTGCCGAAGAAATATTTCAGTTCGAAAATGCCGCGCGGCGTGGCCATGAATTTTTGCGTGGTCACCCGCGAGATGGTCGACTCATGCAAGGTCAAGGTGTCGGCGATTTCACGCAAAGTGAGCGGCCGCATGGCAACTTCGCCATGCTCGAAGAATTGGCGCTGGCGCTCGACAATGGCCTGCGACACGCGCTGTATGGTTTCGAAGCGCTGCTGCACATTCTTGATCAGCCATTTTGCTTCCTGCAACTGGCTGGAGAGCCCGCTGCCCCGGCTGCCTTGCAAAATGTTGGCATATAGGCGATTGATACGCAGGCGCGGCATGGCATCAGGATTCAAGGTCACCGTCCATTGCCCGCGCACTTTGCGCACGATCACGTCGGGAATAATGTAGCGCGTGTCGACTGCCGCGAATTGCGCACCCGGATGCGGATCGAGCGAGCAAATCATGGCATGCGCCTGGCGCAATTCGTCCTCACTACAGCCGACGGCCTTGCGCAGCCGCACGTAGTCACGCGCAGCAAGCTGGTCCAGATAATCGCGCACGATCTTCAATGCCAGTTCGCGCGTGGGCGAGTGCGGCAGGCAGACCAGTTGCAGCGCCAAGCATTCGGCGGGACTGCGCGCACCTATGCCGGGCGGGTCGAAATTCTGCACATGCTTGAGGGCGATATTCAGTTCGTCGAGATCGACTTCCAGCTCAGGTGGCAACATCGTCAGGATGTCTTCCAGACTTTGCGTCAGATAGCCCCCTTCATCGAGCGCTTCGATGATCAGACGCACCAAGGTGCTGTCGCGATGGGGCAACTGCGTCATGGCCAACTGCGTGCCCAGGTGGTCGCGCAAAGACGTCGCCGCCGCCTGAATCTCGGCGTAAGACGGCTCGTCGTTTTCGTCGCGCTGTTGTGAACTGGCGCTACCGGCGCCCATGGTTTCACCCGACCATTCCCCTACGCCGCTATCGTGGCTGTCGTTGTAGTTGGCTTCCGGCTCCGTCGCCGGCTGCTCGCCCAAAGGCTGGGGAGTGTCGCCAGAGGCCGTGTAGTTGATGGCCTGCGCCGGCTCGTCCTCGCGCTCCAGCAGGGGATTTTCGTGCAGGTAGTTTTCGATTTCCTGGTTCAACTCCAGGGTCGATAGCTGCAATAGGCGTATCGACTGCTGCAACTGCGGCGTCAGCGCGAGATGCTGGGAAAGCCTGAGTTGAAGAGTCTGTTTCATGACAGGCATCTACGTAAGCTAAAGGCGGAAATGCTCGCCCAGATAGACCTTGCGCACGTTTTCGTTGGTGACGATCTCGTCCGGTTTGCCCGCCGCCAGCACTTCACCTTCATTGATGATGTAGGCGTGATCGCAGATGCCCAGCGTTTCGCGCACATTGTGGTCGGTGATCAATACGCCGATACCGCGCCCTTTGAGGAAGCGGATAATTTTCTGGATGTCGATGACGGCGATAGGGTCGACACCGGCGAAGGGTTCGTCGAGCAGGATGAAGCGCGGGCTGGTGGCCAGCGCCCTCGCGATTTCGACGCGGCGACGCTCGCCGCCCGAAAGCGAAATCGCCGTGTTGTCGCGCAAGTGCGCAATGTGCAATTCTTCCAGCAACTCATCGAGACGCGCCTCGATTTGCTTGGACGGCAGGTTCTGCAATTCGAGCACCGCGCGTATGTTGTCGCCGACATTGAGCTTGCGAAACACCGAGGTTTCTTGAGGCAGATAAGACAGGCCCAGGCGTGCGCGCTTGTGGATGGGCATGTGCGTCAAAGTGGCATCGTCGATGCGTATCTCACCGCCATCCGCCGCCACCAGACCGACAATCATGTAGAAGCAGGTGGTCTTGCCCGCACCATTGGGGCCGAGCAAGCCCACTACCTCACCGCTCTTCACAACGAAGGAAACGTGTTTGACCACCGTGCGTGATTTGTAACGCTTGGACAAACCGGAAACCTGGAGCACGCTCATTCTTCTATGTCTTCCATTACGCGACGCAACACCTTGTGTATGTTTTCGGCGGAAAAGCCGCGACCTTGAAGAAATCGCGCCTGCCGGGCGTATTCGACGCGATCCTGCGGGGCCGTGCCGAACTTGCGCCGCCATAGCGCTTCGGCGCGTTCGGCCTCGCTTTGAGCCCCCGTCGCCAGCACCGAGACGATAAGCGCTTCCGCCACCCCTTTTTCGCGCAGGCTGTGGCGTAGCTTGGCAGCGCCGAAGCGCGCCGCGCGGGCATGCACAAAGCTTTCTACGTAACGCGCATCGGAAAGCAGACCGGCATGGGTGAGCTGAGCGAGCAAGTCAGCGATTTCCTCGGCAGTGCCGTGCGGCGCGAGCTTGCGGGCGAGTTCGGCGCAACTGTGGTCGCGTCGGTTAAGCGCCCGTAGTGCGCGGTCGCGCAGGCTCGGCGTCAAGCCATCACGCCTCGGCCGCTACCTGCTGTTCGGCAACGCCGACCGCAGCGCGGATCTTGTTTTCAATTTCCCGCGAGATTTCCGGATGCTCGCGCAAATATTCGCGCGAATTGTCTTTGCCCTGACCAATCTTCTCGCCGTTGTAGGCGTACCAGGCGCCGGATTTCTCGATGAACTTGTGCGTCACACCCAGCTCAATAATCTCGCCTTCGCGCGAAATGCCTTCGCCATAAAGGATGTCGAACTCGGCCTGGCGGAAGGGTGGCGCAACTTTGTTCTTGACGACTTTGACGCGGGTTTCCGAGCCGACGACTTCTTCGCCGCGCTTGATGCTGCCGGTACGGCGAATGTCCAGCCGGACGGAGGCGTAGAACTTCAGCGCGTTGCCGCCGGTGGTGGTTTCCGGATTGCCGAACATGACGCCGATTTTCATGCGGATCTGGTTGATGAAAATCACCAGGGTATTGGTGCGCTTGATATTGCCGGTGAGCTTGCGCAAGGCCTGCGACATCAAGCGCGCCTGCAAGCCCATTTGCGGCTCGCCCATTTCACCTTCGATTTCGGCTTTGGGCGTGAGCGCCGCGACGGAGTCGATCACAACCACATCCAGCCCGCCCGAGCGCACCAGCATGTCAGCGATTTCCAGCGCCTGCTCGCCGTTGTCCGGCTGCGAGATCAGCAACTCGCCGACATTGACACCCAGCTTCTGGGCGTACTGTGGGTCCAACGCATGTTCCGCATCAATAAAGGCCGCGGCGCCGCCCAGCTTCTGCACTTCCGCGATCACCTGCAAGGTCAGGGTAGTCTTGCCGGAAGATTCCGGTCCGTAGATTTCGACCACGCGCCCTCGCGGCAAGCCGCCTATGCCCAGCGCGATATCCAGGCCCAGCGAGCCGGTGGAAACAACCTGCACATCTTCCGGCGGGCGGTCGCCCAGACGCATGATCGCGCCCTTGCCAAATTGCTTCTCGATCTGAGCCAGCGCCGCCGAGAGTGCCTTGCCTTTGTTGTCATCCATGTTGCGTCCTCATAGAGTTCGGTTGAATTATGGCACAGTATTTGCCGACCCAGCACTGCTTCCGCCACAGACTTTCGTTAATGATCTATGCCAATAAAATCGCGGTGTGGCGCAGTGGTTAGCGCTTCCTAACATACAGCAGGTCTAACAGGCTTTGCAGGGCGTGAACCACCGATTGGCGCCGCACCGCTTCTCGGTCACCCTCGAAGCGGCAAGTCTCCGTCTGCACCTCACCCGGCATAGCCCAGGCGAAGCATACGGTGCCCACTGGCTTACCAGGTGAGCCACCGCCAGGCCCCGCCACACCGGAAATCGCCAAAGCGACCTGGGCCTGGCTGCGATCCAATGCGCCTACCGCCATCTCGCCGACCACCGCCTCGCTGACCGCACCCGCCTCTTTCAAGGTCTCCACGCGCACGCCCAGCATGCTCTCCTTGGCCGCATTGGAATAGGTGACAAAGCCCCGGTCGAACCACTGCGAGCTGCCGGCGGTGGCCGTCACTACTTCGCATACCCAACCACCAGTGCAGGATTCTGCGCAGGCGAGCGTAAGACCATGCGCCAGCAAAGCCTCCCCGACCTCGCGCGACAGGATTTCTAGCGCGGCATCCATGGCGGCTCAGCTTGGCGCCCGCTAAAACGCTGCTGCGTGGGCAGCAAAGCTGCCCACGCTACTATTGACTGCGGAACCGATGATTTTTGGCCCTGCAGCGTCAGCATTTTTTTCATTTAGTGGATAACCCGCATCAGCAAGGCCAACACCACCAAGGCATAGCCCGCCGCCACGACATCGTCGAGCATGACGCCGAAGCCGGTTTTCATGTGGCCGTCTATCCAGCGTGCCGGTTGCGGCTTGACGATATCGAAGAAGCGGAAGAGCAGAAAAGCCGTGGCCTGCCAGCGCCAGTCGTCGGGCGTGAGTAGTAGCAGCAGCCAGAAGGGCACGATCTCATCCCAAACAATGGAACCGTGATCCGCCACGCCTAGATCACGACCGGTGCGGCCAGCGGCGGCTACACCAATAACAAAGGCCAGCAGCAGAAAAACCAGGAAAGCGAAGTCTGAGAAATAAGGCTTGAGTAGTGGAAACAGCGCCCACGCCGCCAGCGTGCCCGCCGTGCCGGGAGCCACGGGCGACAGCCCGCTACCCAGGCCGCAGGCAATGAAGTGGGCCGGATGCGAGAAGAGAAAGCGCGGCGTCGGTTTCATACGAAGTGCTCGTAGCCGTGGGAATCGGTTGTCATGGGCTGGCCTTGCGCATCGCGCAGAATCAACTCGCCCGCCGGCCCGGCTTTGCAGCGGCCGATGCACGTCAGCGCCAGCCCCAGGCGCTGCGACAGCGCAACAGTTTTCGCATGATGAGCGGGCGGTGCGGCGAAAGCCAACTCATAGTCGTCGCCGCCGGCCAACAAGCAATCACGCGCCAGCGTTTGATTTTCGCAGGATTGCAGCGCAGCCTGAGGCAGGCGGGCGAAGTCGATGTCGGCGGCGAGCCCCGAGCTTTCGAGGATATGGCCGATGTCGGCCAGCAAGCCATCGGACACATCAATCGCCGCACTGGCCAAGCCGCGCAAGGCCAACCCCAGCGCGACGCGGGGCTGTGGTCTATGCAGCGCTGTCAGGCAATCGGCCTGGGCCGCCAGATCGAGCCGGACGCGGCCCTGCAAATGGGCGAGGCCCAAGGCCGCGCGGCCAGGCGTGCCCGACACCCACAACTCATCGCCCGCCTGCGCGCCCGCGCGCTTGAGCGCCTGTCCTTTCGGGACTTCACCGAATACTGTTGGGGCAATGTTGAGCGGTCCGCGCGTGGTGTCGCCGCCGATGACATCGACATCGTAGGCATCGGCTGCTGCGAAGACGCCGCGCGCGAAGGCGGCAATCCACGCCTCATTCGCCTCGGGCAAAGCCGCCGCAATGACCGCCCAGCGCGGCTGCGCGCCCATGGCGGCGAGGTCGGAGAGATTCACCGCCAGCGCCTTCCAGCCCAGCGCTTCGGGGTCGGTATCAGGCAGAAAATGCGTGCCAGCCACCAGCATGTCTGTCGTCACCACCAGCTCCATGCCGACAGCCGGCTGCACGATGGCGCCGTCGTCGCCCACGCCCAGCACGGTGTGGCGCACCGGACGAGTGAAGTAGCGGGCGATGAGTTCGAATTCGGAAGGCATGGGCGTAAACGCAATGCGCCTAAACGCTATTCTTCTCTCGGTGCGCCTGGTGTCTTGGCGCTTTGCTTTGCTGCCACTTCCGCCGGACGCAATTCGGCGGCGAGTTTGTCCAGCACGCCATTCACGTACTTGTGTCCATCGGTGCCGCCATAGGCCTTGGCCAATTCGATGGCTTCGTTGATGACGACGCGATACGGCGCTTCAAGATGATGCTTCAGTTCGAAGGCAGCGAGCAGCAGCACGGCGCGCTCTATGGGCGAAAGCTCACCGTAGCCTCTGTCGAGATGCGGCGCGATGAGGGCTTGCAGCTCGGGCGCATGTTCGCTGGCGCCGCGCAGCAGCATATCGAACAGCGCACGATCGGCCTTGTCGAAACCCCCTACCGTAAGCAGATGCGCTTCCACGGCGGACAAGTCGTTGCCGCTCATCTGCCACTGATACAGCGCTTGCAGCGCGAACTCCCGCGCGCGCCTACGTGGCGATTTCATTTCAATGCCTTCAATAAATTCGCCATCTCGACGGCGACCTGCGCCGCATCGGCGCCCTTTATCTGCATGCGCGCCAGCGCTTGATCGTCATCTTCGGTAGTCAGCACCGCGTTGGCGATGGGCACACCGGTGGCGAGTTGCACATCGGAAATACCGCGCGCGGCTTCATTGGAGACCACTTCGAAGTGATAAGTCTCGCCACGTATCACCGCACCCAGCGCGATCAGCGCGTCGAACTTGCCGCTTTGCGCCATGGTCTGCAAGACGAGCGGCAGCTCCAGCGCACCCGGCACAGTGACGAGCAGCGTGTCGGTTTCGCGCACGCCCAGGCGCTTGAGTTCCGCCGCGCAACTGCCCAGCAGCCCTTCGCCGATGTCGGTGTTGAAGCGGCTCATGACGATGCCGACGCGCAAGCCTTGGCCGGCGCGATCGGGTTCGAGTTCGAGGATGTTGTCGTATCTGGCCATGATGGATTTTTATTCCGCTTGATCGGGAGTGAGGTAGCCGCAAACTTCCAGCTCGAAACCGGCCATGCTGGGCATTTTGCGCGGGCTGGCGAGCAGCCGCATCTTGCGTACATTGAGATCGCGCAGGATCTGCGCGCCGATGCCATAGAGGCGCGGATCCCACTTTACTGCCGGCCGGGTGGAGGGCGCGCCGTTAGACAGCGCCTCGATCAAATCCTTGCCGGATTCGCTACGCCGCAACAACACGATGACGCCGCTGCCGTGCTTAGCGATGGTGCGCATGGCACGCTCGACGCTATAGGTGTGACGCTTGCTCTCGGCATCGAGAAAATCCAGCACCGAGACCGACTCATGCACCCGCACCAGCGTCTCTTCGTCGGTGCGTATTTCGCCCTTGATGAGGGCGAGATGCACTTCGCCGGTGGTCTTGTCGAGATAGGCGCGCAGGCGAAAGCTCCCATGCGGGCCGGTGACTTCCTTTTCCGCCACGCGCTCGATGAGTCTTTCGTTTTCGCTGCGGTAATGGATCAGGTGGGCGATGGCGCCAATCTTGAGGCCGTGCTCGCGGGCGAACTCGACGAGGTCGGGCAGGCGCGCCATGGTGCCGTCGTCTTTCAAAATCTCGCAGATCACCGAGGCCGGTTCGCAGCCGGCCAGTTCGGCCAGATCGCAACCCGCTTCGGTATGCCCAGCACGCACCAGCACGCCACCGTTTTGCGCCATGAGCGGGAAGATGTGGCCGGGATGCACGATGTCCGAAGGCTGGGCATCTTTCGCCACAGCCGCCTGCACGGTGCGCGAGCGGTCGTGCGCGGAGATGCCCGTAGTGACGCCCTCGGCGGCTTCAATGGAGAGCGTAAAGGCGGTGCCGTGCGGCGAACGGTTGTCGCGCACCATGAGCGGCAGGTTGAGCCGTTTGCAGCGCGCTTCATTCAGCGTCAGGCAGATCAGCCCGCGCCCGTGCTTGGCCATGAAGTTGATGGCCTCGGGCGTGACATGCTCAGCGGCGATGACCAGATCGCCTTCGTTCTCGCGGTCTTCCTCGTCGACCAGCACCACCATGCGACCGGCGCGGATGTCGGCGATGATGTCTTCTATGGGCGCCAGCGCCGTCACGCTGCGGCCCCTTCCATTTTTTTCGCGCTCATCATGCGTTCGACATAGCGAGCGATGAGATCGATTTCCAGATTAACGCGGCTGCCAGAAGCAAGTCGTTTCAAGGTAGTCACCGCCACGGTGTGGGGAATCAGGTTGATGGCGAAATCGCCATCATCAACGCGGTTCACCGTCAGGCTCACGCCATCGACGGTGATGGAGCCTTTGCGCGCAATGTATTTCGCCAAGGCTAGTGGTGCGCGGATCACCAGCTCGTGACTCTCGCCGATGCGCTCGAACTTCAACACTTCGCCCACGCCGTCAACATGGCCGGTGACGAGGTGGCCACCCAGTCGATCGGCCAGGCGCAGCGCTTTTTCGAGATTCACTTCGCCCGGCGCATCCAGACCGACCGTGCAATCCAGACTCGCGCGCGAGACATCGACACTGAACTGGGCACCGCTGTGCTCGATCACCGTGAGGCACACGCCATTCACCGCGATGCTGTCGCCCAGCGCCACATCGGAAAAATCCAGCCCCGGCGCAGCAATGGTCAGGCACAGGCCTTTCTCGTTGGCAACGATATGGCTGATCTTGCCGGTAGTAGCGACGATTCCGGAAAACACGGCGGCCTGAGAGGGAAAATAGGGAAGGCGAATTTTACTCGCGATCCCTCGCCCGGTGTTAGCGGATGCGGTCTAGCACCTTGAGGAACTCATCCGGCGAGAGGTAGCCGACCACGCGTGTCTCAACGACCTCTTGACCATGCGCGTCGAAGAAAATGATGCCGGGCGGGCCGAAGAGGTTGAAGCGTTTGAGCAGCGCCTGATCGTCCTCGCTATTGGCCGTGACATCCGCCTGTAGGAGCAGCAGGGTGTTGAGTTTCGCCTTGACGCGCGGATCGCTGAAAGTGTCGCGCTCCATTTCCTTGCAGGAGACGCACCAGTCCGCATAGAAATCCAGCATCACGGCTTGCTTGGTAGTTTTCAAGCGTTCGTCGAGTTCAGCAACATTTTTCACGCGCTGGAATTTGGTGCCTGTCTCCACCGCGCCGCTATGCAAAAATCCCAACGGTTGTAGCGGATCGCGTGAACCGCCCAATGCGCCGATGACCAGCGCCGCGCCGGCCAGCAGCAGGATAACGCCGATGCCTTTCCAGAAGCGCGCGGCGCCGTGGGTGTTGGCGGGCAGCGGATCGATGGCGCGCAGATACACGGCGCTACCGATGGCCAGCGCACCCCACGCGAGCAATTGCGCGGCAGGTGGGATCACCGGCGATACCAGCCAGATGGCCAGCGCAAGCAGCATCACACCGAAGAATTTTTTCACCGCCTCCATCCAGGGGCCGCTGTGCGGCAGCAGATGTCGAGTCGACATGCCCACCACCATGAGCGGCGCGCCCATGCCCAGCGCCATGGCGAAGAGTGCGCTGCCACCGAGCAGTGCATCGCGTGTCTGGGCGATGTAGAGCAGCGCGCCGGCCAGCGGCGCGGCGACGCAGGGGCCGACGATGACGGCGGAGAGCGCGCCCATCAACGCTACGCCGTGCAGCGAACCGCCCTTTTGTCGATTGGCTTCTTCCGATATTTTGCTTTGCAGAAAGCTCGGCAGTTGCAGTTCGTAAAAGCCAAACATGGAAAGCGACAACAATACGAATATCGCTGCGAAGCCGCCCAGCACCCAGACATTCTGCAAAGCAACGGAGAGCAACGAGCCGGACAAACCGGCGGCCACACCCGCGGCGGCGTAAGTCACCGCCATGCCCAACACATAGCCCAGCGACAGCGTGAAGGCACGACTCTTGGTAAGAGTGTGACCATGACCAACGATAATGCCGGAAAGAATCGGGATCATCGGAAAAACGCAAGGGGTGAAGGCGAGCAGCACGCCCGAACCAAAAAAGCCAGCGATGATGGCCCAGAAGCTCGCGTGTTTGAGCAGCCGCGCAATGCGCGACGACTCGTCGCCGCCCGAGACCGGATCAGCATTGGCATTGGCATCACCGGCGATCGACGAAAAATTCGTCATTGCGACTTGTACGCTCTGCGGATTGGGTGGATAGCACACGCCCAGATCGGCGCAGCCCTGCGAGGTGGCTTTGAGGGTTACGGCGGCTAGTCCTGCCGCCTCGATTGGCAATTTGAAGACCAGCTTGCCGCGATAGATTTCGACATTGCCGAAGTTTTCATCCTTCTTCATCTTGCCAGCGGGCAATTGCGGCGCGCTCAGCTTAGCGGGGGCCGGCTCGACGACGAACTTGAATTTGTCACGATAAAGGTAGTAGCCGTCGGTGATGTCGTAGCGCAGCTCAAGGGTCTTTTCGTCGAGGGCGCGCGCGGAAAAACGGAAGGCCTGCTCCACCGGCAGAGGTTCGGCGCCAGCCATGGCGACAGCGGACACCATCAGACCAAACAACCACACAATCAGTCGCAACATCGGGTCAATCCGCAGCGGTTTCGGCCGCGATCCAGGCAAGGTATTCGGGCACGCCGCGGTCTATGCGCAGCGCAATGATTTCGGGCACGTCGTAGGGGTGGTTGGCGCGTATCGCCGCCTCCAGGGCTGCGTAGCGCGAGACCGTGGTTTTGATGAGTAGCGGCACCTCAGTGGCGTCTTCGATCTTGCCTTGCCAGCGATACACCGAGCGGCAAGGCGCGAGGATGTTCACGCAAGCGGCGACGCGTTGTTCAACGAGCGCCTGCGCCAGTTGCTGCGCGCTCAGGTCATCCGGCAGATTGGTGAGAACCAGCAAGGCATCCATGCGGCGATTCTACTTGAGCAGCCGCCGTCGCGTCAGCGCCAGCGCCACATAAAAGCCGACAACGGCATAAGCTGCCAAGGCCGCCACATGCGGCAGAATGTCAGTCGGCACCTGGCCCAGGAACAGTGGGCGCACCAGCCGCACGACATGCGAGAGCGGAAGGATCAATGATACGACCTGGAATCCGTGCGGAAGTTGCTCCACCGGAAAGAATACGCCGGAAAGCAAGCCCATGGGGGTGACGAAGAGCGTGAAGTAATACATGAAAAAATCATAACTAGGCGCCAACGCGGTCACGATGAGGGCCAGACCGGCGAAGGCCAAACCGGCAAGAAACACCACGGGGAGCGCGCACAGCGCCATGGGCGAGGAAGTCAGGCCCAGCGCCCAGGCCACGCCGAGGATGGCAGTGCCCGAGAGAAACGCCTTGCTCGCCGCCCAGAGTAATTCCGCCAGCATCAGGTCGTCGAGCGAGACCGGCGCATTGAGGATCGCATCCCAGGTGCGCTGTACCTGCATGCGCGAGAAGGCCGAATAGAGCGCCTCGAAAGTCGCGCTGTTCATGGTCGAAAAGCACACCGCGCCGGCGGCAAGAAAAGTCATGTAGGAAACACCGCCCAGTTGCTGCGCCTGCATGGGCAGCAGCGAGCCCAGACCGTAGCCCAGGCCCAACATGAGAATCAGCGGATCAGCGAGATTGCCGAGGATGGAAGGAATAGCCAGCTTCCACCACACAAGGTAGTTGCGCCGCCAGACCGGGAAAAAGCGCAGGCTGAAAAGGGGTAGCTGCCAGGTATTCATATTTAGTGCCGTAGAAAAGAAGGGGCGTAGCCCAGGCTAACGACGATCGGCCCAATATCCGGGACCCCTACGCTGATGCGCTAGCGCAATTACACGCAATTCGAGTGGCTTCAACTGATAGATGAGATCACTGCTGTCCGCTTAAATACTTGAGGTAATCCCCCGGCTTTGCCGGGGGACTCACAAAGGTTTGACCTATGCTGCGGTCAAAGTGAATCTTCTGTCTCCATCACGAGAAGGATATTCACAATGAAAGAGTATCAGAGTTTGAGCCACACGAAATGGGACTGAAAATATCACGTCGTATTTATACCAAAGCGGCGCAAGAAGGCGATATTTGG
>JAYUNL010000140.1:0-2084 GCA_043761745.1 Rhodocyclaceae bacterium
CGAATGCGCGGTTGTGGAAGTTCTTCTCTCGAAGTTCATCCCACAGATGTTCGACCGGATTGAGTTCAGGCGAATAGGGCGGCAGGAAATGTAGTTTGACGTTTTGCCGGCAGCACCATTGCTTGGTTCTTGTGCCAACCCGCACCGTCAAGCACCATGATGATGTTCTCCTGCGGATAACGTTGCGCAATTTCGTTGAGGAACAGTTCCATGCATTGGCCGTTGACATGCGGCAGCACCAAGCTATCAAAGCGGCCGTCGGCGATGCTCAGGGCGCCGTAGGCGTAGACATACTGATGGGTGAGCATGGCCTTGACCATGGGTCGCAGCGGCCGCTTGGCCCAACAGTAGCGGCAGCGGCTGAGCCGTCCAAACCGCGCCTCATCCTGAAACATCACGCGCAACGGTTTGACGTTCGCCCAAGTGGCTATGATCTTCGCCAACTCGCCAGGGAGTTTTTTTTCCAGTCCTCGCGCCCTTGGGGGTTACCCTTCGGGTGCGCGCTATCGGGGGCCAACTTGCGAAAGCCGTGGCGCGCTAGGATCCGGTAGAGCGTGGATAAGGCGACCGGTCTACCCAGCGCCTTCTCGAAAGCTGGCTTGAGCGCCGGGATGACGATCACCCCGCCTTGCGCGGAGCCCGTTAGAAGCTCGTCGAGAATGGCGCTTTCGCGTTCCAGGTTGGCTGCTGCGCGATTGCGCAGTTCGTGTTTGCGCTTCTTTGGAGTCAACTCGCCCGCGGCTTCGCGCCGCCGCCGATTACGCAGCTTGCAGGTCGCGCTCACCGAGCGGCCGATCGCCAATGCCGTGTGCTCCAGGCTCAGTCCAAGTTCTAGCGGTAGCAGGATTGCCTGGGCCTGCCTCAACTCTTCAGCCGTCTTGGCATTGGCCAACAATTCACGCGCCCATTTTCTCTGTCCTTCGCCACTCGCGGTTCTCGCCATGTCGCACCTCGGATTAATATCCGATTATTATGGCATATTCTATTGCGAATTAGAATTAGACATCATGATGTCATCATGGTAGCATTATGATGCTTTCCCGGAATTCGAGCCGATTATGCGCACTACCCTGACTCTGGACGACGACGTTGCAGCGAAGCTCGCCAGCGCCAGCCGCAAGAGCGGTAAGCCGTTCAAGCAAGTCGTGAACGCCGCATTACGGCGCGGGCTGCTGGAAGTGCAGGCGGCGCGGCAGTCCGGCGCCTTTGTTGTGCAGCCGCAAAAGTTGGGTTCGCTCAAGGCGGGATTCACGCTCGACAAAATCTCTGCCGCATTGGAAGAAGCCGACGGCCCGCACCGGCGCTGAGCCGATGCTGCTGCTCGATGCCAATCTGCTGATTTACGCGTACCACGCCGAGTCGGAGGAGCACGCCGCCGCCAAGGTTTGGGTGGAAGGCGTGTTCTCCGGCGCTGAAGCCGTAGGCCTGCCCTGGCAAACCATCCTCGCCTTCCTGCGCATCACCACCCACCAGCGGATATTCGAGCGCCCGCTCTCAATGAACAAGGCGCAAGGCATCGCGGCGAGTTGGTTGGAGCGCCCGCAGGTGCACCCAGTGGAAGCCGGCGCGAACTTCTTCAGCGTACTATCCGGCCTTCTGCGGTCGGCTCAGATCAAGGGTGCGCTGGTCAGTGACGCGGCCATTGCGGCATTGGCAATCGAACACGGTGCGACGCTTTGCACCACCGATCGCGACTTCGCTCGCTTCCCGGGATTGAAATGGGCCAACCCGTTGCAGGCATGACGATCTGGCGCGGCAGTTTGCGCATGCCCCTCCGAAACGGCCATCGAAAATGCGCAAAGATCGCCAGCGGCAGTGCTGGAGTAAACTAGGCGTTCGCGTTCATTGCACCACATATGCTCGCGAGCGTCAGCTTCCGCATTGCGCGAACTCACACTCACGACCCACTGCGGGCATCCAAGCCAAATCTTGGTGAAGGACAGCTTACTGGTAGCGAAGCTGGCGCTCGGGAAAATCATCTAGCCGGCAGTACCTCTGTCGAAGCTGCCGTTTGCGTAAGTATCGGGAACGCGTCTGCAGGTTTATTTCTCGAGCAGGCTGCGCAGCATCCACGCGCTCTTCTC